>VGSW01000033.1 GCA_016874915.1 Deltaproteobacteria bacterium
AAGCTCTTTGAGCAGGAACACGCGGCCAAGCGGGGCATCCTGAGCTTCATCACCAATTCCCGCTGGCTCGTGGGCGGGGCCTTCGGAGGCATGCGGCAGATGTTCCGGCGCTGCTTCGACCGCATATATATCCTGGACCTGCACGGCGACGGCCGGGCGCCTTTGCCCGCGGGCGTGGTGCTGGACCAGAACGTCTTTGACATCCAGGTGGGGGTGGCCGTCGCGGTGTGTGTGGCCGACGGCTCCCGGGGCGAAGCCGAGGCGGAAGTTTTTTACACTGAGGAGTGGGGGACCAGGGCCGGTAAGGAAGAATGGCTGAACCAGTTCCCCGCGGACCTTCCCCTGGGCCGCTTTGTGCCAGTGCGTGGGAGCGGCCAGGACCCCTTTTATCCAGGCCTGGGGGCGGATTTTGCCGCTTGGCCGGAATTGTCTGTCATATTCCAAAAAAAGATTAGCGGTGTGCAAACAAAACGGGATGAATTGGTAGTGGCCCCGGTTCGCAGTCTTTTAGCTCAAAAAATTCAGAATTTTCTGGCGGCTTCGGAGTCGCAAAAAGCAGAGATTTTCCATAATACCAGGGATAAGAGTTACCATCGTGCCGCGGCAATCCCATTTGATGAGAATTTGATTATCCCATATGCTTACCGTCCTTTAGACAACGAATTTATTTACTATCATCCTTCCTATATAGAATATGACCGCAGAAATTCCTTAAGGCTTTGGTGGGGTTCATCTAACGTTTCTTTAGCGTCCCGACATGACCGTCATGGAAGAGGGCCTGTGGCCTTTTTGCAGACTTGTCTCCCAAATCTCCATGCTTTTGGTGGGCACCAAAGTTATATCTTCCCGCTTTGGGACCATTCCAATGGCGCCTGGAGCACCCACAACTTCCGTCCCGCCCTCCTGGAAAACCTGTCCTCTCGTTGGGGCCGGGCAGTCGGGCCGGAAGAGCTTTTCGCCTATTGCTATGGGGTGCTGGGCTGGGAGGGCTACAGCTTGAGGTTCGCCCGGGAATTGGTCCAGAGCTTCCCTCGGGTCCCCTTTCCCTGGGATTACGGCCTGTTCCAGGAAGGCATGGAGTTGGGGCAGCGCCTGGTCAACTGGCACAGCTTCCGGGAGTGCTATCCCGGCGACGGTTCCCTCACCATCCAGGGGCCTACAACCAATATTGAAAAGAGTGACTATAACCCCCAGAGCCGCCGCCTGTGCCTGGCGGCGGAAACCTACGCCTCCCCGGTCTCCCTGGACGCCTGGGGCTATGTAGTGAGCGGCTATGAGGTCCTACGCCAGTGGGTGAAACGCCGGGCCGGTCTGCCTCTGACCCTGGAAATCCAACGCCAGTTGCTGGATGTCATCTGGGCCGTGGAGCGGACGGTATCATTACGCCCGGTACTGAACGACTTCGGGGAGCGCCTCCTGGCCGCGCCGCATTTTTCCATCCAGGAACTGGGACTGGGTTGAGTGCTTCCTGCGCAGCCTGGCAGAGACCATCCGGGAACTCATCGCCAACCACACCCTGGACGAAGAGATGCAGGAGAAAATCTATGAAGCCCTGATGCCTATGATCGTAAGAAGTGAATAACCAAGCTCGCGGCAGGCGCTGCCCTTCAGTCAGACCCCGATGTCAGGTTAAGATGCGACAATCTTGCGACATAACTTGCGACAGGCTCCCAACCTGGGTTGCAACCCACAAGCTTTAGCATATCCTCAGTTCCGGGAATTTTCTTGAAAAGGATAGTAGGCGTTCGTGACATACTGGGAAACCATGCGCTGGGTGTTGAAAAATGAGCCGTTCAAAGCGATGGCGGAGCGCCTGATTTTGGCGTAGGCCTCGGGTTTGCCATAGTACAGAGGTATAATCACCCTCTCCAGTTTATCATACAACGAGGCGGCGTCCTGGGAGGGCTCGGCGGGGCTCTCGGAGTTATCGCCGATGGACCACCCGGTCACGTGCTCCACATGGCCCTCCACCCACCAGCCGTCCAAGACGCTCAGGCTGGGGACTCCGTTCAAAGCGGCCTTCATGCCACTGGTCCCCGAGGCCTCCTGGGGGCGCTGAGGGGTGTTGAGCCACAGGTCAACGCCGGCGCAGATGATTTTCCCCAGGGACATGTCGTAGTTCTCCAGGTAAACCACCGGCATGGCGTCGCCCAGGGCGGCGGCGGCCTGAAACACCCGCCGGATCATGGCCTTGCCGCCTTCGTCTTGGGGGTGAGCCTTGCCCCCGAAAACCACCTGGATCGGCCCCACCTGCCGGGCCAGGCCGCGTAGCCGGTCCAGGTCGGAAAACAGGAGGTCTGGGCGCTTATAGGTGGTTGCCCTCCGGGCAAAGCCTATGGTCAGGACGTTTTCTGACAGATGCACCCCGCGGCGTCTATCCACTTCTTTCAGGAGTTCCTGTTTAGCTTGAGCGTGGGCCTGCTGTATCTCATGAAGGGAAACACCCACTGCATAGCGGAGATAAAAATTGTCCCGGCGCCACTCAGGGATGTGCCGGTCAAAAAGGTCGGCAACAGGCGGGGAGGTCCAGGTAACGGCGTGCACCCCGTTGGTAATGGCGTCAATGGGGTAGCCGGGAAACATGCCCACCGAGATTTCCCCGTGCCGCATGGCCACTCCATTAATGTAGCGGGCAAAACGCAGGGCCAGGTAAGTCATGTTAAGGCTCATATCGACGCAACATTGCGTGGCTTCCAGCAGGGCGGCCCGGTCATGGCCCAAAACCTGCTTAACCAGTTCCCAGGGGAACTGGTCGTGGCCCGCCGGCACCGGGGTATGGGTGGTAAACACGCACTGGCGTTGCACCGCTTCCACATCGGCCTCCGTGTGGATTAAGCCTTCCCTTCCCTGGAGCCGGGATTCTAACAAAGACAGGGACAGAAGAGCGGAATGCCCCTCATTCATATGGTAGATTACCCGGTCCTTTATCCCCAAGGCCGACAATATGGCCATGCCGCCCATCCCCAGGACGACCTCCTGGCAGAGACGATGATGGCTGTCGCCGCCATAGAGGTGGTCGGTGAGGGTTTGATCCCAAGGGGTATTTTCCGATAAGGCGGTGTCCAGGAAATACACCGGCACCTTGTGTCCGGATAAGCCCTGAATCTCATAGCGCCAGGCCCGCACCCGGACCTGCCTGTCTTCGATGGTTATGGCGACCTTAGGTTCCAGGGGATGCAGTATATCTTCCGGGTTCCATAAGTCCGGGGTTTCGGTTTGGTTTCCACCAGGGTCCAGATGCTGACGAAAATACCCGCTGCGGTGCAGGAGGGTTACCCCTACCATGGACACCCCCAGGTCGGCCGCGGAGCGCAAGGTGTCTCCGGCCAGGATGCCCAGTCCGCCGCCGTACGTTGGAATGCCAGATTCCAAACCGACTTCCATGGAAAAATAAGCTATCGTTTTTAAAGGCGGTGCCGATTTATGGCGCATGATAAGACCTCGCTTCGTGGATTCATACCGGAAGACTGCCGACTGTCAGTCTTCTTTGGGGAGGTGAATCAGGGCTTGAAGAAAATGCGCAGACCATTGAAAGATGTTATGCTCCTGGACCCAGGCCCGCATGGCGGCCAGCCGCGACGCTTTTTGTTCCGCCTCGTTTTCCAGAGCCAGGAAGATGGTATCGGCAATCTCTTCGGGGTTATAAGGGTTGACGGTGTAGGCCCCGGTCAATTCCCGGGCGGCCCCGGTGAAGGGACTTAAAAGCAGGGCCCCTTCGCCCTGCACCCGGCTGGCCACATATTCTTTCGCTACTAAATTCATGCCGTCATGGAGGGAGTTAATTACTATTAGATCTGCCAACTGGTAGAAGGCCACCACCTCCTCCTGGGAGTAATGGCCTTTTAACATGATCACCGGCTTCCAACGTCCCTGGCCATATTGCGAATTGATCTCCTCCAGCAAGGAATCCACCAGGGCATTGAGCTGCCTGTAGCTGGGGATATGGAGGCGTGACTGGGGCCCCAGTTGAATGAAAGTAAAGCGTTGCTGGTACCGGGGGTATTTGCGGAAAAAGATGTCGAGTGCTTCCAGGCGCTCCGGAATCCCCTTGGTGTAGTCGAGACGGTCCACTCCCAGCCCTACCTTGAGGCCGCCCAGGCTGAGGCTATGCCGCAGCTCCTGCAGGCGCCGTTGGGTTTGAGGCGCTCGTGCCCAGGCCTCGAAGCGGTCGAAGTCGATGCTGATAGGAAATGGCCGCACCCGAGTCTCTCTTTCCTGGCGGAAAATGGAAAATCTTTCCAGGTCCACCCGGGCTTCCAGGGTGCGGTCCACCGTGTCGAAGAAATTGTTGCAATGGTATTGCAGATGAAAGCCCAACAAGTCGTTACCCAGGAGGCCGTCCAAGATTTCCGGACCCCAGGGGCAGATGCGGAAGATTTCATAGTTGGGCCAGGGGATGTGCCAGAATTGGGACACAACCAGATTGGGCTCCGCTTCTTTGAGCATCCGGGGCAACAGGGCGAAATGATAGTCCTGAATGAAGACGATGGTGCGCCGGGGATCGGCCACCTCGGAGAGGACCACTTCGGCGAATTTGCGATTGACGGACTTGTAGGTCTCCCACTGGCCGGAGTCAAACCGAGGCCGGGTATAAGCCACATGGCATAGGGGCCATAAGGCTTCATTGGAGAAGCCGTAGTAATAATCGTTCTCTTCCTGGCGGGTGAGCCACAGGCGCCGCAATTTGTACCGGGGGGCCTGGGGCGGCACTATGAGCGAGTCCCCATCGGTGCAGGCCTCCCGGTCGGCTTCTCCACTGCCCGCGGCCACCCAGGTGCCGCCGCAAGTCTGCATCAGGGAGTCCAGGGCAATGGCCATGCCGCTGGCGGGGATAATGGTTTCCACCTCCCCGCCCTTGTATATGTGCATATATGGCTCCCGGTTGGACACTAGGATGATCTGGAAGTCGCTCAACCTCTCTTCTATCAGCCTTTTTAAGTTATCCTTGTCCCAAAACATAATGATCTCCTTGAATTGCTATAGTTCAATGAGACGGCTGTCGGGATTGTCCTGGAGGATCATCAGAGTAAGATAGTCCCGGATATGACGGGTTATGAGAAAGTGGTTCCGCACGAACTCTCGGGCCATCTGTCCCATGCGGCGGGCCATCTCCGGGCGGTGCAGCAGGTAGCGGATGCGGAAGGCGCAGCCTTCGGGGGAATGCACCAAGAAGCCGGTGTGGTAATCCCGCAGTTGCAGGACAATGCCTCCCACCGCGCCCCCGATGACCGGTTTGCCCTTCCACATGGCCTCGGTGACCGTGAGGCCGAAGCCTTCCCGAGTGGACTTTTGCACAATGATGTCCGCGGCCCGCTGCAGAGCATTGACTTCGTGGTGCGCATCAGGGGGCAGCAGCAGGACCTGGATGTCCGGTTCGCCCCGGGCGGCCTCCTGCACCTGGGCCAGGATCTCGGGGCCTTCGGGGTCATCCGTGGCTTCGCCGCCGGCCAGCACCAGTTTACAGGGAGTATGGCGCCGCACCAGGCGGAAGGCCTGAATTACTCCCACCGGGTCCTTGAATGAATCAAACCGGGATATTTGCACGATCAGGGGCTTGTCTTTCTTAATACCCAAGCGGTGCAACACCGCCTTGATCTCCTCTTCCGTCAAATCCCGGTTTTTTTCACTCAAAGGATCGATGGAAGGGCGGATTAGGTACTGGGGGTGCGGCAGGTTCTGGGCAAACTGAGACATGGAAAATACCGAGGCATCGTATTGTTTAACAATCTCCCGTAAGAATCGCCACACTGCCAGGTTGGGGCGGGAGACATCCACGTGGCAGCGCCAGACCCAGCGCCGCGCCTGCGGCCTCAGCGATTCAATGAGAAAGGCCGGCTGGGGGTCATGCACCAACACTATGTCCGCCTCCCAGGAAAAGCGCCGGGCATTCTCCTGATTGATTTTTTGGTAATGTTCCAGCATGGTGGGAGTCAGGTGGACTTTGAAGCCCTGCAACCCATTGTGGAAAGCCTTGGTGACATCAAAAAAGGCGGGATCACCCATAATGACTTCCCAGGTGGTCTTAAGACCTAACTGGTTCAACAGCGGCACGGCCCAGGAGAGAATTTCCGCCACCCCGCCACCCACGGCGGTAGAGTTGATGTGAACAAAACGCCGGCCCTGCAAGTGTTCGGCCAGACGGTGAAGCTGGCCCACCACTTCCTTTCCCACGATGGGGGCGTAATCATCCAGGGTGATCACAGATTTCTCCCAGGTGCTGGTGGATCAACCCTGCAAGGGTTTCCCGCACCTCCTTCAGACTGTAAAAGTAAACGTCAAGGTCCCGAATGGCCGTGACTAACTCCGGCAAGCCGAAATTGGTCTCAATCCAAAAGGAGAAATCGTCGCTTTTCAACTCCCCCAGGCGCCAGCGGGCTTCGAAGAAATGATAGTAGATGGAATCCAGCCCCACCTGGGTGAGGGCCCCGCAGAATTCCTTCAGGGTGCGGGCGGAAATCAGGGAATGCATCACCACCACCGAGGCCTGGCAGAAGTGAAATTCAAAGCCGGGGCGGGCCCAAGGGACGACGTGCAAGTCCCATAGGTATTCCTCCAGAATGTCCACTACCGCCTGGCGTACCAGCATCAGGTTCTGGTATTCAAACGGGTCGAAAGAGCTGAGCTTTTCCGCCAGCTTGGAGTCCTGCAAGGCGTTGGCGGCCCAGAGGGCGAAGTCGTTAGGGTATTCCACCAACGGATAGCCCATTGCCAGCCGGGATTGAATCAAGTGATAGAAAAGCACTGATTCGTCTATCTCCCGCAGGCTTTCTAACAGTTCCCGAAGGTTCACCACCTTTTTGCCCAGGGGCATAGGCATCAGGAAGCATTCATGGAACCCAAAGGGATTTTCGGCTACTTCGTCTAATTTAGGCGTCATGTAAAGTCCTCCGGCGGGGCTATGAGAAGACCCAGGAAGCGACGCACAGCTTCAGGATCGGGAAGGAAATGGGATGCTGCCGTCTCGGTGCCGGGTCGGCCCACTTTGATGGTCAGCCCCTGGCCTTGTAGGAATTGGAAAGCGCTTTCGTCGGTTACATCGTCTCCAATATATATTGGGAAAAATCCAGGCAACAATGACAAAATTGTCTTTATTGCCGAACCCTTACTGATTCCACGCGGTAATATTTCTGAACTTTTTTACCCGCCAGGAGCTGAAAGCCCCCGTCCTGCCGAAGCCGTTCCCGCCATCTTTCCAAAATTCCTATGAATTCAAATGCATGTTCTTCCGGCACTTGCCGATAGTGGAGAGCAAACCCCTGAGGCTTGTCCTCGATCCACCATCCCGGAAAATTTTGCAGCCTTGCCACCAGCAGGTTCCGCCATGGGGAAAGCTCTTGATCTGCTGCGGGGTCAAGCGGAAGAGGGTGGAGCCGACCGCCAATAAAGATTTCCCCGCCATGGGACGCCACAAAGTCCAGGCTTGAGACGGGTAGCAGTCCCTGCAAGTCGCTAAGGGGACGACCTGATACCACCATCAGCCTCATGTCCCCCCGAGCGGCCAGCCGCCCCAGCAGTTCCAATAACTCCGGAGCGGGCTGGGCTAACTCTGGGCGTGGCGCGATCTCCACCAGGGTGCCGTCATAATCCAGCAAGAGAAGGAGGGGCTGCCCCCGGCGCCTTACCTGTAATGCAGATCTGAGGGTGACATGGAAGTGGTTCATATCTTTCCAGGGCCGTTTGCCTCTTGGTTCACTATTTAGACAGAGGCCATAATCTGCCTCCGCCTCAGCCACTTGTCTATCTCCACCGCAATAACCACGGTTACCGATACCAGCCCGATCCTCAGCCACTCCATGGCACCGATGGGCTCCATGCGGAAGACCCACTGCAAGGCCGGTACATAGATAGCGGCCAGGTGGGCGAGGAACGCCGCCAGGGTGCCGAAAAAGAGGAAAGGGTTCCCCAGTGGGTTCATCTGGAAAAGGGAGTGCATCTCGGAACGGCTGTTAAAGGCCTGGAAGAACTGGAAAAAGACCATGGTGGTGACGGCAATGGTCCTGGCTTTTTCCAGGGACACCCCTTGATTCAATGCATGGACGAATTCGTAGACGATTCCGGCGGAGATGATCAGGGCCACGACAATGGTGCGCTCAATGAGAAGGCGGGACATGATCCCTTCTCTGGGGTGTCGGGGTGGCCGGTCCAAAACATCTTTCTCCCCCGGCTCAAAGGCCAGGGCCACATCCTGCAAGCCATTGGTGACCAGGTTAATCCACAGCAGTTGGGCCGGCAGATAAGGGAGCGGCAGCCCCAGCATCACCGTGGCCAGGATGGAAACAATGGCGGCAATACCGGTGGGGATAAGGAAAAAAGTGACTTTGCGGATATTGTCAAAAACGATCCGCCCTAGCCCCACCGCTCGGTAGATGCTGGCGAAATTGTCGTCGGCGATGACCATGTCCGAGGCCTCCTTGGCCACGTCGGTGCCGGTTTTACCCATGGCCACGCCGATATGGGCCGCTTTGAGAGCCGGGGCGTCGTTCACCCCATCCCCGGTCATGGCCACGATCTCTCCATGTTTCAGCAATTGTTGGGTAATGCGGAGCTTATGGTGAGGGGCGACCCGGGCGTAAACCGAGACTTTTTTGACCAGGTGAAACAAAGAGGCATCGCTCATCGCCTCCAGTTCCTTGCCGGTGAGCACCTTGCGCACCGCCCCTTCCGGCCCGGCTCGTTTTACCAGGGCCGCTAGTACTTCCTTGGTGAAAGCAAAGAACTCCATGTCGCTCATGGCCCGAACGTGTTTCCCGGTGAGGCTGGAGGGGGACTGGCCGTTCAGGCCGGATCGTTGGGCCAGGACATTGGCCACCTCCTTGAAGACGGAGAAAAGCTCCTCATCGGTCATGGCTTCCACCGGCTTGGCCGCCAGGTCTTCCACGACTTCCTCTTCTTCCTCGATGCCCAGTTTCTTGGCGATGGCCTCCGCGGTGACCGCATGGTCCCCGGTGATCATCACCACCCGGATGCCCGCCTTTTTGCAGCCGGCCACCGCGTCGATGGCTTCTGGCCGGGGCGGGTCGATCATCCCCTGGAGTCCCGCGAAAATCAGCCCGGTTTGCAGGTCCGCCATGGTGATTTCCGTTTGCGGGGCGGGGGTTTCCTTGTAGGCCATGCCCAACACCCGCAAGCCCTCCCGGGCAAAGTGGTCGGCCACCCGGGGAACGTCCTCCCATGCCTCCATCCGGCATTCTTTGCAGAGTTCCAACAGCTTTTCCGGCGCGCCTTTGACAAAGACCAGGTTCCTCTCGCCGTTTCGATGCAGGGTGGCCATGTAACCCCGCTCCGATTCAAAGGGGATGATGAATAGCTGGGGGTACTTTTCCCGCTCCTCCTCGGGGTTCAATCCCGCCTTCATGGCGGACACAATAAGGGCGCCTTCCGTGGGGTCCCCATCCACCTTGTATTGTTCATCCTCCAGGTAAACATCTGATTCGTTGCACAACAACCCGATCCGGAACACCATGAGCAGGTCGGCATCGGCGGCGGGGTTGATTTGCCGTCCCCCCTCCAGGATATCCCCCCCAGGTTCATAGCCGCTGCCGGTAAGTTCATAAATATGACCTCCGTCATAGACCCGCTGTATGGTCATCTCGTTCTTGGTGAGGGTGCCGGTCTTGTCGGAGCAGATGACGGTGGTGCTCCCCAGGGTCTCCACCGCCGGCAGTTTGCGGATAATGGCGTTGTGCTGGGCCATGCGGGCCACGCCGATGGCCAGGGTAATGGTCACCACGATGGGAAGCCCCTCGGGGATGGTGGCCACCGCCGCGGCCACCGCGGTCATGAACATGTCCTTGACGCTTTCGCCTACCAGGATGCCGATGAGAAAGAGCAACGCGGAAGCCACCAGGACAATAATGCCGATGGTGTGGGCAAACCGTTCAATCTTCTCCTGGAGGGGAGCCTTGGTCACCTGGAGCTCCTGGACGTCCCTGGCGATCTGGCCCAGGACTGTCCGCACCCCCGTGGCCACCACCACCCCTTTGGCCCGGCCGTTCACCACCGCCGCGCCCATAAAGGCCATGTTCCTCTGGTCACCGGGGGTGAGATTGTCCTCTGGGATGACTGCGGTAATTTTCTCTGCCGGAATGGACTCCCCGGTGAGCATAGACTCATCGGCCCTGAGCTCAATGGTCTTGATAAGACGTAGGTCAGCTGGCACCCGGACGCCGGAAGCCAGGAACACAATATCCCCCGGCACCAGTTCCTCACTGTTGATTTCCTGCTCTTTGCCATCCCGCAGCACCCGGGCCCTGGCCACTACCATTTTTTTCAAGGCCTGGACGTTTTTTTCGGCCTTATACTCCTGAATGTAGCCCACTAAGGCATTCAGGAGCAAAATTGCCACGATTACTCCGGTGTCCTTGTATTCCTGGAGAATAGCAGTCACCACCGCGGCAATGAGCAGAATATAGATCAAGGGACTCTTGAACTGGTGCAGAAGAATTTTCAATTTGCTGATCTTTTCCTCTTCCGCCAGTTTGTTGGGTCCGAACTTCTGCAGACGCTCCCTGGCTTCGGAATCGGTCAAGCCATGCTCGGTGGTGTCCAGGTCTGCAAAAATCCGATTAATGTCAAACTGATACCAGTGCATCCTTCCTCCGAAAAATTGTCACTCTTCCCCTTCTTTTTCAGAGATATACTATCCCTATAATGGCTCTTGCGGCTCGATGCACGACATCGCTGGAGACGCTGCCAAGAAATAACTGCTTCAAGTGGGATAACCCCCGTGCTCCCATTAGGACCAAGGCATACCTGCCTTCCGCCGCTTCATCGGTGATAAGGCGTGACGGGGCTCCCACCTGTAACTTATCGGTACAAAGTCCTTCCAGGCCGGCTTCCTTCAAAATTTGACGGCCAGAGGACAAAATTTCTTCTCCTTCCTTGACCAGAGATGCGGTCCCGGCATTGAGTGAGGCGCTTACTTTGACAAAATCGATGACGTGCAACAACGTCAGATTGGGCTGACATTGCTCCCAGGTTTTGGCCAGGCCGGCCCCCTGGCGGACCGCGGCCAGGCTCGGCTCCGAGCCGTCCACCGGCAATAGCAGGGGAGAAATGGGGCAATCAGGGTCGAAGATCGCTTCCTGACCCACCACGAAAACGGTCATTTTTTGAGCTAAAGACAAGACTTGGCGAGTCACACTTCCCAGGAGCAACCCCTTTACCGGGGACAATCCTCGCCGCCCCATGACGATGGTGGTGTAACCGCCCTCGGTGGCCAGACGGATGATCTCTTCCCCGATTTTGCCTTCAGAGACCCGGGTCTCGATGGGAGCCACCACTCCTTTCTCCCTTAAGAAGCGCTTGCCTTCCTCCAAGAGCGGCATGATCTCATGATCGAGATGGTGCTGTCTCATCCGGCGCCAAGCCGCGTCTTGGTCCATGCGGGTGACGCGCAGGTCTACGTTTTGAATGTGCCGGGCCAGATACGCGCCGCCGATGACCCGAAGCAGGGTGACCTTTTCCACGGCTTCGCTTCCGGCCCGGGCTAGGCTTGCAGCCCACTCCAGAGCCTTATTCACCGCAGGGCTGCCGTCATAGGGGATGAGGATGCGGTTAAAGGGATAAGAATATGTCACCATGATAAAATCTCCTGTGAGGCTCGAAGGTTATGCTTTGAACCGGTCGGTTCTAAACCAGTCAATTTTCAACGCTTCGGCGGAATATCAGTGCCGCAGAACTTACAGGGCACCGTATCCCGCCTCTTGTCCGAAGAGACAATTTGAACTCTCTTGCATTTGGGACAGACTCGTTTTAAACCCAAGATGGCGCCAATGACCATGGCAATGAAGGGATTCATGACCTTTCCTCTGGGCTTTTGAATAACCAGGCGGAGTTGCTGAGATTCTCGGGGGTCCCCATGACAATCAGTAGATCGTCGGCCAATAGCTGCATGTCTGGCTCCGGATTGGGCAGCATCTGGGAGTTGCGGCGGATGGCCAGGACCGTTACTCCGTGCCGCTTGCGCAGCTCCACCTGGGCCAGGGACTTGCCTGCCAGGGGAGCCCGCTCACCCAAGCGGAAGGTGCTGATCTCGAAGTCATGCAGGTGTCGGAGACCGGCATCCAACTCTTTGGAAATGCCTCGTAAAACCAGGTAGCCATCGGCCCGCACCTGGGTGACAAATCTTTCGATCTCCTCTTTGGCCACCAGGTATTTCCTCAGGACCAGGGTGAAGATCTCCACCGAGGTTTCAAACTCTTCGGGCACGACGTCATCCGCGCCCAGTTCAAACAAGGACTGCAATTCTTGGAGATAGCGGGTGCGCACGATGATATAAGCCCGGGGATTGAGACTGCGGGCCAGGCTGACAATCCGCCGGGTGGCCGCCGGGTCGTTGATGACTATCACGATAACCCTGGCCTCTTTGATATTGGCATGTTTCAGGATTTCTTCCTGGGTGGCGTCGCCATAGAAAATCGGTTCGCCCCTCTCCCTTTCCCGGCGGACCGTTTCCGGATTCATTTCAATCACGATATAGGGGATTCCCCCGGTTTTGGCGGCCCGGGCCAGGTTGCGGCCATTCACCCCGAAGCCCACAATGATCAGGTGATCCCCAGGGATTGATCGGTTTATTTGTTGAGGCAGGTGCGCCCCCAGCTTCAACCTTTGGGGCAGCGGCCAAAGCAGCATAAAGTCCGCGGCCCGGGGCGCCAGGGCCATTAACAGGGGGGTGGCCACCATGGTAGTAATGGTTACGTCCAGGAACAGTTGATAACTGTCACCCGAAAATAGTCCATGACTCTGCCCCACCTTGGAGAGGATGAAGGAAAATTCCCCCACCTGACAGAGGGCCAGGCCCACCAGCACGGCGGTACGCAGGGGGAATTTCAGGAAGAGGGCGGCGGAGGCGGCCAGGAGGGCCTTGACCAGCAACACCCCCAGGGTGAGCAGGGCGATGATCCCCGGGTGGTTGAGGAGAAATTCCACATCCAAGAGCATGCCGATGGAAATGAAAAAGAAACTGGCAAAGACATCCCGAAACGGCAGGATATTGCCCAGGGCCTGATGGCTGTATTCGGTCTCGGAGACGATCAGCCCCGCCAGAAATGCCCCCAGGGCCAGGGAGAGGCCGGCCTGGGCCGTCAGCCAGGCCACCGCAATGCAGATCAGCACAATAGACAACAGGAAGAGTTCGCGGTTGCCGGTACGGGCGATCTGGTAAAGGACGTGGGGCACCACCCACTTGGCGCTGGCGATAACCAGCCCAATAATGATCATACCTTTGGCCAACAATATGAGAAAAGAAACCCCGATATTTTCCGACGCTCCGGCCAGCAAAGGGACGAAGAGCATCATGGGCACTATGATGATGTCCTGAAAGATCAGGATGCCCAGGCTGGTGCGGCCGTGGGGGGTGTCAACTTCGGCCCGCTCCTGGAGGAGTTTGAGGACGATGGCGGTGCTGCTCAGGGACACCAGAAAGCCGATGAACACTGCCTCGCCCATGGTCTTGCCGAACTTAAGGGCCAGAAACAGCCCTGTCAGACAGGTGGCCGCCACCTGGATGGGTCCGGCCACTAACACCGATTGCCTGATCTGGAGAAGATTGGCGAAGGAAAATTCCACGCCGATGGTGAAGAGCAATAAAATGACCCCGATCTCCGCCAGGATTTCCACTTCGTGCACGGCCTTGACCAAACCTAGCAAGTGGGGTCCGGCCAGAATCCCGGTGAGGATAAACCCCACCGTCACCGGCACCCGGAGCTGGTGGCAGATGAACAGAACTACGATGGAGAGGCCGAAGATAATGACGAGATCGGTTAAAATGGGAACCGGCATGGCTTCATTCTCAATGGGCCTGGCTTAAGGGAGGAATATCAGAAGAGAGCCGGCTGTCAACAGTCTTTGATTTTTGTTAAACATAAACTATATCCCGCATCAACTTGCAGGTTGCCAAATCCATTTTTTAGTAAGTACCGATGTAAATAAACTACATTTCCAGGAGATTCTTGGATAATGATATTGAAATGTTCGCAGGTCTCCAGGTCGTGACATGCCCAGCAATGGGCAACTTGCCGGGTTATGGCGCAGCGGCGAATAAGACAATCCTTCAAGCCTCCTCCTCCCTTGCAACCCCGGCATTCAGGTTGTCTGAGAAACCAATCGAGCCCCTTGCGGAATTCAGGGAAGGAAAAGCCCTCCTCCCCTGGAAAACAATGGGCCCACCAGGATATGGACAACTGGTCCAGGTATTCTTTGACCTTGGCAATGGCTTTCAAAAAACCAGGGGTTTCTATCGGACAGTTTTCACACAAGCCACAATAACTCTGCTTCATGGACCTATCTCCTGATGTTTCATATTAGTGCACCTCGGTATAACCTTGGCAATTAAGAAAGACTAGAAATTGATCTGATATAATCTGAATCAAAAGATTGCATTGGCTTTTGATTAGAATAAAAGTAAATAGGAAATCAAATATGCACCAGGCGATTATTTTGACTATCCAGTTATGGACAGAAAAAATAACAGCTTAGTGAATAGGTATTTAAGTAAATGGGGAGAAAGAAAAGAGTGGGATCAGGCGATCTTCCAGGGATCTCGCTTGAAAGGTTGTACTTCTCTACCGCTAATTGCCTTCATCTTATGTTACCCTGGTAGTTATCCTGCCTTTAACTGAGGCAAATGAAACAAGGGGCATTCAAACGGCTCAGGCCGCACTAGGTTGGTCTTATATCATATGAAAAATCAGAAAGTCAATAAGAATCGGCGCTACAATACTGACGGCCTGAAAATCCGGGAGCCAAAAGTCACTTGGAATGGGAGGAACTATTGGGGTAATCGCCCACTGGGCTTCATTGCCGAGTCAGCGCGGATTGGATAGATATAACACCGATGCCGGTTTCGGTTGCCGGGAAGGCGGAAAGTGGCGACTCTACCAGAACTCCGGGAGCCGTTTTTTATTGACAGAAGATTTCTGTCATGATAAGAACGAGTGCGTTTTGATTCTGAGATTATCTTTATCTGCAAACATCCTCCAACAGCCTTGGTAAAGGGTAAACTTCAGAGCGCATTGCCATGAAAGCAATTACCGGCACAGAAGTCCAACCTTTCAAGCGCGACCCCTGGCGCACTTCCTGATCCCTCTTTCGATTTTCCTCCATCTTTTTTTCAAGCAACTTATTTAATAACGTCCCCGAATTATTATAGTTATCGGGGAAATAATATTATCTCAATATTGCATTCCAGCTCCAAATAAACAGGAAGTGTGGATGCGTTCCTTTATGTCAACGTGAGGTCGCAATAACGTCCAATTAACATAAATGTTGGAGGATCATATGGCATTACACAAAAAAGTAAAAGATTTGATGATTGCCCTCGAAGATTATCCTCACATTCCTTATTGGTTTACTTTACGTCAAGCTATTGCCATCGTGCGGGAAGCGAGCCTCAAGTTCGAGAGTGCTTTTGAGCCCCGAGCGGTGCTGGTATTTGATGAAAAATACCAACTCATGGGTATGTTGACCCTGCGCGATATCATTAGAGGGCTGGCCCCCAAATTTCTCATTAAGACTAAGGTGAAAGAAAGTGCTTCCATCGAAATGGACCCCAGCCTGTCAATCCTGGGCGCTGACCTTTTCGGTCCGGGAGTGAGGGAGGCCTCGCAATCGCCGGTGAGTGAAGTCATGAGCCCCATCAAGATTGCGGTAGGTGCCGACGACTCTTTGGCCAAGGCGGTTTTTCTAATGATCAAGGAGGATGTGGGGCTGATGCCGGTCATGCAGGACAAAAAGGTGGTGGGCATGGTACGTCTGAGCGACCTGTTCAGAGAGATCTCCGACCTGGTTCTGGGCGACTGATTAATTTGCCAATGTCAGCGGTGGAGAGGCGTGATGAGCGAGGAAACTAAAAAGATGCCAATGGGTGCCGGCTTGCCGGAGATGCCCGAAGAGATTGTCATTGCCCCCAAGAAGGTCGCCATCGATTGGCGACGCATCATATTCATCTTCCTGGGCCTGGGAATCTTTGTGCTGTTTTACCTGATTGAGACTTTGCCGAACGCGGTGGACCCCCAGGGGAAGGTTTTCCAGCTTTCCTGGGAGGGGAAAATGTCCCTGGGGCTCTTTCTCATGGCCGGGGTCTGGTGGGTCTTTGAGGTGATGCCCATCGGCGCCACCGCCATCGGCATCGGCTTGTTCCAGACGCTGTTCCACCTGCGACCGGCCAAGGAGGCTTTGGGAGATTTTTTGGACCCCTCTGTCTGGTTTATCTTCGGCTCCCTGGTCATCGGCCTGGCCTTCAGCGCCTCCGGCCTCACCAAGCGCATGGCCTACAAAATGCTGGGGCTGGTGGGCGAACAGACCAGCTTCATCCTTCTGGGAACCTTCCTGGTAGTTGCCGGCATGACCTTGCTCATGGCCCATACCGCGGTGGCCGCCGCCATGTTCCCCTTGCTCATGGCCATCCACGCCCTCTACAGCGAGTCAGACCAGCCCACGAGATTCGGCAAAGGCCTTTTCATCGGCATGGCCTGGGTAGCCGGCGCCGGTTCCATTATCACCTATCTCGGCGCCGCCCGAGGCGTCGCCGCCGCAGGCATGTTTAGAGAGTTCACCAAAGGCTTGAACATTAAAGGCACCTTGTACCCTACGGGCTATGATGTGGGGTTCTTTGAACTCACTTGGTACATGCTGCCCGTGGGCGTGCTTATGGTATTTCTTATCTGGCTCATGATTATGATGATTTTCCGCCCGGAGCGGGATCGCATCGACGGCCTGCGGGAAAAAGCCAGGGATCTGGCCAAGGAACTGGGCCCCTTGAACAACAAAGAAAAGTTCGTCATTTTCACGATGGTGGGTATCATCACCCTCTTCATGCTCAAATCCTTCGCGCCCGTGGAAGCCTTCCAGAAAATGGACCGGGCGGGCATCATGCTTGTCGGGACGCTGGCCTTCTTCCTGACTAAAACGCTCACGGTGGAGGACCTGGAGAATATCCCCTGGAACATTATTCTCTTGTTCGGTGGCGCCATGAGCATCGGCTTCTGTCTCTGGAAAACCGGGGCGGCCCAGTACCTGGCGGTGCATTGGCTCGCCATGTTTCAGAAGGCCAACTGGTTGGTGTTTGTGCTGTCTATCGCCTTTTTCGTCCTGATCATGACCAACTTCATCATGAATGTGGCGGCCATCGCCATTGCGCTTCCAGTCTCCTTGGTCATCGCCAACTACTTAGGCGTGGCCGGCCACGTGATCCTCTTCGCCTCTTTGGTCACTTCCGGCATGCCCTTCAATCTCCTCATCGGCGCTGCTCCCAACGCCATCGCCTATGAGAGCAAGCAGTTCAGTACCGGAGAATTTTTTGTGTACGGCTGGATTCCCAGCATTGTGCTTATGGCTGTCCTGACGGTGTTTTGCTATTTGATCTGGCCGCTCATGGGGATGCCGGTTTTAACCAAATGAACCGGTTCAAGCCAAAGGTGGTTATTCGGTATCACCCGGTGCATTCACCAAGCATCTATTCATACCCCTAAGGGGAAATTACTTATGCTGAAAAAATTCAAGCCACTAACCATTACCCTTTTCATAGCGCCCCTGGCCGTCTTCCTTACAGTCATAATGGCCATGGCGGGTCCGGAAAAACCCGGTGACCGCCTGACTGTGGCGGGGGCCGTCAAAAACCTCCAAGGCCGGGGGGTCAAGGAAGTGAAACTGGAAGTGCTGGTTAAGGGCCAGCCTCTCAAGCCAGCGGGCCCCGAAGATGAGATCATTACAGGGAAATCAGGAAGTTTCCTGGCGGAATTCGTGCTTCCCCCCGATACCCTCAAGGAGGCGAAGGTTGAAATAACTGCCGCTAAGCCCTCCTGGCGGGAGATCGCGCCCACAGAGATTCAGGTCATCGAGGCCGGCCGCGATGCCCACGGCAACACCGTTTATCAAGGGGTCCAGAACTTTACCATGTACCGTGCAATCACCCCGGCCTTTTGGATTGCCGCAACTGTCCTCCTCCTGGTCTATGTGATCATCGCCGCGGAGTGGATGCACCGGGCCTTGGCGGCCCTGCTGGGTGCCGCCCTGGTGATGTTCATCAGCTATACCCTGGGAACTTTTAACAAGGAATATTTTATCCTTTCCTTTGAAGATGCCATGCGGGCCATCGATATGAATGTCATCTTCCTGTTGATGGGCATGATGATCATTGTCGGGGTCCTGAAAAAGACGGGCTTGTTCCAATGGCTGGCCTTCAAATCGTATGCCCTGGCCCGGGGAACATCTTTATCCTTTCCGGCATCCTCATGGTGGTAACCGCCATCGCCTCCGCCTTCCTGGACAATGTCACCGCCATGCTGTTGATGATTCCGGTGACCATTGAGATCGCCATCACCTTGAAGGTTAACCCCATCACCTTTTTGATTCCGGAGGTGTTTGCCTCCAATGTGGGGGGCACTGCCACACTGATCGGCGATCCTCCCAACATCCTCATCGGCTCCTATGCCAAGCTCACCTTTGTCCAGTTTATGGTGCACCTGACGCTCATCTGCGCGCTTTGCCTGGTGGTCACGGTGATTTATTACCTCTACTGGTATAAAAAGGAGTACCTCAAGGCCGAAGTCAAGGATGTGGAGCGCACCATGGCCTATTTGCGACAGGAGTATAAGATCACCGATAAGAAACTCACCGTCATGAGCCTGGGGATGCTGGGCTTCACCATCTTCCTGTTTGTGGTGCACGGTGTGCTGCACATGGAACCCTCCATCGCCGCCCTCACCGGCGCCATGTTCCTGTTGGCCATTTCCCGGGTGGATATTGTGGAGATGCTGGAACACGAAGTGGAGTGGCCAACGTTGATCTTCTTCATGGCGCTGTTTATCGTCATCGCCGGAGCTGAAGAAACCGGCCTGATCCAGATGATCGCCGAGTGGGTGCGGGACGTCTCCCGGGGCAACCTGACGGTGGCCGTGGTCATGATCCTATGGGTGGCGGCCATTGCCTCGGCAGCCATCGACAACATTCCCTTCACCGCCACCATGCTCCCCATTGTCGCCTTTCTCAATCAGAGCATGAACGTGCCCAACGACGTCCTCTGGTGGTCCCTGGCCCTGGGCGCCTGCCTGGGGGGCAACGGCACCATGATCGGCGCTTCTGCCAACGTGGTCACTGTGGGCCTGGCCGAGAAGGCCGGCTACCACATCTCTTTCATCCATTACATGAAGGTCTGCTTTGTGCCCATGCTGATCACCGTGGTCCTGGCTATGTTTTATCTTCTGGGCTTTGAGATGCCGAAGTAATTCATGGCTCTTGGCTGCTATTCCTTCCTGGCTTCATGTTCATTTTTATCCCGTCTGCTGCCACATCGCTTGCCACTATCGAAGTCTTAGGATTTTTCTGGACATGGATCGAATAGCTGCCACTGTATGTAGATGATTTTTTTGAATTTTCTCCGGGGGCAATATATTGACCAGGGGGGCAGGAGTCCCAGTCTCCGGGTTTTCGTTTTAGGCCGGGATGAGGGGGACGTAGCAGGGGTCGCTATGGGCCAGGGCAGATAGGAGCGGCCCCAAGAATGGTGGACTCCCGGGGGCAAAGCGAGGAGGGCTAAGGGAGTATGGCAAGTCTCCCATAAGACTTTCTTTCAAAAGACCAAATAGCGGACCTAAGTCCATAGCCGCTCAATAATTCTGACGGCCAAATTCTCAGGGTAGTGGACAGACATTTCCGGGTTCTAACAGATGAGTTTCCGCACTGTGGTTATCCCTGGGGTATCCCTGCTGATTATCAATATAAAAGGGTTAGCTTGTTATTAGCTAACCCTTTTATATTTATCGCTAATTTGGTGGGCCGTCAGGGACTCGAACCCTAAACCTAGTGATTAAGAGTCACTTGCTCTACCAATTGAGCTAACGGCCCCAAGCTTGCTCCGGGGTTGATTATCCCCAATTTCCCAGGGGGTGTCAATCCTCCGGAGGGCGAAAATGGAAACCGAGCCGCCATTTTCCCGCCCCTGGCAGGGGTTTTTTCCTCTTAATAATGCTTGCACTTTTGTGCGCCGATTTATGATAAAATAGAAGTCAGACAGGATATTGAGGAAAGAATTGTCTTGCCCGGAAAATTTTGATATTAACGCCCTATGCTTTTTTTGGATACCTTCTCCCTGGAGGTTAAGACCACCGGGGGCACCGACATCCTGGACCTCACCGCCGCGGTGCAAGCAAAGGTGAGAGGCACCGGCGTGGGTTCGGGCCTCCTCACCCTGTTCATTTCCGGCTCCACTGCGGCCCTGACCACCATCGAGTACGAATCGGGGGTAGTTAATGACCTCAGGAGCGCCATAGAGCGCCTCTTTCCCCAGGACCTGGTGTATGAGCATGACCGGCGCTGGGGGGACGGCAACGGCTATTCCCACGTACGGGCCGCGTTCTTGAAACCCTCCCTGGGCATACCCATTGAAGACGGGCGTCTGCAACTGGGAACCTGGCAGCAGATCGTCCTCCTGGACTTTGACAACCGCCCCCGGCAGCGCCTTATCAGGGGCCAGGTAATGGGGACCAAGCCATCAAACGCGTAAAAAAATCTGCCAAGTCCTCAACTGCCGCCTCGGTCAAGCCTCCCGCGGCTGCCAAGCCTTCCGTTGCCGCGGCGCCCAAGTCCCAGGTCACCTTTGAGGACAACACCCTGGCCCAGGCCCTGTTCGGCGAACACGGCCGGCACCTGCGCATCGTGGGCCGGGCCTTGGGGATTAAGCTCCAGGTCCGGGGCAACCAGGTGACCATGGAAGGCCCCGACGCGGAAGTTAACCTGGCCGGCCGGGTCCTAACCCAACTCTACGACATCCTTCAGTCCGGCTATCCCGTTTTTCCACAAGATGTGCAATATGCGGTGCGCATCCTCCAGGAAAAGGACACCGCGTCTTTGCGGGACCTTTTCCTGGACACGGTGTTCCTCTCCGCCATGAAGCGGCGTATCACCCCCAAGAGCCTCAACCAGAAGAGGTACATCGAAGCCATCCGCAACCACGACATCGTCTTTGGCATCGGCCCCGCGGGCACCGGCAAGACTTATCTGGCCATGGCCATGGCGGTGGCAGCCCTGATGAACCATGAGTTTATCCGTATTATCCTGGCCCGGCCCGCGGTGGAAGCCGGGGAAAAGCTGGGGTTTTTGCCCGGGGACCTGTACGAAAAGGTCAATCCCTATCTGCGGCCCTTATATGACGCGCTCCACGACATGATGGAATTTGAAAAAGCCTCCCGTCTGGTGCAGCGGGGGGTCATCGAAGTAGCCCCCCTGGCCTTTATGCGGGGCCGCACCCTGAACGATTCCTTCGTCATCTTGGACGAAGCTCAGAACACCACTTCGGAGCAGATGATGATGTTTTTAACCCGCCTGGGATTTGGCGCCAAGGCGGTGATCACCGGGGACGTGACTCAGATCGACCTCCCCGCGGGGGTGACTTCCGGGCTGGTGGAGGCCCGGAAATTGCTTGAGGACGTGGAGGGCATCGAATTAGTGCACTTCACTGAGCGGGACGTGGTGCGCCACCCCCTGGTGCAGGATATCATCCGGGCCTATGAAGGCCGGCGGACGCGCCGCGCGGCCGCCCAGACGGAAGCCTGACGTGCCTGACAAAGAACCGGATAAAATCAGCCGCATGTTCGGCCTGGGAAGCCGCTGGCGCCGGGGAAACCGCACTGCCGCCCGCAAACCCAGAACCGCCCGGGATGAGAACCTTCTCAAGATTTCACTCCTCCTGGGGCTGAGCCTGATCCTGGCCGGGCTGCTCACTCCCTGGTCCCCTAAGCCCCTGCGCACATACCAGGTGGGGGACATCGCCCAGGAAAATATCAAGGCCGTGGGGGATTTCCTGGTGGAAGACGGGGAATCCACCGCCCAGCGGCGGCGGGAGTTGCTGGCCCAGATCCCTCCGGTTTTCGACCTGGACGAACAGGTGGGGGAAAAGGCCAAGGAACGGTTGTTAACGGCCATGGACTTCATGCGCCGGAAGTTCCAGGAACTGTCTCAGGTAGGGGCCTTCCCCGGAAGCCCCAATCCGGTGAAACCCAAATTCTCCACGATTCATAAAGCCCTGGGCGAGCAGAAGCCCGAATTTGACCGCCTCCTGGGAGCCACTCTCCCCAACCCGACTTTTCACCTGCTGGCCAAGGCCGAGTTCTCTCCCTATCTGGAAGCCCTGGTCATCCAGATGCTGGACCAATTCTTTCAGAAAGGGGTTATCGGCAGCCGGGCCATTCTGAATCCCGAGCCCAAGGAAATCGTACTGCGCCGCCTGCCCTCCAAGACGGAACAGGAGGACCGTGCTCCTTACCCCTTCGTGGACCTGGAGGAGGCGCGCAAGGCCGCGAACCTCTACTGCCGGGACCTAGCCCCGGACTCTTCTCCCCAGGAGCGCTTCCTGGTCTGTGACCTGGCCCAGTATCTTTTGAGTCCCAACGTATCCCCCAATCTGGCGGAGACCCAGACCCGGCAGCAGGCCCGCCTCCAGGAACTGCGCCCGGCTTATTTCCAGGTGAAGCGGGGGGAAATGTTGGTCAGAGAGGGCGAACGCCTCACCACTTTTCACCTGGCCAAACTGGAAGTCCAAAGCCGCATCTATCCCCGCAGCCGGGGGCTGTTCAGCTTCCTGGGGATTTTTTTAAGCCTCGGTCTGCTTCTGGCGGTGGCTTACCGGTTGGGCCGGGCTTCCCTGAAGAGCTTCCCCCATCGCCTCCGGGACCTGTTCTTTTTGTCGGCCCTGCTCCTGGCCGGCACCTGCCTGAACAAGGGCCTGCTCATCGTAGGGGAGACCATCTCCCGGGTGCGCCCGGAGATGGGCCAGAACCTGGTCTATGCCCTGCCCCTGGCCCTGGCCCCCATGTTCGCGGCCATGTTTCTGGGGCTGGAGGCGGGCGCGGGCCTGGCCTTCCTGAGCGCCATCCTCACCGCGCTGCTGCTGGGCAAACCCTTCCCCTTTTTCCTTTATTTTGCCGTAGCCGGGCTCATGGGGGTGTGGGGAGTGAGACATGTCCGCAACCGGGGAGCCTTGATCCAGGCCGGTTTGTTTATCAGTTTCAGCAACCTGGCCATGGTCACCGCCTTCAAACTCCTGGAATACCCGGTGGGCGCCGGCGAGATGTTCATCGGCCAGGCCTTTGCCGTGAGCGGGGGACTGCTCACCGGCATTCTGGCGTTGGGTTTAACCCCTATTATGGAGTCGGCCTTTAACTACACTTCCAACATCCGGCTGCTGGAGTTGCTGAATCTCCACCAGCCCATTCTCCGAGACCTGATGCTGGTGGCTCCAGGCACCTATCACCATTCCCTGGTGGTGGGCCAGATGGTGGAAGCCGCCGCGGAGGCCATTGACGCCAACCCCCTCATGGCCAAGGCCGCAGCCTATTACCACGACATCGGCAAGGTCAAAAAGCCCGGTTATTTCGTGGAAAACCAGGTGGGAGGAGAGAACAAGCACGAGAAACTGGCCCCTTCCATGAGCAGCCTCATCCTCATCTCCCACGTCAAAGATGGGGTGGAGCTGGCCCGGAAAAATAAGCTGGGGGAGGGCATCGAGGCCATCATCCGCCAGCACCACGGCACCGGCTTCATCACTTATTTTTATCACAAGGCCAAAGACCAGGCGGCCAACCCTCAGCAGGTGAACGTCGACGACTTCCGCTACCCCGGCCCCCGGCCCCAGACCAAAGAAGCGGGGCTGGTGCTGCTGGCGGACCAGGTGGAGGCCGCGTCCAAGACTCTCACCGATCCCACCCCGGCCCGCATCCAGGGCATGGTGCAGAAAATCATCAATAAGGTCTTCGCTGACGGCCAGTTGGACGAGTGTGAACTCACCCTGAAGGACCTGCACCTCATCGCCAAGAGCTTCAATAAGATACTGAGCGGCATTTTCCACCAGCGCATCCACTATCCCCAGCCGGTGGAAAAGAAGAAGGCCCATGAGGATCTGGATAAGCAACCGGCAAAGAAAAATAACAATAAATCCGGAGAAGCTGCGGAGAAGGGCCGGGAGGATCTTAAACGCCTTGGGATGGGGTAAGGCGGAGTTGAGCCTCACCCTTCTGGGCGACCGGGCCATGGCCCGCCTCAACCGGGAGACTTTCGGCCGCCGGGGGCCTACCAATGTTATTGCGTTTCCCCTGAACGCAGGCCTGGCTGCCCCTGAATCCTCCACGGACACACCGAAGACCGAAGACCGAGGACCGAAGACCGGGAGATTTGTTTCTACGCCTCCTGAGATGCTGGGCGAAGTGGTCATCTCCCTGGAAACCACCGCCCGTCAGGCCGGGGAAGGGGGCTGGCCCTTTCAAGAACTGCTCGACTTTTTTCTCATACACGGCATATTACATCTACTGGGATACGACCACGAAACTCCCGGGGACGAGGCCCGCATGACGGAGAAGACCTGGGAGCTGATGGGCTTGCTTTATCCACGGTTACAGAAATGATTTGGGGAAGACCAGAAAGCGACGCTCCCTGGCCTTCCCCCTCAACCACCCTCCCAATCCGTTGTAGGGGCTTGATTTATCACGCCCGCTTTGAGGGCGCCATAAGTTGCGCCTCCCACAAAATATCCGTTTGGATGCAACTCGGTATTAAATATCTGACGGGTCCAAGGACTCTCCCTTTCTGGCCTTAAATTTCTTATAAATCCAGGGAATCAAAGAGACCAGCGCCACCAGGGCGGCGCCGAGGAGGAACTCTTTGGAGACCCGGCCCTGGAGGAGGTCCAGGATATTGCTGGAAAAATAGACATACGCAACGGTCGCCGGCATCATGCCGAAAAAGGTGGTTACCACATAGGCTCTCAGGGAGATGCGGGTGATACCGAAAGCGTAATTCAAAATAAAAAAGGGGAAAATGGGAATAAGCCGGGTGAAGGCCACGATCTTCCAACCTTGCCGGGCCACCCGGTCATCCAGGGTCTCGAGCCGGGTATTGGCGATCTTGGCCTCCACCCAATCCCGGGCCAGATAGCGGGCCACTAAAAAGGCCAGGGTGGCGCCGCCGGTGGCCCCGAAAATGGTATAAACCACTCCCCAGAAAGGACCGAAAAGCACCCCCCCGGCCACGGTGATGGGAAGACCCGGCAAAAACAAAGGCGGAGCCAAGGTCCATATAATTAAATATATGAGGGGACCCCAGACGCCATAGGCCGCAATCGTCTGGCGCAGGCGTTCCTTCTCCAGATACTGCTGCACGTTGAAGACCTTTAGCAGAATGATGATAGCCACCAGGAGGCCGAGAAAAATGAAGGGCCGGAGATTGGAGGTTTTTCTGGCAGTCTGCTCCGGTTCTGGTCCTTGATTGATGGTCATTTACGCCCTCGCTGCCATTTTCTCCGCGGGAAGGTCTCCGTGCCCGCCCCGGAGTCTTGGTCTCGGTAAAGAAGAGAACGCTGTAATACCAAGTTCAGTTTCAGATGCAACAAATTACATGGCTAACTTATTGATAATACAATTTCTTTTAACCGAAAACTGAAAACCGAAAACGGTATAAGGCCTGCCCGGCCCAGGGCGGGTTTCAAACCCGCCCTGTCATTTCATAACTCGGGTAGAGCCTGGAGAGTAGTTTCCTGCCCCGTTTAAGTAAATCACTTTTTCTTCTTTAATTGTTTCTCCAGTGCTTCCACCCGCTGGCGCAGTTCATTCACCTGCTTCTGCAGGTCCTGGCCGCCCATGCCCGGCATCGGACACATCATCCCCATCTGCCCCATCTTCTCCTGCATCTGTTTCTGCATCTCCGGGGTCATCTTCCCCTGCATCATCTGCATACAGGGACACGGGGCCATCTGCATCGGCTTGGGCTGCTCTTGGGGGGCCTGGGCCTGGGGCTGCTGTGTTTGAGGCGTGGAAGCTTTTGGTTCCTCGCCCTTGGTCTGGCCCAGGGCCACTCCTCCCGTTAGGAATAATACCGCGGTAATCAGACAGATAATTCTTCGCATGAATCTCTCCTTAAATTTCCCATGGGGCCAGGGTGATTTTGTATCTCTAATTCTATAATCACTTCGTTAGATTTGTGCACCTGTTTTCCCGGAATTAATCATGTGGCTTACCGGCAACCAGCCGATTCCTTGCCAGTTGGTCGGTGCGCCAGCCCGGGGCCGGCTTAGTATGCGGCCAAGCCAAAAAATGAAGCAAGTCCGCATAGGTGTCAATGTCCGGCCAGGACGGTAGTAGGTGCACCTTTAAGGAGAGGCTTTCACACCGGGCCAGGGTTTCAGCCAGCACCCGGGAGGTGGACCAGGTGAGGCCCTGAAAAAGCGCGGGTTGCGGTTCTTGTAAACCCACCAGATAATAGCCCCCGTCGGGGGTAGGCCCCAAGACCACCTGTTCCTGTCCGCTCTCCAGGACTTCCCCCCCTTCCTGGATGATATTTCCAGGCAAATCCGGAGTATCGCTGCCCCGGAGCAATACCGGCCCATAACCGGCCTGGAAAGCCCCGTCAAAGGCCCGGGCCAGGCGCTCCCCCAGGTCGGCTCCGGCCTGGGGGAACAACCAGGCGCCCCCGGAGGCCAGTTTCCTAAACCAATCCTCCGCCGATTCCGGGCTGTAGGCCAGGGCCAGGCGGAATTGGGAAAGCCGGGCCGACTCTTCCAGGATGTCCATTAAGAAAGCCTGATAGAGCCGCGCCGCGGCTTCGGGAGACAGGTGCGGGGTCAGACGGGTTTTCACCTGGCCGGGTATGGGCTTTTTGGCGAAGATGATGAGCAGGGCGGACATAAAGTATAGTTTTGAGTTTTCAGTTTTCAGTTTTCAATCAAGGCGCAAGCCGCAGGCTTGAGCCTGTGTTAGGGAAAATGGCCGCTTTTTCCTGGCTCTTATTCAATTCTTCCAATAAAATCATCCCCATACTTTACCCTCAGGTGCCCCCTTTACCCTGTATCATGGAGCCGCCCCTCATCTCCATTATCATCCCCGTTTTTAACGAGGCCCGGGCCCTGCCCCTGACCCTGGCCGGACTGCCCGCGGCGCCGGACCTGGAAGTGATCCTGGTGGACGGCGGCAGCACTGACGACACCTGGGAGGCCGCCGGGGCCTATCCTCACGTAAGTCGCGTTCAATCCCCCAGGGGCCGCGGCATCCAAATGAATACGGGCGCTCTGGCCGCCCGCGGCGAACTTCTGGTTTTTCTCCATGCCGACACTCTAATAGGGCCGGTCCACGTAGCCGCACTCCGCCAGGCCGCGGCCGATCCTGAATTCCAGGCCGGAGCCTTTGAACTGGGGCTCTCCCCTCCCCTTCCGGCCCTTAAGCTCATCGCCTGGGGGGCCAACCTCAGGTCCCGGCTCTTCGGCCTGCCTTACGGCGACCAGGTCCTGATCCTGCGCCGGGACCTCTTTTTTGCCCTGGGTGGCTACTGCCACCGCCGCCCCGAAGACCTGGACCTGGTCATCCGGCTGCGACGCTTCGCGCGGCTGCGCCTCCTGACCCCGCCGGTGGCCAGCTCCGGCCGGAAATGGCTGACCCAGGGCTACCTCCGAACCACTGCGCGAAACTGGCTCTATGCCTTGAGACATTTGGCCGAACGGGCCTTTACCCACCGCTGGCCGGAAAAGGGGGATTTGGAATCAGTGCGGGGGAGGGGGCAAAGGGCTCCCACCCTTTCCCCCTCCCCCGCAC
>VGSW01000034.1 GCA_016874915.1 Deltaproteobacteria bacterium
ACCGTGACCTCTGGATGCTCAAAGTCAAACTGGAAAATGAGGTTGCCCTTGACTCCAAACAAATGGCAGCCTAATCTTTATCAACCTTTAACCGCCTCCCACTTTCAACTGAATTTGGGACAGGCTCAAAGGATGCAATGACAGGCTTCAAAGGAGTAATAGTGGCACAGGCGTCCCGCCTGTGCAGCACAGGCCAGAGGCCCTGGGGAAATTCCAGGGTGGTTCCTAGAAAATCTTGACTTTTGCCGGAAAATTTAATAAATATTATGGGTGAGCGGGCATAGCTCAGCTGGTAGAGTACAAGCTTCCCAAGCTTGGTGTCGCGGGTTCGAATCCCGTTGCCCGCTCCAGCCTGAGCGGCCGAGTAGGGCCGCAAGGGCGACCCGCTTCCCCTGACGAGGATGGCCGGAACTTCGGGGCAAGAGGTCCGGCTTTCTTTGTGGGCGGAGATAAGCAGTAGCTCTGGGGTGCCCCGAGATTATAACTAGTCTTGGATTTTCCCGGAAGTGGGCCATAGGCCTGCTTTTTTTTTGGCAAGTAGGGCTTTCAGCCGGGCTGCGGCTGCCGGGTTTAAATAGCCAAATCAGACGTCAGCAGTTGCTCAAAAAGAAATGGAAAAAATTGAAGTAAAACCTAAAGGAATCATCTTAACCGAGCCCATCCTCCGGGATTACATGGCCATTGAACGCACCGTCATGGCCAACGAGAGGACCTTTCTGTCCTATATCCGGGCGGCGCTGGGAATGTTCATCGGTGGAGCCTCGTTCATCCAGTTTTTTGAAGGCGTCATCATTCAAATGGTGGGTTGGCTGTTTATTCCCCTGGGGATCGCCACCTTCGGCGTGGGTCTGTGGCGGTACCATAAGATCAAGCGGTTGATCCACGGGGCGGAAGAGGTCTGCCAGTTGGAAAGCGAAAAAGAGAGGCAGGCGGTATAAGGAAGGTTTCAGGTTTCGGGTTTCGGTGAGCTTTTAACATTGAGAGGGATACCGGCCGGTATAAGAGTTGAGTAGTTTATGGGACAGACTGAAGATCTTAAAAACCGGATTCAGGATCTCCTCCAGCCCCTGGCGGAAGCCAACGGTCTGGAGTTGGTGGACCTGGAGCTGCAGCGTCCCCGCCGGGGCCGGACCACGCTGCGCCTTTTCCTGGACCGGCCCGGGGGCATCACCCTGGAGGAAATCGCCCGTTTCAGCCGGGTGGCCGGGGAACTGTTGGACGTCCACGACCTGATTCCCGAATCTTACAACCTGGAAGTCTCCTCACCGGGGCTGACCCGGGAATTGAAAAAGCCCCGGGACTATGAGCGCTACGCCGGCCGGCTGGTGCGCCTCATCACCAGGGGCCCTATCAACGGGCGCCAGGTGCACCGGGGCATCCTCCGGGGGCTGGAGGACAATCGGGTCTCCCTGGAAGAGGGCGGCCAGGTTTATTCCATCCCCTTGGAAGCCATCGCCCGGGCCCGGTTGGACATTGATATGAAAAGCCCCGATAAAGGGAGCTGAGGCCGTTCTTCTCCGGATGAGGGACAGTAACCGCCATGGATGGAGACTTCAAGACTGGGGTAATTAGGTGAAAAAATACCACATGAAGCGGCGCCTGATCAGAATGACGTACCGGGGTATTCA
This sequence comes from Deltaproteobacteria bacterium, assembly GCA_016874915.1. Taxonomy (GTDB): domain Bacteria; phylum Desulfobacterota; class Desulfobaccia; order Desulfobaccales; family 0-14-0-80-60-11; genus VGSO01. The sequence goes on from VGSW01000034.1 coordinate 1,629, forward strand.
CATTCAGGATTACCTGAATTTTTCCAAATATCGTCTGATGTCAACGGTTCGGCCATACACCCTGCTCTCTTACGCCAGGTTGAACAACCTCTATGAGATGAGTAGATTCCTGGAGCGGGAAAAAATGCCGGGAGCCTTTGTGGAATTGGGGGTGTGCAACGGCGGCAGCGCCGGGATATTAGGAAACGCGGCCAGAGGCAACCCCCAGCGCCAGGTGTGGCTCTTTGATTCCTGGGAGGGGCTGCCGGAGCCGGGGCCCGACGACCTGACCAGCAGCGGGCGGCCAGGGGCCAAGGGTATGTGCCTGGGATCGCTGGAAAGGGTCAAGGAACTTTTATTTAACAAGCTTAACCTGGCAGAGGATCGCATGCACCTGATGAAGGGGTGGTTTAATGTCACCCTTCCTGCCGTGAAAGCAAAGATCGGGCCCATAGCTCTGCTTCATCTCGATTCTGACTGGTATGAGTCCACGAAGTTCTGTTTGGAAGAGCTTTACGACCAGGTGGTGCCGGGAGGGTTTATCGTTATTGATGACTATGGCTACTGGACGGGATGCAAGAAGGCCGTGGACGAATTCCTGGCCAACAAGGGGCTGCACCCGGAATTGGTGCAGGTGGACCACACGGGAGTTTATTTTGAAAAATGATGCTTCAACGTTTTGGGGTTTTATTGAGAAAGAGCTTTTTTCTCACCCCTCAGGACAAGTATTCCTGAAAAATCATCAAAAGGAGGGCTGAGGCCTCTCATGAATATAGAATTGAAACGTCTAATTGACCAGGTGAGCAGGGACAAAGGAATCAACAAGGACCTTCTGGTGATGGCCCTCAAGGACGCCATCCGTTCCGCGGCCAAAAAGAAATACGGGCCGCGCCTGGAAATTGAGGTGGGATACAAAGACGACACCGGAGAAATCGAGGTCTTCCAGTTTAAAGAAGTGGTCCCCCAAGTCACCGACCCCAGCCGGGAGATTTCCCTGGCGGAAGCCCGCCAGTTGGACTCGGAATGCGAGGTGGGAGACAGCCTGGGGATAAAGATAGACGCCAGCCAGTTCGGCCGCATCGCCGCCCAGTCCGCCAAGCAGGTGATCATGCAGCGCATGAAGGACGCGGAGCGGGACCTGGTCTATGAAGATTTCAAAGACCGCAAGGGGGAAATTATCAACGGCATCGTCCAGCGGGTGGACCCGGACGGCATCATCGTCAACCTGGGACGCACCGAAGCCCTGCTGCCGCCGTCGGAGCAGGTGCCCCGGGAGACTTACCACAAGGGGGAGCGCATCCGGGCCTATGTCCTGGACGTGAAGCGCCAGACCCGGGGTCCGCAGATTATCCTGTCCCGCACCCATCCCCAGTTCCTGGTGGCTCTGTTTGAGGCTGAGGTGCCGGAGATTTCGGAAAGCATCGTCCAGGTGCTGGCCTGCGCCCGGGAACCGGGGAGCCGGTCCAAGATCGCGGTCTCGTCCCGGGACGCGGACGTGGATCCGGTGGGGGCCTGCGTGGGGATGAAAGGCGCCCGGGTGCAGAATATTGTGCAGGAACTCCGAGGCGAAAAGATCGACATCATCCCCTGGCACCCGGACGCGGCCCGATTTGCCACCAGCGCCCTGGCCCCGGCCCAGGTGAGCCGGATTATTTTAAACCAGGACAGTCAGAGCATGGAGGTCATCGTGCCCGATGACCAGCTCTCCCTGGCCATCGGCAAGCGGGGCCAGAACGTGCGCCTGGCCTCCCGCCTGGTGGGCTGGAAGATCGATGTCAAGAGCGAGTCCAAGTACTCCAAGTCCTTGAAGGAGGGGTATCTCTCCCTGCTGCGGATTCCCGGGGTGGGGGAGATCACCGCCAACCTGCTTCATGAGGCCGGGTTCACCTCGGCCCGGGAAGTGGCGGAAAGCAACATCGAGGAATTGATCCAGGCCACCGGCCTCACGGAGAAGAAGGCGGGGGCGCTCATTGCCTCAGCCCAGGACATGGCGGGCAAGGGCGGCGCCGAAGCCGTTTCCGGCGCGCCGGCGGAAGCTCAATAAGCTTACAAACAGATGGGATACTACATAAGCGAAATCACTAGGGGGTAAGGTCAGTTATATGGCGAAAATCAGGCTAATCAATCTGGCAAAAGAATTAGACGTGGACGTGCGGGTGCTCATCCAGCGCCTCAAGGATGAGATGGGCATTAAAATGGACAAGGGCTATCTCAGTTCTTTGGATGAAGCCATCGCGGCCCGGGTGCGTCAGGCCATGAAGCAGGCTGCCCCTCAGATCGAAGAGATGCGGGTGGGAGCCCACATCAGGCGGCGCCGCCGGGTAGTACCGGCGACGCCGGAGCCTACAGCCGAGGGCGCGCCGATGGAAGAAGCCGCACCTCCACCCCCGGCCCCACCACCGCCCAAGGCGACACCTCCCAAACGCCGGGAGGCGGTGGCCCGGATAGTGTCCTTACCTCCCAAGGAGAGGCTCGCTCCTGAGGCTGCACCGCCGCCACCCCCTGCGGCGGAGGCCTTCCCGCCCCCACCGGCGGCTCCGGAAGCGGCAGCCCCGGCAGAAGTTGCGCCGGGGAAGGCACCCGAGCCCAAAGTTCCTCACATTCCGCCGGCCCCGCCGACACCGTCGGTCTCCGCCGTGAAGCGGCGGAGCAAAGCCAAAAAGAGAGAGGTGCCGGCCCGGATCATCAGCTTGCCCACGGAACCGGTGGCTCCTCCCGTAGCGGCGGCGCCAATTTCCCCGCCGACGGCGGGGAGGGAAGCGGCCAGACCCCGGGCGGAAGCGGGAAGGGCCAGACCCCCGGCCCGGCCTGGGGCTGAAGTAGCGCGGCCGGCTGTCGAGGTCAAACTCCAGCCCGTAGAGGAACGCAAGGAAGTCAAGGGCAAGAAAAAGCCCAAGAAGGCGGAAGTGACGGACGCGGCCCGAGCCAAGCCCGTCAAGAAGCGGGAAGTACGGGAACGGGCCGACCTGTATGGGGTCAGTGAAGCCGAGGGCCGCGTCCTCGCCCGGAAAAAGGGCCTGAAAAAGGCTTTCAAAAAAGTGAGCCGGGCCGAACTTACGGTCCCCAAGGCCATCAAGCGGCGGATCAAGGTGGGCGAGTCCATTACCGTGGGCGATCTGGCCAAACGCATGGGCATCAAGTCCGGAGAAGTCATTAAGCAGTTGATCAAGATGGGGGTGATGGCCACCATCAACTATCCCATGGACTATGAAGCCGCGACCATCGTGGCCGCGGACTTCGGGTTCGAGGTGGAGCGAGCCGCGGTGCTGGAGGAGGACCTCCTGGCCGCCACCCCTCGGGCCGAAGGGGAAGCCAGACCCCGGCCCCCGGTGGTCACCATTATGGGCCACGTGGACCATGGCAAGACCTCACTGTTGGACGTCATCCGGGAAAGCCGGCTGACTGAAGCGGAAGCCGGCGGCATCACTCAGCACATCGGCGCCTACCACGTAAAGCTGCCCGAAGGCCGGGGGGAAGTAGTCTTCCTGGACACCCCGGGTCACGAAGCCTTTACCGCCATGCGGGCCCGGGGCGCCCAGGTCACCGATTTGGTGGTCCTGGTGGTGGCCGCGGACGACGGGGTCATGGAGCAGACCCTGGAGGCCATCAACCATGCCAAAGCCGCTGGGGTTCCCATCGTAGTGGCGGTGAACAAGATCGACAAGCCCAATGCCAACCCTGAGCGGGTCAAGCGGGAGCTGGCCAATCATGGGGTGGTGCCCGAAGAATGGGGCGGCGATGTCCTGGTGGCGGAAGTGTCGGCCAAAAAACGCATCGGGATAGACGATCTCTTGGAGAAGATTCTCCTTCAGGCGGAAGTTCTGGATCTCAAGGCCCTCAAGGATGGGCCGGCCCGGGGCCGCATCATCGAATCCCGCCTGGACAAGGGCCGGGGCCCGGTGGGCACAGTGCTGGTGGAGAAAGGCGTGCTTAAACCCGGAGACTACTTCGTCTGCGGCACCCAGTTCGGCCGGGTGCGGGCCATATTCGACGATCGGGGCCACCGGACAGAGGAAGTCCTGCCGGGGAGGCCCGCGGAAGTCCAGGGGTTCAGCGGCATCCCCGAGGCCGGGGAAGAATTCCTGGTCCTGGAAGACGAGCGCAAGGCCAAGCAGATCGCCATGATGCGCCAGCAGAAGCAGCGGGAAGCCGCCATGGCCCGCATCAGCCGGATAAGCCTGGAGAAGCTTTACCAACACATTCGGGAAGGCGCGGTGAAAGAGCTGAAGATGGTCCTCAAGGCCGACGTCCACGGCTCCATCGAGGCCCTGTCCAAGGCCCTGTCGGAAATGGGGACCAAAGCCATCAAGGTGTCCATTATCCACGCGGGCATCGGCGAGATCACCGAAAGCGACATCATGCTAGCCTCGGCTTCCGACGCCATCGTGGTGGGTTTCAACGTCCGGGCCAACCCCAAGGCCCAGGCCCTGGCGGAGCAGGAACAAGTGGACGTACGATTTTACAACATTATCTATAACATGCTCCAGGAAGTCCACGCGGCCCTGGAAGGCCTGCTGGAGCCGGTGGTGGAAGAGCGGGTCCAGGGACGGGCGGAAGTGCGGGCCGTCTTTTCCATCACCAAGGTGGGCGCCGTGGCCGGCTGCATGGTTCTGGACGGCAAGGTGGAGCGCAACTCCCTGGCCCGGGTGGTGCGCCAGGGTAAGAATGTCGTGGAAGGGGCCAAGATCAACTCCTTGAAGCGCTTCAAAGAGGACGTCAAGGAAGTCCAGGCCGGCTACGAATGCGGCATCGGCCTGGATAGGTTCAATGACTTCCAGCCCGGGGACATCATCGAGTCCTATATCCAGGAAAAGGTGAAGGCCCTATTGGAGACCCCGGCGTCCCGCCCGGAGAAGTCGGAGTAAGGCGGTTTTCAGTTTTTGGTTTTCGGTTAAAAGATTGAGGATTAACCGGTGCACTTGCAGCATTTGAAAGAAAACAGATATAGAGCCTCTTCAACTCCCAGGGGCCGGGAGATGTGAGATGATCGTAGCCGCAGCCCATATCACCTTGTTGATTCCGGACAATGACTCCCTGAAGGGTAAGCGCAAGGTGCTGCGCAGCCTTATAGAAAAGGTCCGCCACCGTTTTGACGCGGCCGTGGCCGAAGTGGGAGACAATGACCTGTGGCAGAAGGCCCAGATCGGCCTGGCTCTGGTGGGCAACGAATCCCAATTGCTGGAGACCCGCCTGGACCAGATCATGCGCTATATTGAAAGCCACCACCAGGCGGAGATCATCGACACTCACGTGGAGATGTGCTACCTGAAAAGCGAGATGCCATGAAGGCCAGAACGGCCAGCGGCAAGCGTCCCACCCGGGTGGCGGAGTTGCTGCGGGAGCGGATTGCCTCCATCCTGCTGTACAAGTGCGCCGACCCCCGGCTCCATGACCTCACCGTCACCGAGGTGGAAATGAGCCCGGACCTCAAGATTGCCCGGGTCTTCTACGTGGTCCGGGAAGGGGTGGAGGCCAGCCAGGTGAAGGCCGGGCTGGACAAGGCCCTGGGCTTCATCCGCCAGGAGTTGGCCCGGGAACACCTGCTCCGGACCATGCCGGAGTTGATCTTCCAGCCCGACATAGGGTTCGAACGGGCGGATCGGCTGGAGAAGCTGTTGCATGGTTTGGCCGCGACCGAAGGGAAAGAGAAATAGGCTAATGAAAACAAAGGCCGGACGCAAAATACCCGAGATAATCTTCCGGCAAGGCCAACCCACCGGGGTAATTCTTGATATCAAGGATTATCGGGAAATGCTGGAACGCTTGGAAGATTTGGAAGAAATTAAAATAATTAATGAAATCCTGGAGAAACCTCACAAATTCGCCAGCCGAGGAGATTTGTTAAAAAAATACAAGTTGAGGAGCATTGATAAGGAGGAAGTCCTGAAAACCATCGAAGAACACCGAGATAAAATTAAGACTTTTGGAGTGCGCCGTTTAGGGTTGTTTGGCTCTTGCGTGCGCGGAGAAGCATCGTCTTTTAGCGATTTGGACTTTATTGTGGAACTAGAAAATGAGACTTTTGATGCATACATGGATCTAAAATTATTCTTGGAGGATTTGTTTGATTGTGAAGTTGATTTAGTTATGGTCAATGCTATAAAACCCGCATTGCGTGATGCAATCCTTGGGGAAGCGGTATATGCCAAGGGATTTTAAAGTTTATTTGCAAGACATCTTGCTGGCAATAGAGAAAATTAATAAGTACAAATTAGGATTATCTTTCGAAGAGTTGATGGAAGATGAAAAAACGATCGATGCGGTAATTCGTAATTTAGAAATTATCGGGGAGGCGGTTAGAAATATACCAAGACATATACGTGAACAATACCAAGATATAGAATGGGAGAAGATTTCTAGTCTAAGAAATATCCTTATTCATGAATATTTTGCAATTCAAATGAAGATTATCTGGGAAATTATCGAAAACAAACTTCCTATTTTAGAAATCCAAATCAGAAAAATAGTTCAATGCAAATAATCAGCGGAATATTATTAATCGACAAATCCCCCGGCCCCACTTCCTTCGACGTGGTGCGGCGGGTCAAGGGGCTGCTCAAGGTTCGGAAGGTGGGCCATCTGGGCACTTTGGACCCCTTTGCCACCGGACTGCTGGTCCTCTGTCTGGGCCAAGCCACCAAGCTGGCGCCGTTTTTGATGGGGGAGCCCAAGACTTATGAGGCCATAATTCGTTTGGGAGTGGCGACGGACACTCAGGATTTGACCGGAGAAGTAATCGCCCACTCCGACAAACTGCCGGAACCGGAAGAAGTTTTTGCCGCCGCGGCCCGGTTTGTAGGAGAAATTGAGCAAATTCCGCCCATGTACTCCGCGGTGCATCACCAGGGTCAACGGCTCTATAAACTGGCCCGCCGGGGCCAGGAAGTGGAGCGCCGGCCCCGGCCCGCGACCATTCACCGGCTGGAGGTCGTGAAGCTAGCTCTACCGGAGGTCGCCGTCACCGTGACCTGCTCCGCGGGCACCTACATCCGCACCCTGGCCGCGGACCTGGGCGCGGCCCTGGGGTGCGGCGGGCATTTGACGGCGCTGCGCCGCCTGGCGGCGGGGCCGTTCCGGGTGGAAGACGCCCTGACCTTGGAGGCCTTGGGGCAAATGACTCTGGAAGAACGGCGAAAACGCCTCATCCCTCTTCCGAACTGCCTTCCGGGGCTGCCGGCGGTGGTGGTGGGGGAGGGCGAGGCCCGGCGCTTGCGCCAGGGTCAGGCCATTCTCGGGTTGATAAACGGTTTTCAGCCGGGGCAGCGGGTGCGGGTCCTGGCCGGGCCGGAGCTGGTGGCGGTGGCCCAGGTGCGCCACGCGGCCGGCCAGTTGGCGCTAACTCCATTGCGGGTATTTCATGGGAGTGAGCAGTGAGCAGTCAGCAGTCAGCAGTCAGCGGTCCTCCTATTTTGAGGGTACTGCATATTGCGAAAACAGAAAACAGATAACAGAAAACCGAAAACCGAAAACCCTAAAATGGTGCGCCGGGCGCACCCTACATAAACTAAAGGAGGAAGTCGTGGGCTTAACTACAGATCAAAAACAGGAGATCATCAACCGGTACCGGCTGCACGGCGCAGACACCGGATCCCCGGAGGTGCAAGTGGCCATCTTGAGCGAGCGGATCAGTTACCTGACGGACCATTTCAAGGTCCACGCCAAGGATCACCACTCCCGGCGGGGTTTGATTAAGCTGGTGGGTCAGCGCCGGCGCCTCCTGAATTATCTGAAAATCAAAGACATCGAACGTTACCGGACCCTCATCGAGCAGTTGGGTCTGAGAAGGTAGGAGGCAAATAGACTTATATGTCCAAATTATTTAAAGTAGAGGTCGGCGGACGCGACCTCACATTTGAAACGGGCCGCCTGGCGCAGCAGGCCAGCGGTTCGGTGCTGGTGCGGCATGGCGAGAGCGCGGTGCTGGTAGCCGCAGTCATGTCCGATGATACCCGGGAGGGCATCGACTTTTTGCCCTTGACCGTGGACTACATCGAAAAAGCCTATGCCGCGGGCCGGGTCCCCGGAGGTTTTTTCCGGCGGGAGATCGGCCGTCCCAGCGAGAAAGAAACCCTAACTTCCCGGCTCATCGACCGGCCCCTGAGGCCCTTGTTCCCCAAGGGGCTGATCAACGAGATTCAGATCATCGCCACGGTGCTCTCCGGGGACCTGGAACTGGACCCGGATATCGCCGCGTTAAACGGCGCCGCGGCAGCCCTGGAAATCTCCGACATCCCCTTTCAGGGACCGGTGGCCGCGGTGCGGGTGGGCAAAGTAAACGGCCAGTTGGTGGTTAATCCCACCAACTCCCAGCTCAAGGAAAGCACCCTCAGCCTCATCGTGGCCGGCGCCCCGCAAGGACTGGTGATGGTGGAAGGCGGGGCCGGCAGCGCCCTGGAAGAGGATGTGCTGGAAGCCCTGTTCTTCGCCCAGGAGCAGCTGAAGCCCATTCTGGCCAAGATAATTGAGATGCGCGAAGAGATCGGCCTGCCCACACGCCCAGCCCCGGAGCCGCCGCACCATGGCGACCTGGCGCAAAAAATCGAAGCTTTTGCCCATGATCGCATCCTCACCGCGGTGAGAATCCCGGAGAAGAAGGAACGCCACAAGGCCGTGGCCCAGGTTTACCAGGAAGTTTTGGCCACCCTGGGAGAAGAAGCCCTGGGCCGGGAAAAGGTGGTGGCCAGTCTGTTCAAAGAGACGCAAAAGAAGGCGGTTCGCAAGATGGTGCTGGCCGAACGGCAGCGCATCGACGGCCGCAGCTTTAACCAGGTCCGGCTCATCTCCGGGGAAATCGGCATGTTGACCCGCACCCACGGCTCCGCCATCTTCACCCGGGGCGAGACCCAAGCCCTGGCCGTGGTCACCCTGGGCACCCCCTCCGATGAGCAGAAGATCGAAACCCTGTTCGGCGAAACCTTCAAGTCCTTCATGCTCCACTACAATTTCCCGCCCTACTCGGTGGGCGAAACCCGGCCTCTCCGGGGCCCCAGCCGCCGGGAAATCGGTCACGGCGCCCTGGCGGAAAGAGCCATTTCCCAGGTGTTGCCGTCGGCGGAGGAGTTTCCTTACACCATCCGCATCGTCTCGGAAATTCTGTCCTCCAACGGCTCCTCCTCCATGGCCACGGTGTGCGGCGCCTCCCTGGCGCTGATGGACGCCGGAGTGCCCATCAAGAGCGCGGTGGCCGGGGTGGCCATGGGCCTTATTAAAGAAGGGGACCTGGTCGCGGTGCTCTCCGACATCCTGGGAGACGAGGACGCCTTGGGAGACATGGACTTCAAGGTGGCGGGCACCAAAGACGGCATCACCGCCCTCCAGATGGACATCAAGATGACCGGCCTTACTCGGGAAGTCATGGCCCAGGCCCTGACCCAGGCCCGGGAGTCGCGGCTGCACATCCTGTCCAAGATGGACGAGGTCATTGCCCAGCCTTCCCCCGAACTCAAGGAGCACGCCCCCAAGATCATTGTCATCACCATCAACCCCGACAAGATCCGGGACGTCATCGGCCCCGGCGGCAAGATGATCAAGCAGATTACCGCCCAAACCGGCGTCAAGATCGACATCGACGACGACGGCCGCATCCACATCTCTTCCCCCACCCAGACCGCCGCGGACGAGGCCATCAAGATCATCCGGGACCTCACCGCCGAAGCCGAAGTGGGCGCCATTTACTCGGGCGTAGTGAAGAAAATCATGGACTTCGGGGCCTTCGTGGAAATCATCCCCGGCACCGACGGCCTCATCCATATTTCGGAGTTGGAACACCACCGGGTGCAGTCCGTGACCGACGTGCTCCGGGAAGGCGACGAAGTGATGGTCAAGGTGCTGGAGGTTGACCGGCAGGGCAAAATCCGCCTGTCCCGGAAGGCTCTCCTGCCGGTACCCGAGGGTTACGTAGCCCCCCCATCCACGGAGAGGCGGCCCAGCCGTGCACCGAAAAGACGTTCTTAGCAACGGCCTGCGGGTGGTCACCGAGGAGCTGCCCCACTTCCGGTCCGTGTCTCTGGGAGTATGGTTGGGGGTGGGGTCCCGGGATGAAACCCCGGCAGAACACGGCCTCACCCACTTCCTGGAGCACATGGCCTTCAAGGGCACTCCCCGGCGGGGCGCGGTGGATATCGCCCGGGAGATCGACCAGGTGGGAGGCTCCTGCAACGCCTTCACCACCAAGGAACACACCTGCTTTCACGGCAAGGTCCTGGCGGCCCAGGCCCCCCGGCTGGTGGACCTGCTGGGCGACCTGGCCCTCTACCCCTTGTGCCGGACCGAGGACCTGGAAAAGGAGCGTCAGGTCATCCTGGAGGAGATTTTCTCCCAGGACGATAACCCCGAAGATCTGGTGCAGGTGCTCTTTGCCCGGAACTTCTGGGGCGGCCACGCCTTCGGGCGGCCCATCCTGGGGGAGGCCGAGCGAATCAGCCGGGTGCGCCGGGAAGACCTGCTAACTTACCGGGAGGCCACCTACCGGCCGGAAAATTCGGTGGTGGCCGCGGCCGGCCGGGTCAGCCACGACGATCTGATAAAACTCCTGGAACCCGCGTTTCAGGGGTTTAACAACGGCCGGGCGCCGCGCCGCCGGGAGCCGGCCCCGGTCCAACCCGCGGCCTGGGCCTTTCCCCGGGACCTGGAGCAGGTCCAGGTCTGTCTGGGGACCCAGGGACCCGCGGCCGACGACCCCCGGCGCTTTGCCGCCACCATGCTAAATATCCTCCTGGGGGGCAACATGAGCTCCCGCCTCTTTCAGGTGATCCGGGAGCAGTTGGGCCTGGCCTATTCCATCTATTCCTTCATCAGTTTTTTCAGCGACACCGGCTTCCTGGGGATTTCCGCGGGGGTAAGCCCCCAGCATCTGGAGGCGCTCCTGGCCGCGGTTTCCCAGGAACTGAAGCGAATCAAAGACGAAGCGGTGTCCCCCGCCGAACTCCAAAGCGCCCGGGAATATCTCCAGGGCTCCATTTACTTAAGCGTCGAAGACGTGGACCACCTGATGATGCGCCTGGCCAAAAACGAACTCTACTTCGGCCGCTACTTCCCCATCGAAGACATCGTCTCCGGCCTCCTGGCCGTCACCGCTAAAGAAATTCAGGAACTGGCCAATGAATTGCTCCAAGCCGAAAATTGGGGATTGGCCCTATTGGGGCCGGTGGAAGGGGAGATGGGGGGGGTGGATTTTTGATTAATTGGCATTAAATAGTTAATACGCTCAAATTATCGCAAATTCTTCCAAATTATAGATAGTGGCGAGTGAGCGACATAAGCATCTGGCGGATAATTGCCCTTGATTTTCCACAATGGAGCTTTATAGTTTGTTTTGAAAAAGAATATCGTTTTGGAATTTATTGCATTCGGAAGAATGCGAGGCAATGGCGTCTTACGGAAAGGAAAGCGAATCTCCACATCTTTATGCAGATCACTCTAAATTATTGTTATGCGGCCACCAGCCACCAATCCTTGTAGGCATTTGATCGCAGACCTACTACATGTCTAACTTTCCTCGCATTGTTTTCGGCTTTCGCAAACGAAGCTACTCTGAACAGGAGCAAGGACTGCTCACGGCGGCAGTGGGCGGCGATTTCGAGGTCGAGCTCAGACCCGCTGAAATACCAGAGGCGGGCGGCACAGCCGAGCTCTGGGGTTTCTTGCAGTCCCCACAAGGCTGGATCGTCAGCGCAGTACTCAGCGGACTAGCGTACGATGCTCTGAAGGGGCTTGGCCATCGCTTGGCCGAGTGGTGGCGGCGGTATGCGACGCGCAACGCATTCGGCCTCTCGCCCGAGGTAGTTAGCTTCACCGTGGACATTGACGGTGTTCAGTACGAGCTTGTTGATGGGCGTCATGATGAGTCTCCCGACATGTACTTCATGACGGACGTTCACCTTGAGCACCTGCCCGAGATTGTTCAACGCGTGGTCGATGTGCTATCGCCGGACATCCTTCTGGAAAGGCAGATCACGGCGGTCAAAATTCCGTTATTCGCATCGATCCGGGGCCAGGAACGGGATCCATGGTTCCTTGCTAGATACTGGACCATGACCGACGCCAGCGGAGAGGAGTGGCTCTTTGACGAGTTGAAACGCGTTTTTGGCCCGACCCCAAGGGACTCCGTCAAGCTCGTGGCACCGTCGCAGGATGATCTTGCAACGGAATAGCTGGGTGCACCGCGAAGTTGGTTCGGAGTCGATGTACGTGCGATGTGGCCGCATAACAGCGCTTGCAACGGACGGGCTGAGTTTCGGATTTTTACTGGTTCCCAAGCTCCTGCTTGGGAACCTACTTTTTTTGCCAAGCTCCTGCTTGGCTAATGGTGTTGGTTAATTTCAATAGGTTGTAACGACAAAAGGTTCCCAAGCAGAGCTTGGGAACGAGTAATTGGGAATCCTCCTTCTGATGTATCTTCCGGTAACACTTCAAATATGAAAAAGGTTGAAAGGGCGGGTTCCCCCGCCCTTTGGTTTTAGAAATCTTCGCCGTCTTCCAGGATGGCTTTGTTGATGAATTTGTAGAGGCTGCCGATCCACTCCAGTTCGTTTTCCAACTCCGAGTTGGCGAAGATCCACTCGCCCTCCCGGTCCTTGGCGATGATGGCGATCTCCTCGAAACTAAACAGTGACCGACACCATTTATCCATGGTCTTGAGTAGCTCAAAGGTCTCCAATAAATAGTGTCTGTCCCTAATTTACCCTAATTTACCTTAATTTTCCCCTAATTTTCCCATATCCAGATCAGGTTTGGAATTTTTTCTCCCATGAGGATAACTGCCTGATGCAGATAGCTATCTGCTAAGACAGGCCAATGCTCATTGAAAATGGCAGGTATTTAAGAAAGGGCTCGGGCGTTTGGATTTATCTTGGGAAAAAGAATGATATAAGCTGATTACCGGTTCGGTCTGATCGCGGACAGCTGATTTTTTGCTAGACTGGAGCAGCATGGAAGCTACAGTCTATTTTTTTGAAATTGACATTCACATTTTATAAGATAGGATAACAGTGAACCGGTGGGTTTACCCAACCGCCCACCTAACTCTTGAGCATAACCTCTGGAGGAAAATGAGATGTCAGCCAGAATTGAGGAAGCCGCGGCCATTGAGCGTCAGTCGTCGGGAAAGGTGCTCTTGGAGAACGAGGCCTACACCATCGTGGCCTTATGCGAGCACCTGGGGCAGGATACCAAAGGAGACGAATATCCTTTAACCTGTTGCGACAGGTGTCCGAACTATACGACGGTGCCGTGCTCCTGTTGAGGCAGGGTGCGGTCGCGAGTTGACGCCTTAATTGGACGGTATCCTGGGCAGGGCTATGAGCATTTAGCAGTGAGCAAGGCCGGCCCAAAACTATTTTCACAAGGGTATTAGTGGGACGCCGCGGCGCACCGGGGGCACCCGGCGCGCCGCCGTCTTTTGTGGCAGGAGATGATAAATGGGTCCATCCGGGCCTCTCGCACTTACAAGAAATCTCATCTCGCTGGAAAGAGGCGGCGACGAACTTCTGTTGGTGAACTCTTTCCACATGCGCACCATGTATGTGGCGCGAGGGAAGGAGCGCGTCAAACGCCTGCTAACCGAGGCGGGGCAGGGTTTGACCCTGGAGGGGCTCAAATCCGCCTTTCCTCATGACGCCGACCTGATCCAATTGTTGCGCGACTATCGCATCCTCGTTGATGCGTCAGAGGATAAGGAGTGCTTCGAGCACTCAGAAATCGCGGCGGCCGATCCTCGGCCAAAGCCCCGGATGACCGTGTATCTGCTGATCACCGAGGCGTGCAACCTGGGCTGCATCTATTGCCTTAATGGCGCGGGGACGTATCTGAAAGACGGTCGCTCCAAGATGAGCCCCACCGTGGCGATCCAGAGCGTGATTGATTGCCTGGAGCAGATCAGTACGGGGGGCAGGGTGGAGGTCGGTTTTTTCGGCGGCGAACCTATGCTGCAATGGCCCCTCATCAAGGAGATCATCAGGCGCTGCGAGGATGACCTTAAGCCCGCCTACCACGACAAGCAGATTACTTACCACCTCACCAGCAACCTAACCATCTGTCCACCCGATCTCATCGAAGTTATCCGGCGGCACAATATCACGGTAATGTCCGACATTGATGGACCACCGGAAATCCACAACCGCTGCCGCCCTTACCGGCATGGAAAAGGATCGCACGCCCAGACCGCGGCAACCATCCGCCGCCTGGCGGCTGCCGGAATACCGGTATCGCTGCGCGCCACGATCACCTCGGTCAATCAAGACTACATCATGGACACCGTGGCGCATCATAAAGAACTGGGGGGCAGCACCTCGGCCGTGGTGCCGGCCTGCCCCATCAACTCCGACCGGGAGTTTTTAGCGGACGAACTCTTGCCCGATCCCAACAGGATCATCGCCGGGCTGGTGGAAGCTTTCCACAGCGGTTTATGGGACAAAGAGAACCTGTTTCCATTCAATCAGTACATTGCCAAGCTGCGACCCGGCACGCGCCAGGTCATGTCCTGTGCGGCCTTCTCCGGAACCATCCCGGTCATCCGGGTGAACGCCGATGTCTACCCGTGCATTTATCTGGTCGGCCAGGAAAAGTGCCGCCTCGGAACCGCGGGGACTCCCTGGGACCGCCGTTGGCTCGATGAAACACTGCTGGCCTTGCACGTTGATAATCTCGAAGAGTGCAATTCGTGTCCCTGGCGCTATGCCTGCGGCGGCGGCTGTCCGCTGACCAAACTGGCGCGGTGGGACGGCGTCGCCAGTAGTCCCAAGGCGGCAGAGTACGCCCGGAGAATTAGCTGCGATTTCACCAAGGCCGTGCTCACAGAGATGCTTTGGGACCTGGCCGACGAGGCGAGAACCGACCTGGCCGGCGGGCAACAGCAGGCGGCCCTGTCAGCGCCGGAAAGCACCCTCTACTGCTGAGTTATCCTTGGCCTCATCTGCCAAACTGCAAGTGGCAAAGAACCTGATCGCCCTGGAACGAGGCGCCGATGAGTTGCTCCTGGCCAACTCGTTTCATCTGCGGCCCCTGTATGTGAAACGTGGCAGAGAGCGGGTCAAGCAAATTTTAGCCGCGGTCGCGCAAGGGTGCACAACGGCTGAACTCCAGGCCGTTTTCCCCAGCGATGCCGCCCTCCTGCGTTTGCTTCTGGACTATCACCTCCTCCCCGAATCCTTTCTGCCCGAGGATGATTCCTCCAGGATAGTCTGCCTGACGGACGCGGTCCGTTCCCGTTCAAAGAACAGCATCACGCTCTATCTCCTATTGGGCGAATTCTGCAACCTGGCATGCATCTATTGTCTCAACGGGCCGAAGACCTACCGGAGGGATAACCACACCTCCATGAACGCCGCGGTGGCCCGCCGCAGCGTGGAGAGGTGCCTGGAAGAACTAAGTCCCGGGGGGACCGTAGCGGTGGCGTTCTTCGGCGGCGAGCCACTGCTGCATTGGCCCTTGGTCAAAAAAGTGATCCGGAGCTGCGAGGGTGAGTTGAAGCCAGCGCACCCCGACAAGCGCATCGAATATCATTTGACCACCAACCTGACGCTGAGCCCCGCGGACCTGGTCGAATGGGTGAGCAGGCATGACATCAGCATCGTCTGCGGCATCGATGGTCCCCCGGAAATTCACGACCGTTGCCGGCCTTATCCCGGCGGGGTCCCCTCCCACGCCCGGAGCGCGGAGACAATTCGGCGCCTGGCGGAGGCCGGGGCCCGGGTCACCTTGCGGGCGACGATCACTTCGGCTAATCATGACAGCCTGCTGGAGGTGGCGGCACATCACACCCGGTTGGGAGCCGTATCCTCGTTGTTTATCCCGGTCCGCCCGATAAATTCGGATCAAGACTTTTTTCCGGAGGAAATCTTGCCCGATCCGGATAAGGTCATTGCCGCAGCCCTGGAGCTGGGCCGTCCCGGCCGGCCGGGTAAGGCGAACCTGTTCCCATTTAACGATTTCTCAGCAGAGATCCATCCAGGCGTCCGCCACGCAGTGGCCTGTGCGGCGCCCTATGGCACGAACTACGTGGTGCGAGCCAGTGGCGACGTTTATCCGTGCATCTATCTCGTCGGTCAGGAGCCATACCGGCTCGGCAACGTGGCCGGGGCGTTGGATCGCCGGCCTCTCGACGGTATGCTCAAGGCTTTGCATGTGGACAACCGGGAGGATTGTCGAGAGTGCGCCTGGCGCTATGCTTGCGGGGGTGGCTGTCCCGTGATGAACCTGGCTCGCATCCGCGGTGCGGAGAAAAGACCCGGAGTGGTCCGGTACAGCCGGAGAATTACCTGCGACCTGAGCCAGGCGATCCTGGCGGAGGCGCTGTGGGGACTGGCTGACCAAACCCAGGTCGGTCCGCCGCAGGATCGCGGGCAAGAATCCCGCGGTTAGCCTTTTTAGGCCAATCTCTCAGAAAAAATAAACAATATCTTTTCTGACACAACTCTCCAAGTTTTGTATCCTACTTAAAGAAAAACAAGAGATTATCCTTGTGCCTCATTGACCAAGCCGGGAAAAATTTATCTTATGAAGCCTAAATCCAATAATTTGAGACGATTCCTCTCCTATGTGAGCCCCTATCGCTGGACGTTTGTCTTATCCACGGCGCTGGGGGTGGTGGAATATAATTTGCCGGTGGTTTTTCCGTGGATCCTGAAAGATTTGATTGACAATTTATTAGTGGGAAAACCTAGTGCCACCGGACTTTCTTTCAATCAGATAATGGTTATTTCTGTGGCGTTATTTGCTCTATACTCGTTAATTACTTATATTCGGTCCTATATTTCATTTAAACTGACTCATTTTCTAATTTTTGACATCCGCAAGGATTTGTTCCAGCACCTGCAAGAACTCCCCATTAATTTTTATCAGCAACATCAGACAGGCGCCATCACCTCTCGATTAATCACTGACGTCAACAGCGCGCAAAATATTATTAATGTCGCTGGCAGAAATCTCTTAATAGATCTAACTAGGCTTGCTTCTATTACCTTCGTGATTTTTTATATGAACTGGCAGCTGGCCCTGATCGCTTATTCCACCCTCCCCCTGTATCTGGTGCTCCAAAGACGTATCGGTCAGCGCATGCGCGAGAAAGCCAGAGAAGCGCGCCGGCGCATGGACGTGGTCGAAGGCCAGCTTCATGAGGCAGTTGCAGGGATTACGGAAATTAAGAGTTTCACCAATGAAGATGAGGAGACCAAAAGGTTCGTAGTTCGATCCCGGGGCTTCCTGGAAACTGTTTTTGAAAACATTCGCATGTATGCCCTCTTATTGGGGAGCACCACGCTGTTGACCAGGTTGACCCCGGTGATTGTCATTTGGGTGGGTGGGCACTTAATTCTCCAGGAGAAATTGACTATCGGGGCGTTAATGGCATTTTATGCTTACCTGGAGATGATCTACATCCCCCTTAACCGCCTGGGTGAAATGAATATTGAAATAGCCAACTCCCGCGCCGCCATTGATCGGTTATTTGAATTTTTCGATTTCGAACGGGAATCTAAAAATGCCTCCTCCCCTCCGCTCACTTCGCGAAGGGGAAAGATAGCCTATCAGGATGTCTTCTTCGGTTATGCTCCCAATAATCCCCTTTTTCAGGGAATCAATCTGCACATTCCAGCCGGGGGCAGAGTTGCCTTGGTAGGCCCCAGCGGCGCGGGGAAATCTACCTTAATAAGGTTACTTATTCGATTTTATGACCCCTGGAAAGGCATAATTACTATTGACGACCAGGACATCCGGCAAGTCAATCTCCACTCCCTCAGGTCTCAGATCTCGGTAGTTCAACAAGATTTAATGCTTTTCAGCGGCACCATCGAAGACAACATCAAAATTGGCAAAGCCGACGCTACTCCGGAAGAAATTTTAAGAGCTGCTGAATTGGCGAACGCCAGGGAATTTATTGAAGGTTTACCCGAAAGCTTTCAAACCGAAGTCGGTGAACGAGGCGTTAAGCTCTCCGGCGGACAGAGACAATTGATTGCCATCACCCGTTCATTTCTCAAAAACGCTCCCATTTTAATCTTGGACGAATCTACGTCGAACCTGGATACGCCATCCGAGAGATTGATTTATGACGCCCTGCAACGACTGATAAAGGGACGGACCACCATCATCATCGCCCATCGTATGTCCACAGTGATACAGGCAGAGACGATTTTCGTGTTAAAAAACGGAGAAATTGTCCAACAAGGAAATCACGAAGATCTGTTGCAGTTAAATGAAGGGTTATATTATCGATTATATTCTAATTCTTTTATCACCGCGGTCAATTAACCCTCGGGCCACTACCTCGGAGCTATTTATCGAGTAAAAATAGCAATCTTTGCAAAAGCTCGTTTTCGATGAATTCCGCATAATCTTTGGGGCAAAAACCGGAAACGCAAGACCTGCTGATGGTCACCACCAACGGCCTGATTTTCCTGACCTTTAAGGTGGTGATTAACCTATCGATTTCAAAAACAATCTCCGGTTTTAACGGAAGGTAGGATTTGGATTCATCTTTCTCTCTTTTATTGGCAATGTGGGCATAGAATCTTTCATTTTTCTCTATGAATCTAAAATCCAATCCGGCAATTTTCAAAGTCTCATCCTGCAAAAAAATCTCTTGTTTATCAAATTGCTCCTCAGTGATTTCCAATTCAAAAATCATATGAGACGGGTTTGAGTCGCCGCAGGCAAAATAGTCAAGATCGATGTCCAAAATGACCTTCCTGGCTTTAGGCACACTATCTATTGGCAGAAAGAAATAATTATAGTATTTAAAATCAGGAAGCGCCTGAAATAATTTATGGTCTTTATCTTTATTGATTGTTAAGCAGTGTTTAAATAATTTGCCTTCCCCAAACATAGATGAAACATTATATTTCATTCTTTTTGCTTTGTAGTTTTTCCATTTCGGGAAAATAAAATACACATTCTTGACTAAGCCATTTAATATGGCCGGAATTATGAAATTCCCAATATTAAATTCATTTTTTGCAATATTCTTATAATATTCTAAATAACTAACTTGCGAATCGTTGGGAAAGTAGATAGAGGTTTGAATACAATCGATTTTCATCATATCACTATGAGCGTCGATATGAAAAAGGTCTAAGGGTTCATTAATGTATCCCCCATATTTTGCCTCATGCCAGTAATAATAAGCCTCATTATGTTCATCAAATACATATACCGGGGTGACTTTTTTTCGGTTCGTCATTGCCGCAATACCCATGACTCTCTTCGGTAAGGATAATTTCTAACTTATTATAGCATAAGATATAGGAAGATCGCCTTCCCCTTAGATTCCTGGATACCTGGCCATCATGCCTGTTATCTCAAGAGTAAACAGAGAGTAAACAGGAGAGTAAACAGGGACTCCAATAAATAGTGTCTGTCCCTAATTTGTCTATTTCTCTAATTTCTCCATGTGCAATTTTTTATAACGACATGTAAAAAATTATGGCGGGGTTGGTCCCCGCCCGTTGATTTTCCTGAACGTAAGGAGGTGAAAAGGCGGGGGGAAACCCCGCCCTTTGGGTTTAGAAATCTTCGCCGTCTTCCAGGATGGCTTTGTTGATGAATTTGTAGAGGCTGCCGATCCACTCCAGTTCGTTTTCCAACTCCGAGTTGGCGAAGATCCATTCGCCCTCCCGGTCCTTGGCAATGATGACGATTTCCTCGATGTCATCCAGATCCTGGTAGAAGCGCTCCAATACCTCTTTGACGGAACGTTTGGCCCGGCCGAACGGAATGATGTTTTTTCTCATGGTCTGGTGTTTCGTGGCGGGTTCTGATACGAATTCGCCGTCAAAGGCAATTTTTCCCGTAGGGGCGAATCTTGTATTCGCCCCATGTATTCGCCCGGAATCGGGGGCGAACACCAGGTTCGCCCCTACGTTTGGCGAATTCGTATGTAAAGGCCCGTCACCCTCCCGTGGCGTGAAATCCCTTCGGGTGAAGTGAAGGGTGGGGTGGGACCCTCAGGCGGCGCGTCCGCAAGAAAAAGGCGGCGCCCAGTTGCTCCCTCTGCAAAAACGCCCCAATCTGTCATTCTAAGGGAGCGGAGCGACCGAAGCATCTAGATTCTTCGCGGTGCTATTACTCGGAGCGGAAAAGAAGTTCCATTCACCCCCACCCCAACCCTCCCCATCAAGGGGCTAAAGGAAGGAATTACCTTCATGCTCCGAGCATTGAGAATGACAAAGCTTCGTTAAAATGCCACCGCTTCGCTCAGAATGACAAAATGGGTCTTTGCAGAGAACGCCTAAGGATTTATCCCCTTCTTTAATTTATTCACAAAGGGTGCAAAAAATCAATGATGATTTTGTTCACCTCATCCGGGGCTTCTTCCTGGGGGGCGTGGCCCACGCCGGCCAAGAGATGCCACCGGGCCTGGGGGAGGCGCGCTTTGAGCCACTCGCCCTGGGCCGGGGGGAGAATCCGGTCCTTTTCTCCCCAAATGAGGGCGCAGGGCTGATGAATCTCCTTGAGCATGGCTTCCACCTTCTCCAGGGGCCAGATTTCCAGGCTGCGGCACAGGCGCCCCAAGGCCAGGCGCCGCTGGAATTCCCGGTAAGGGGCGGCATAGCCTGCCACCACTTCCGGGGTGATGCGGTCCCGGCGCTGGTACATGTACCGGATGGCTCCAGGGATGAACCACGGCCCCAAAAGGGCCGCGGCCATCATTCCCAACAGGCCGGGCAGGCGCAGGGGGTAAAAGATTAGGGGGACCCGGGTCAGGGCCGCGGCCGGGGCCAGCAACGCCAGGGCCTTGACCCGATCCGGGCGGGCCTGGGCCAGCAGCAGGGCCAATCCGCCCCCCAGGGAGTTGCCGGCCACTGCGGCCTCCCCGATGCCGCGGCGGTCCATAAAGTCCATCACCCCCTGGGTTAGAGCCTCCAGGCGGTAGTCGCCGTCCAAGGGCGCAGGGGAGCGTCCGTGGGGCGGGATATCCGGGGCGATGACCCGAAAATGCCGGGAGAGCGGCCCCAAATTGTCCCGCCAGGAGAAGCTGGAGGCCCCCAGGCCGTGAAGGAGGAGGAGGGGAGGGCCGTGGCCCTGTTCAATGAAAAACCAGGCTTCCGGGGTGGTCTTCGGTCTGCGGTCTTCGGTCTTCGGTGGGGGCATGGGAAGTCTATGGTTTTAAATGTAGGGTGCGCACGGCGCACCATTTTTTAGCCATCTTCCCCGATAAATTCTCGTTTCCAAGCTCCTGCTGGGGAATGAGAATTAATGTCAGCCCATCGGGTGGGGCTAGGTTCGGCGGGCACGGAGGCCCGCCCCACCGTTTAATGCGGTTTTCGGTTTTCGGTCTTCGGTTTTCGGTAAAAAAACCCAGAATTATTTATAGATTTCCCAGAACCCAGAACCCAGAACCTGATCACTGATTACCGATCACTACTAAACTGCTCACTGCTTACTGCTGCGGGGCGCCTCCGGGGGCAGCAAGGGAAAGGGTTCGCCCCGTTCCGCGGCAGAATGGATTTGTCGGTGCCGGTCCTTAAGGGCGGCCGTCAGTTCCTGGCCCCGGCTGGCCAACTCCCAGAGGCGCCGCTGAAAGGGAGTCTCGGGGGTAATCTCGCCCCCGGCCAGTTTTTTCAAAGCCGGGGAAGCCATGATCTCGTTCCACAATTTGAGGCACTTGTCAAAGAGGTCCGGGTAAAAGTAAGGCAGGTCCGCCTGTTTTTCCTCCAGAAAGGCCAGGGCCTGGGACAGGCGCTGAGTTAAGCCCAGCCCCCGGACTTCCTCTTCCTGGGCCAGCTTTTCCAGAGGCTGAAGCTGCTGGGCCTGGTTCAGGTAGGCCACCTTTTGCACCACCTCCCGGTGCAAGTCGGCATATTTGGCGAATGCCTCTTTATACTCCCGGTTGAGGAGGTAGCTGTTCAGCACCTTTTTCACCCCCTCAAAGGTTTCGGTGCTCAAGGTCCCCACCCGACGCTGATACTTGGTGAGCCAGGCGGACAGAAACTTGAGGCGGTCTTCGTGGGTCTTGGTGGAAGTGATGAGGTCAGCCCGCTTATAAGAGATGGTGCCGGTGAATTCTCCCCGGACGATGTCCGTGAGGTCTTTGAGAAACCGCTTGGTGTCTTTCAAGATGTTGAGGCTGGTGTCCCGGCCGCCGTGATAAGGGTGGATGATCTCCTGTTTCACCACTGACATGGCCCGGTCCTCCAGGACGTTGAACCGGTTGTACTTGTGCTGCACGTAAGTGACCTTGAAGATGACCACCCGGCGTTCCGGGTCCACGTAATAGCCCTGGTCCCGGAGGTGGGGATTGGCTTCCGCCAGAGACGGGGACACGGCAATGAGCGCGGTTTTTTCCACCAGAGGGTATCTTTTTTGTTCAAAGCCGGAGAGCGATGTGATGGTGCGATCGGAGCAGCCCAGGACCTTGATGAGGTATTGCTCCTTGAGGCGGCTCAAGTTGCGGGCGAAGAGGGCCGCGGAGGTGCGGCGCTCCGCGGAAATGGGGAAGCCGTAAAGCTCCATAAGGAATTGATAGACGAATTCCCGCTCCCGTTCGTAGTAGGCGCTGTCCAGCTTCTTGAATTTGCCCAGGAGGTGGCCGAAGTTTTTCAGCTCCGTATCCAGGTCCGAGGGGAAGGAAGCATAAATCCCCAGGAGGCGGAATGCGCCCTGATGGTCTTTGGCCACCACGTGGGCCCGGTCCATGTGTAGGATAAAGTCCAGAAATTCTTCGTAATAAGCCAGGTCCGTCAGGTCCCGGAAGGCGAAACTCTGCCGGAATAAGGGCCTGAGGTCCCGGTCCAGGTGGGGAAGGATCTTGTCCAGGTTGGTGCGGCCGGGGCGCCGGCGGGAGACGGAGGCCTCGCCAGGAGGGTGGAGGATGTCGAACTGAAAAATCTCTTCCTGGTAGGACAGGGGCCGGTTGAAGGCCACCAGGCTGAAGCTGGGCAGGTCTTTGAATTCAGCGAAATTTTTCTCAAAGGAGGGCAGCAGCTCCCGGGGCTCCACCAGGGGATAGTGGGCGTAGAAAGGATTCAGCAGTCCCTTTTTGATGTGGACGTATTCCAGGAAGTCTTTAAGGAGATAGCGGTCCCGGATGGAGGCCGCGCCCTGGCCCAGGGAGGCCAGGGTGTGGCCGTTGATGCGGACGTCGGAGAAGAATTCCCTTTCTTCTGGCATAAGAAGATAGTTTTCAGTTTTCATCTCGTTCCCAAGCCGGGCTTGGGAGCGCACTGGTGGACCAAGCTGAGCTTGGCATCCATTTTCGTTCCCAAGTACAACTTGTAAACGAGAACCGGGGGCGGTTCGCCAACCGCCGACATCAACTTACGGAGATCTTTACATAAACCTTCCGGGACCGGGGGCCGTCGAATTCGCAGAAGAAGATGCCCTGCCAGGTTCCCAGGAGCAGGCGGCTGCCGCTGATGATGACCGTCACCTGGGGACCGATGATCGAGGCCTTGATGTGGGCCGGGGAATTGCCCTCCAGGTGGCGGTAGGACTCTTTGTCGCTGATGAGTTTGTTCAGGACCATCAGGATGTCGGCCTTGACGTTGGGGTCGGCGCTCTCATTGATGGTGACCCCCGCGGTGGTGTGAGGCACGAAGACATGGCAGACACCCTCGCTGAACCCGCTTTGGCGCACCACCTCCCGGACCTGGGAAGTGATGTCGATGAATTCAGTGCTGGTGTTGGTGCGCACCGACAGGGTTTGCAACATCTTCACCTCCGGAGGATCAAGGGTTCCGTGGGCGGGGCCAGGAGGCTCCAGGGGGATTCGCCTTCCTCCTTTCCCTCCATATCATAGGCCAGGCGCAGGGCCAGGGTGGTCAGGACCTTGAGGAAGACTGCGTCCCCCAGCAGGGGGCTCCGTTCCTGGGCTAAGTCATCCGCGGCCGCGGCCGCGGCCCGGGCTTCTTCCTTACGGCCCTTCAGGGTCAGGAAATAGGCCATGTCCCGGAGGCGGCGGCGCCACCCGTCCCGGGTTTCCGGCGGGAACAGGCTCCGGGCGGCTTCGTTCACCAGTTCGTCGATGCGGGCCTTTTTCTGCGGGTCCGTGAGCACCAGGGGGCTGGTTAAGATGCCTTTCAGTTTTTCGAACCACGGGGCGATCTCATCCGCGGCGGGGATCCAGAAATAAAAGAGAGGGTCCTGGGCCAGTTGCCGGGACTCATCCAGCAGGCGGCTGCGCTCCGCGGGGGTAATCTCGCCCAGGAGGAGGTCCAACTCCGGAGGCTCTTCCCGGCCCCAGGGGGCCAAAACGCGCTCCCGGACCGATGCATACGCGGGCGCGCCGTCCTTTTGGGGATGGGCCTGATAAGCTTCTTCCAGGAGGCGCAGGGCGTAAGGGACGGGGGCCGGTTGGGTATCAATCAGGCCGTCCTTGGTAAGAGTGTCCCAGAATTCCTGGCGGCCCTTGCTCTTCAGGTCAAAGACATGGCATTCCCGGAAGCCTTCCTGGTCATGCAGCCGGGCCACCAGGATATTGCCGCCGAGGATATCCCGGGGGCCTTCCAGGACCACGTAGCGCTCGCCATTGCCCAGAACCTGGGAGACATGGGCCTGGGGCCCGGCGCCGGTTTCCCTGACCTGGAGCCCCTCTTCCCGGGGCAGCAGGTCCGGAGGCGCGGCCACTCCCCGGCTTCTGAGGGCATGGAAGGCGCGCTTCAGGGCCTTGCGCCGGGCCTTATCCGGGGCCGCGGCGAAAAGCGCAGCCAAAAGCTGGGCCACGGCAGGGGAGGGGAGGGCGCCCAGCGCCGCGATAAGGTGCTGGTCCCAGGCGAGGTCCTGGGGGCGGGTTTCCACCAGACTCTTCAAGGCTTCCAGGTCCGCCCCCGCCGCCAGGGACTCGGCCACCCGGCCAATCATGGCCTCCAGGGCCGCGGCGTCTTCGGGAGCCAGACGCGGCAGGTCGGAGGCTTCAGCCGCTTTCTTGTCTTTAACGCGCCGGGCCATCAAGACCTTTCCGGCGGGCCGGGTTCGATGGCCACTTCGTCGGTGCGGCCCATTTCGCGGAGATAGACGTTGACCCGCTGGCCCGGGGGCAGCTTTTTCACCAGGGCCACATAATCCGGCTGGATGGGAAGCTCCCGGCCGCCCCGGTCCACCAGCACCGCCAGCTCGATGCGCCGGGGCCGGCCATAGTCGATGAGCGCGTCCAGGGCCGCCCTGACCGTGCGGCCGGTGAACAGCACGTCGTCCACCAGCACCACTTCCTGGTCGTCGATGGACCGGGGAAGGTCGGTTTTGCCCACCAGGGGCTTGTGGCTGAGCTGGGTCCAGTCATCCCGGTACAGGGTGATGTCCAGCACCCCCACCCGCGCGGGTTGCCCCATGCGGCGCTGCATCTTGTCCGCCAGGCGTTGGGCCAGAAACGCGCCGCCGGTGCGGATGCCCACCACCAGCACTTCATCCAGGTTTTTATGCCGGGCCAGGACCTCGTCGGTGAGACGCTCCAGCGCCGCGTCCACCTCCGCCGCGGTCATGGCAATGGTTTTTTCCAAGGCCATTAGATTCCTAACCCCCGTTAAGTCTGATCATGCACTAAATTAACATGGTATCAAAAAGAAGACAAGGCGAACCCGATTAACGAAGCCTCCCCCAAAATCATCCAATATACGAAGGCCAGGGGCATAATCCGGCCAGCCCTGCAAGCCCGTGCAAAAAATCGTCCAATAATGTATGCTTATCTAACCACGCCTAATGTTGGGTATAAGGTTGTGGTCCCAGATTTGCATATATTAACGATATAATTTTAATTCTCAGAATAGTTGAATGTGAGCCTGCGGCTCACCATCAACCATGAAAATGTGGAACATCCGCCCCCGGCACGTTTTGGCGGGCACGGAGGCCCGCCCCACCCGGTAAAGTCGCCCCGGCGAGGCCCCGGCGCCGGCTGAAGCCTGCGGCTACATTTTCAGGACAGAACGCTCGATATTCCACGGTGAAATCAAAGGGGTGAAGGAATGCGGAGAGCCGCGATCATCTGGGTCTTTTCGGGGATAACGGTTTTACTGATCTG
>VGSW01000035.1 GCA_016874915.1 Deltaproteobacteria bacterium
GGACAAAGTCATAACCGAGGGTTAGGCCTCCGATGACGGAGGGGTCCACACGGACATTTCGGGCAGTTTCGACTCCGACGCCCGCGATGTTGACATCCACATCCGTGCTGGCCACAAAGTTGGCGCCTAACTGGGCCCCCACCCACATCCTGGCCTGAGCCGCCGCCGGCACCATTACCAGGGCCAGCGCCAGCATTAACCCAAACATGACGCAGATTCTTTTGGTCATTAGATTATCCCCCTTAATCTTTGATCCTTAGATCCTTTTTGGGTTTCACCCGAACAACTGCTCCCCTCTTCCTCCTTTCCCCCATAATCTGTATATAATTCCATTAATAAGCGCATTTTAGGGCGCAAATAAATTCTTTGTCAAGCAAAAATACCTATATGAAGAGACCGTATAGGCCCATAAAAAAAGGCGGCCCGGCGGCCGCCTTCTCCTTGAATTCAGGTCTTAGCCTTAGAAGTGGTAGGACACCCGTAACAAGGCGCTGAACTGGTGGGCGTCAAAAGAAACCTTGCTCACACTCCCTGTTATACCCGTTGATTG
Source organism: Deltaproteobacteria bacterium (assembly GCA_016874915.1). Lineage (GTDB taxonomy): Bacteria > Desulfobacterota > Desulfobaccia > Desulfobaccales > 0-14-0-80-60-11 > VGSO01. Next base: position 551 of record VGSW01000035.1, read on the forward strand.
AAAGTTGTACGAAGGCGAACCGTAACGATACCGGAAAGCCGTATCTATGGAAACGTTCTTAAGAGCCATGTAGCGCAAACCCGCCTCGGTCACCAGGGCAATGTCCACCGAGCTTTTGCTTCCGCCGGTGTCCAGATTGATACCGCTGAACATGATGCCCGGGCCAACGCCGATATAGGGCTGGAGGCGGCCAAACGGCACCTCGGAATCGGGGAAGAACCCGTACTTCCCGATAAACAGGAAAGACCATACGGCCATGTACCCTTCGGTTAAGGGAAAGCTCGACATGCCCATGTTGGTGCTCAACCACTGACCCCGAAAGTCAAACCGGTTATAGGTAAAGTCGGTGGCAAAGCTGAAGTATTTCATCCAGTCCGGATAATTGTAGCCCAGGAAACCCTCTCGGACAAAGTCATAACCGAGGGTTACACCCCCGATAACGGAGGGTTCTATATTGGCATTTCGGAAAATTACGTTTCCAAAGATTGCCTGGTTAACGTCCACATCCGTGCTGGCCACAAAGTTCGCGCCTAACTCGGCTCCCACCCACATCCTGGCCTGGGCCGCCGCCGGCAGCATTACCAGGGCCAGCGCCAACGCTAACATAACGCAGGTTCTTTTGGTCATTAGATTATCCCCCTTAATCTTTGATCCTTTTTGGTTTCACCCGAATAACTGCTCCCCTCTTCCTCCTTTCCCCCATACTCTTTACATAGTTCCATTTGTAAACGTATTTTAAGGCGCAAATAAATTCCCTGTCAAGCATAAATTGATGCACGGAAAAAATCTTCTTTTCGATTATCAGGGGGGCATCTTAGAAAATATCTCCCTATTTCGAGAGAGAAAACCAACCAGAAAAATATTAGTGGCACAGGCCTCCGGCCTGTGGGCACCGTCTGTTCTGCCAAGAAACCTTCCCACAGGCTGGAAGCCTGTGCCACTCATGTCATCGCATTTTGTTTTTCATTTCAGCAAGAGGCAGCCGATCTTCAAAGGCCCTTTCCGGAGCTAAGGTAATAATCGGAATTTTCCTTAACTATTTTGAAGAGGCCGGACGGGCTCATAAAAAAAAGGCGGCCTAGAGGCCGCCTTTTCCTGGAATTCAGGTTTGAGTCTTAGAAGTGATAGGACGCCCGAACCAAGGTGCTGAATTGATGGGCGTCGAAGGAAATCTTACTCGGAGTTTCGATGATACCGGCGAAATTATACGACGGCGAAGTGTAACGATAGCGGAAGGCCACGTCCAGGGAAACGTTTTTCAGGGCCATGTAGCGCAACCCCGCCTCCGTCACCAGGGCAATGTCCACCGAGCTTTTGCTTCCACCGCCATCGAGGTTGAGTCCGCTGAACACAATGCCCGGGCCGACGCCGACATAGGGCTGGAGGCGGCCAAAGGGCACCTCGGAATCAGGGAAGAACCCGTACTTCCCGATAAACAGGAAAGACCATACGGCCATGTAACCTTCGGTCAAGGGAAAGGAATCCAGGCCAGAGTTGGTGCCCAAAAACTGTCCCCGAAAGTCAAACCGGTTATAGGTGAAATCGGTGGCAAAGCTGAAGTATTTCATCCAGTCCGGATAGTTGTAGCCCAGGAAACCCTCCCGGACAAAGTCATAACCCAGGGTTAAACCTCCGATAACCGAAGGTTCTACCCTGGCATTTCGGAAAGTTTCGACTCCCACGCCCGAAATGGTGACGTCCACATCCGTGCTGGACGCAAAGTTGGCGCCTAACTGAGCCCCCACCCACATCCTGGCCTGAGCCGCCGCGGGCAGCATAACCAGGGCCAGCGCCAACGCTAACATAACGCAGGTTCTTTTGGTCATTTAGATTATCCCCCTTAATCTTAATGTCATTTTTGGGTTTCACCCCAGGTTATCTTTTACCCCCATTCCTCCTTTCCTTATAATCTAAAATGAACTATTCCATGGACAGGGGCATTGTAAGCCGCAATGAAATTCTCTGTCAAGCATAAATTGATAGGGGCGAAAAAATTAAATCACCAGATATAATAACTTGCCAAATCCCAATCCTCTAAAAACCTGGATTTTTCTGGCCCGACCCCACCCTTCCCTTGGGAAGTTCAGCTGGGATCTTTTTGATACGGATATTTGATAAGAATTATGGAAAACCCAGGCTTAATAAGGTAGCCAGCCCCAGCCCCAGGCTAATCAGGCCATTCAGGGTGAAAAAGGCCGGAGGGAGGCGAATGGTCCCCCGATGGGTCAATAGCAGGTGTTCCACAGCTAAAATCAGGGCGCTCGCCAGGACCGCGCCCCCATAAATTTTACCCATTCCCGCCAGCCAGCCGGTGAGGGCAAATCCCCCGGTAGCCACGGCATGACAGATAGCCGCCAGCCTCCGGGCCCAGGTGATTCCCAGCCGGGAAGGCGCCGATTGAAGACCCGCCCGCCGGTCAAACTCCTCGTCCTGGAGGGCGTAAAGGATGTCAAAACCCGCCACCCAGAATAAGACCGCCAGAGAGAGGATCAAAACCGAAGACTCCAGGTCGGTCCTCACCGCCAGCCAGCCGCCCAGGGGCGCCAGGGCCAGGCTCAGGCCCAGGACCGCGTGGGAAGCCGCAGTGAATCTTTTAGTGAGGGAATAGCCCAGGATGATCCCCAGGGCCAGGGGCGACAGGGCCAGGCAGAGCCGGTTGAGTTGGCCGGCGGCGAAGATAAAAATGGCCGAACTCGCCACCATAAAAATGATGGTCCCCGCGAGGCTTGCCCGGCCGGCGGGCAAGGCCCGGTCCGCGGTGCGGGGGTTGAGGGCGTCTAAAGGCGCGTCCGCCAGGCGGTTGAAGGCCATGGCCGCACTGCGGGCCCCCACCATGGCCACCAAAATCCAGAAGGCCGTCCGGCTGTCGGGCAGCCCCCGGGCCGCCAGCATCGCCCCCATGAAGGCAAAGGGCAGGGCCAGAACGCTGTGGCCGATTTTGATCATGTCCAGCAGTTCGTAAATATTTTGCAAAAACCGCCGCATAAAAAATCCACAAGATCACCACCAAGGCGCCAAGACACCAAGTTGCAAAGAAATGATCTTTGGTCTTGGCGTAGCCAAGACCAGCTTAAAATTCTTGGTGATTCTTGGTGTCCTTAGAGTCTTGGTGGTGTATCATTTATCCCCCCACCGCGGCCCAAGCTGGTGTTCCAGCCCCAGATGGTCCAGGATCCGCCCGGCGAATTGACGGGCCAGTTCTTCCAAGGACGTGGGCCGGTGGTAAAACCCCGGGCAGGCCGGGAAGATGGTGGCCCCGGCCCGGGCCGCCCGGACCAGATTTTCCAGGTGCACCAGGCTCAGGGGAGTTTCGCGAACCACCAGGATGAGAGGCCGCTTCTCTTTTAAAAAAACCTCCCCGGCCCGGTGGACCAGATGGCGCCCCACCCCCTGGGCGATGGCCCCCAGGGTGCCCATGGTGCAGGGAATCACCACCATGGCCCGGGTCTGGAAGGAGCCGCTGGCCAGGGGCGAAGTGAAGTCGTCCGCCGGGTGCCAAATTGCTCCCGGAGCCAATTCTTCGGGCTTTAAACCCAGTTCCAGCGCCAGGACCTGTTCCCCCGCGGGGGAAATAATGCAGTGCAGTTCCAGGTCCCGCCCCTGGAAGTAGGCCAACAGCTCCCGGGCATAAATCATGCCCGACGCGCCGGTGAGGGCTATAACGTAGCGGTTCCTTCCAGTACTTAAAACATTTGTTTTCATGGTTTCAGAAATCTCAACCCCGCAAAATTACTTTTCAAACAATCTAGGCCACAGCTCATCCACCTTGCGCTTGATTTCCGGGTCCATCTCGATGACCGGGGGCCAATCTCGGGTAAAACCCTCCTCCGGCCACTTCCGGGTGGCGTCGATACCCATCTTGGAGCCGTAGTGGGGCAGAGGCGAAGCATGGTCCAGGGCGTCCACCGGCCCGTCGGCGAAAACCGTATCCCGCCGGGGGTCCACATTGTTGCCCAGGCGCCACAGAACCTGGGACAGGTCCTGCACGTCCACCTCTTTGTCAAAAATGACGATGATCTTGGTAAACATCATCTGGCCCAGGCCCCAAATGGCGTGCATCACTTTCCGGGCATGGCCCGGATAACGCTTGTCAATGGCGATAAAGGCCAGGTTGTGAAACACTCCCTCCACCGGCAGGTTCATATCCACGATCTCCGGCAGGGTCTTTTTCATCAGAGGCAGAAAGATGCGCTCCGTGGCCTTGGCCATGAAGCAGTCTTCCATGGGCGGCCGGCCCACGATGGTGGCGGGGTAGATGGGGTTTCGCCGCCGGGTGATGGCGGTGACGTGGAACACCGGGTAGTCGTCGGCCAGGGAATAGTAGCCGGTGTGGTCGCCGAAAGGCCCTTCCCGGCGGCGCTCCCCGGGTTTCACGTAACCCTCCAGGACCACCTGGGATTCCGCCGGGACCTTCAGCGGCTGAGTCAGGCAAGGAACCATCTCCACCGGCTCATTTCGGAGAAACCCGGCGAGGAGAATCTCGTCAATGTCTTCGGGTAAAGGCGCGGTGGCCGCATAGGTCACCGCGGGATCGGGGCCGATGGCCACAGCCACGGGGAGCGGCTCCCCCCGGGCCTCGGCCACCCGGTAGTGCTGAGCGCCCCCCTTGTGGGCGTGCCAGTGCATCCCGGTGGTGCGCTCGTCATAAACCTGCATGCGATACATACCCACGTTGCGCCGGCCCGTGTCCGGGTGGTGGGTGATGACCACCGGCAGGGTGATGAAGGGGCCGCCGTCTCCGGGCCAGCAGGTGAGGACCGGCAGTCGGCCCAGGTCCACTTCATCGCCGGTCAACACCACCTCCTGGCAGGGGGCCCTGGAAACCTCCTTGGGGAACATACGCCCCAGGCGGGCCAGCTTGGGAATGAGCTTCAGTTTTTTGATCAAAGTATTGGCCTCGGCCTCCAGGAAGCTCAGGAGTTCCGGGGCGATGGCGTCCAGGTCGTCCACCTCCAGGGCCAGGCACATGCGGCGCATGGACCCGAAGGCGTTCATCAAGACCGGCATGTCATAACCCAGCGCGTTCTCGAACAGCAGGGCCGGCCCTCCCTGCTTGCACACCCGGTCGGTGATTTCGGTGATCTCCAGATAGGGGCTCACCGGCTCGGCAATGCGGCGCAACTCTCCGGCTCTTTCCAGCACTTCGACAAAATGGTGTAAGTTCTTGTAACCCATATCACCCCTGGTTGAAAGGAATCTAAGGTCCTCTTATTTATGCCCTGCCTGTTCCACCATCTGGGTCCAATACTCCCGGGCCATCTCCATCATCACCGTCGCCGGGGCCAGGTCCTGGGTGAGGGCGGCCATAGTCTCTTCCTGTACTTTGCCTTCTCGAACCACTTCTTCTCCTGCCCGGCCCACCGCGGCCAAGACCTTGTCCACCTGGGGCTGCAACCGGGGAATCCCCAGAGCCTCGGAAGAGTGGCGGTAGATTTCGGCAATCAGGTCCTGGCCAAATATCATCTTCATGTTAAGAGACAGGGGTTGAAACATGGACTGGTCCCAAAAAGCGCAGACGCTTAACACCGCCACCTTGGGCACTTTCTCATAGCGATACGGGTGGCCTCCTTCAGGCCCTACCTCCGCCAGGGGGTCCATCAGGGGCAGGGTGCGGTCAATAAAAGCCTTCATCCGGGCGTTCATGGTCATGTAATAAATGGGCGTGGCCAACACCGCGACATCGGCCTTTAGGTAGTGCTCGAAAAGCAGCTCCGCCATGTCGTCTTTCTGCACGCACCGCCCCAGGTCCTTTATCCAACAACTGAAACAACCCAGGCAGTCCTTGATTTTGTATTGACGCAAATAGATGGTCTCGGTGGACGCGCCGGCCCGCCGGGCGCCCTCCAGGAATTTTTGTAAAATCAGTTCCGTCTTGCTGGTTTCATTATCCCGGGGACTGCTGTTAAAGGCGACGATTTGCATAGGATCCTCCCCTAGGGTGCGTCTTACGCACCATCTTTCTTCATTGAAAGGTTTCTGACCGCACAGGCTGGAAAGCCTCTGCCACCAACCATTTTCCGGCGCGGGAGACGCGCCCTACTTGGAAAAATATGCCAATTCCGGTGCGGAAGCAAGTTCTCCCAGTTTCTCAAGGTACTGAAAAAAGGCCCTGAGCCCTTTTTCCTGCTCCGGGCCCAGGGAAAATTCCAGTTGGCTAAAATAGGCTAACATCTGCTCCGGCGACATCTGCGAAGAAGCCGCGGCTAATCTGCTCAATCGGGGCAGGGCCTGAAGCCCCCAGTCCCGGGAGCGCCGCAGCAAACGGTGCAGGGCGGCCGCGGCCTCGGGCCGGCTCCGGGCAAAATCCCGCCGCACCGCCCAGACCCCGAAGACAAAGGGGAGGCCGGTAAGCTCCTGCCAGGCCGCGCCCAGGTCCAGCTCATAAGGCCATTTGCCCGCCATTTTCAGGCGCAGGGCTTCGTCGCCGATGGCCAGCAACCCGGAGCATCGCCGGATAACCTCAGGAGTGAGGGGCGTGGTTTGATAATCCGGCTGGGTCTGAAAAAGCTCAGCCATGAGCACCCGGAGCAGGGCCGCGCCGCTGGCCGACGCCGTGCTCACCGCCACCGGCTGTCCCTCCAGAGCCGCGACGGGCGCCCGGCTGAACAGGATGACGCTCCCCACCGGCCCCTGGGAGCTGATGGACAGGTCGGGGAGCAGGAAGTACTCCCCCGGCCAGCGGGCGTATTCCATGGCGGAAATGGCGCTCAGGTCCAACTCCCCCCGGCGCAGCCGGGCGTTTAGCCCCGCGGGGGTGTCTGTCACCAGGTGGAAGCCGTTTTCGCCGAAAACATTTTCCAGGGCATAATAAATCGGCAGCACGTTGAGGTACTGGATACGTCCTAACCGGGCTTTTCCTATCATCTCTCCCCTCCCATTGCCTGCAAGCATTCGATGACCCTGGGCGAAAAGGTTAAAGGGTTAAAAGGTTAAAAGGTTAAAGGGTTAAAGGGTTAAAAGGGAACCAAAGAAAATTTTCTAATATTCAACATAACCCCCTTTTCCCCTTTTAACCCAACCATCTAAACCCCCCTTCTGCTCCGGCGGCGTATAATTCCCCCCAAAAGTCCCTATCTCCTGCCAGGGGAACGAACCCTAGGGCCGCCCGCTTCCCCGGCTCCAGGCTGCCGAAGTCCGCCTGACGCCCCAAAGCCCGGGCGCCGTTGAGAGTGCCCAGGCGCAGCCACAGTTCCCCCTGATGGGGATAATGCCGGTTAAGCCAGAGCATCTCCCCGAAGAGGTTTAAGTCCCAGTTGCCCGCCAGGGAGTCGGTGCCCAGGGCCAGATTCACCCCGGCGGAAAGCAGTGGGGCCACCCGCGGCGTCCCCGCGCCGGTGTAACGGTTGGCCCGGGGGCACAGCACCAGCCAAGCCCCGGTGCGGCGGAGCCGGCGCATATCCTCAGAATCCAGCCAGACCCCATGTACTGCCAGGGTGGCCCCGTTCAGAAACCCCAGGGAGTCCAAATAAGCCCCGGGGCTAACCCGGGGGGGCTGAAAGTCCGCCACCCACCGTCCCCGGCGCTGCAGCAGATCCCGGAAAAACCCATCCCCCTGGTTCAAAAATTCCAGTTCTCCTCGGGATTCGGCCAGGTGCACCGTCTGGGGCCGGCGCCGGGCGTCGTTCCATTTCCCGATGGCCCGGAATAGCGAGGCGGACACGGAATAGGGAGCGTGCGCCCCGGCGGACACCCGGGGGTCATTAATTGACCCGGCCTGGGCGAAAAAGGGGAACATTTCCTCCAATTCCGCCGGTTGGAGAAGGTCGAAACCCAGGCATTCATAAAAAAGGTGATAGGCCAGGGGACTTTTCTCCAGATAAGGCCGGGAGCACCCGGTGTTGGTAACCTCCCCCGCCAGGGCGGTGCCGCTTATGTGCACGGCCTCGATCCCCCGAATGACGCCGGCTTCCATCTCCTCCGGGGCCAACCCGCCATAGCCGGCCAGGGCCGCGTCCAGCCAATCCTGCCACCGGGCTTGGGGCGGAACCATTCCGGCCAAGGCGGAGAATTCTAAGTGCACGTGGCAGTTCACCAAGCCTGGCAAAATGGCGCCGGCCCCGTGGTCGCAAATCGGGCCGGAGAACCCGGCCAGCACCTCCGCGGCCGGGCCTATGTCTATGATGCGGTCATGGTCCACCACCACCGCGCCGTCCCGGATGGGCGGCTGGCTGACAGGTAGAACCCAATGGGCCACATGGGCAACCATAGGCATTTGGGGATCACTTGGCTCCATAAGTTGCTATGGACTTATTTCACTGAAAACTGAAAACTGAAAACTACCTCACCCAGGTCTTCCAGTCGTCCCCGAGATCGCCCCGAAGCCGGTAGCGTTCCATGAGCCGGGGGCAGGGGCAACTGCGGGGCGCGCCCGCCAGGGCCGGCAGGACTTTAAGGATTATCTCCGGAAAAGCTTTTTCCACCGCGGCCACCCGAGCCAGTTCCGCCGCGGTGGCCAGCCCCTCGAACAGCACTCCCGGCTGATAAGGCCGCTCCGCCAAGCCTTCGGCATAATTGACCACGTAGGTCAGGGCTGCGTAGCACAGTTCCAACTCCCGGGCCAGGAAGACTTCCGGGGCCAAAGTCTGCCCCACCAGGTCGCCCCCCAGGAAACGGAACTTGCGAATCTCCGCCGCGGTTTCCAGCCGCGGCCCGGTGGTGGCCACATAAACCGCCCCATCGCGCACCCGGAAAGGAACTCCGGCCAGGGCCGCCAGCAGGCCCTTCCGCAACTCCGGGCAAAACAACGGATGGTTCCGGATAAACCCCCATCCCACTCCGGCATAAAAGGTGTGCGGCCCGCCTTTTCCTTCGTCTAAGACGTCATGGGGAACCACCAAATCCCCCGGCGCCATGTCCCCGTTCAAGGAGCCCGGCGCCACCCAGGCCAGGACCTTTTCCACTCCCAGATCTTTCAGGGCATAAAGATTGGCCCGGGAGTTGATAAAAGGCGCGGAAATTTCGTACCCCTGCTCCCCATGCCGGGACAGCAGGGCAAATTCCAGGCCTTCATGCCGGAAAAAATGCACCGGCCGGCTGGGGCCATAAGGAGTGTCATAGCCCCGAACCCCCAGCCGCTCCACCCCGGCGTCCAGGAAACTCTTATGCGCCCCTACTCGGGCAATTAACGCGATTTTTGGAGTCATTGTCCATTAAGGGTTGGTTTTGCGGGGGAGGGGGCTAAGGGCACCGCCCTTACCCCCTCCCCCAATCCCTTATGTTTTTTGCCGGGGGAAGTCAGGGTCCCCCGCCCCATAAAGGGTTGGGAGGGGGGCGTGGGGGGAGGGCAGGGAGCGTTGCTTGCCCTCCCCCCACATCACTCATTTCAACTCATACCGATGATCCCGGACCCGGGGCTCGCGGCCCGCCTGGCGGATGAGGGTTTCGATTTCCCCCTGCCCCAGGCGGAATCCCACCCCGGTGGCGGCCACCACGTTTTCCTCCAGCATGGTGGAGCCGAAGTCGTCGGCCCCGAAGTTTAAAGCGATCTGGGCCACTTTAGGCCCCTGGGTCACCCAGGAGACCTGAAGGTGGGGGACGTTGTCCAGCACCAGGCGGGAGACGGCCAGGGTGCGCAAATACTCCACCGCGCCCGCGGTCTCCCCGCCCAAAGCAGTGCCCCCGGGCTGGTAGGTCCAGGGGATGAAGGAGACAAAGCCCCCGGTTTCATCTTGTAAGTCTCGGATCTTAAACAGGTGCTCCAGGCGGTCATTCCGGGTCTCCAGGTGGCCGAACATCATGGTGGCGCTGGTCTTCAGCCCCAGGCGGTGGGCTGCGGCCATCACCCTCAGCCACTCCCGGCTGCTGCCTTTCCGAGGGGAGATCTCCCGGCGCACCCGGTCCACCAGAATTTCCCCGCCGCCTCCGGGGATGGAGCGCAGGCCCGCGGCCATGAGCCGGGTAAGGAGTTCTTCCAATTCCAAGCTGAACTGCCGGGCCATGAAATTAAGCTCCGGAGGCGAGAAGCCATGGACAGCCAAGCCGTAAGCACTGATTTGGCGCAGGAGGTCTTCGTAATATTCCAGGGGGAGCGCAGGATTGAAACCTCCCTGGAGCAAGACGCCGCTGCCGCCATAGTCTTTTAGCTCCCGCAGTTTTTCTTCCAGTTCTTCGCGCCCCAGCACATAGCCCTCCGGGTCCCCCGGGGCGCGGTAAAAGGCGCAAAACCGGCAGCCGGAGATGCACACGTTGGTGTAATTGATGTTGCGATCCACCACGTAAGTGACCACTCGGTCATAAAGGCAGCGGCGCACCGCATCCGCGGCCTGTCCCAAGGCCAGGAGGTCCAAGTCCCACAATTTCTGGGCTTCTTCCCGGGAAAGGCGTTCCACGTTTGGAGCTGTAGTGAGGTCTTTCATCACCATGGCAATTTCAAGAGGTTAAAAGGTTAAGAGGGTAAAAGGTTAACAAGGTGAAATAACTAGAAGATTTTTTCCCCCCTTTTAACCTCTTAACCTTTGTCCCTTTTAACCCTTCTTATTACTCGGAGCGGAAAATGGATTACCTTCACCCCCACCCCAGCCCTCCCCCCTCAAGGGGGAGGGGGCAAGGAAGGAACTTCTTTAATGCTCCGAGTAATAACTATCCAACTAGCCGATAGAGCGTATCGCGCTCCACCGGCTCACACCCGGCTTCCCGGATCAAGGCGCGCAATTGCGCCCGGGTCAGACCCTGGGGCGTGGTGGCGCCGGCCATGTGGGTGATACGCTCTTCCATCACCGTGCCGTCCACGTCATCTACCCCGAAACACAGGGAAATCTGGGACATTTTGGGGCCCAGCATCACCCAGAAGGCCTTGATGTGGGGGAAGTTGTCCAGCATGAGGCGGGACACCGCCAAAGTCTTAAGGTCGTCCATGGCGCTGGGGCCGTCCAAATCGCTCAAACCGGTGTTTTGGGGGTGAAACGCCAAGGGAATGAATGCCTGGAACCCGCCGGTGTCGTCCTGGACTTCCCGGAGCCGCACCAGATGATCCACCCGCTCTTCCAGGGATTCCAGGTGCCCGTAAAGCATGGTGGCGTTGGACTTCAACCCCAGGCGGTGGGCGGTCCGGGCCACGGAGAGCCAGCCTTCCGGGGCCAGCTTTTCCGGGCACAGGGCGCGACGCACCCGGGGGCTGAAGACCTCAGCGCCGCCGCCGGGCAGCGACCCCAAGCCCGCATCTTTCAAGGCTATGAGCGTCTCGGCCACCGACAGCCCCGCCTTCTCCGCCAGATGGGCTATTTCCACGCAGGTGAAGGCCTGGAGATGCACCTCCGGCCGCAGCCTCTTGATCCCCCGGAGCATTTCCAGATAGAAAGAAAAGGGCAGCTCCGGATGGCACCCGCCCACGATGTGAATTTCAGTAATCGGTTCGTGCAGCCGGGCCTCAATCCGGGCGAAGATCTCCTCCAGGGTCATTTCATAAGCCCCCGGCTTCCCCTGCTTTTTGCCGAACGCGCAGAACCGGCAGCCGTTGACGCAGATATTGGAGTAATTGAGGTGTTGGTTATAGATATAGAAGGCCTGACGGCCGTGCAGCCGCTCCCGCACCCTCTGGGCCAACGCCCCCACCCCCAAAAGGTCCGAACTGTGAAACAGGGTGCAGCCATCATCCCGGGAGAGACGCTCCCCCGCGGCCACCTTTTCGTAAATGGGATAAAAGGCTGGGTCCTGAAAATGATTTACACCCATGGGCCTTCTCCTTTATGACCATCCGGTCATATTTGTAGGAAAAAAAATATCAGATTTCAGGTTTCAGGAAAAAACAAATACGTATGGCTTTCATTATACCGAAACACAAGGCGGGCCATGCCCCCATTCATGCCTATTCCCTATCCCCTATTCCCTATCCCCTGAAACCTGAAACCTGAACCCTGAAACCTGCCTTTAAGCCACCAGGCCGTCCCGAAGCAAATCGATGATTTGCCGGAGGCGCCGGTTCACTGCGTCATCCGAAGCCTGATGGAGCCCCAGAGTGACGTCCAGGGCCGGCAAGGCCGCGGCCTGGAGGAACCGGTCAAAAACCGCGTCCAGCAAGAACAAGACTGCATCTTCGGGCACTCCCGGCCGCAGTTCGCCCCGGGCTTTGGCCCGGCGCACCAGGGAACCGAAGTATTCCGCGGCGTGCCTCCGGATGGCCGCCAGAAACTCTTCCCGGAAGGGCACGTTTTTATCGTATTGGATCTTTAAATAGAAATTGTAAATCCGGGGGTGTTCCCTAAGAAACCTTACTCCGGCCTGGAGGGATTTTTCCAGCCTAATGAACAGGTTCTCTTCCAGGGTCGCGTCTTTTACTGTAGTGAGGGTGCGCCGCACCAGTCCCAGGGCTTGCTGAAAAAGGAAAGAAAACAAACCCTCTTTGTTGGGAAAATACTGATAGATGGACCCTTTGGCGATCCCGGCCTGGGCCACCACTTTGTTCAGGGAGGCCTGGTGATAGCCCTTGTCGGCGAACTCCTCCAGGGCCGCGGTGAGGACCCGTTCCTGCTTGTCCGGCGGCAGATGCCGAAAGGTAGCCAGGGCGGCGGTATCTTTCATGACCACCTGGTCATATCATAGATTTGCCTTTATTGTCAATGGTGACAGGATTTTTGCCCAAGAATCCTGGCGCCATGCCATCCCCGGCCCGACATGACGATTCCCCAAGGGGATTTTCTATCTATAAACAACTTCAGGGTTTTCCAAATCTTGCCGATAAATATAGACGGGGTTTTAAAACTCTCCACCGCCATGCCCTTGGCATGGAAACAATTTTGATGGAAAAACATCACAGTTGCCTCAATACCCGGGCCATTATTGAATATTTTTTGGAAACCCGGCCCGATGAGATACCCGCTCTGCTGGAGGGTTTGGGTCCGGAGATTACTGCGCTGCCCCACCCGCAGGAATTTTTGATGGAAATCCACAACTGGGTCTCCAGCCAGGTGGTTATCCAGATGTTTGAAAACGCCCGGAAAATCACCCAAAATGACCACATCGCTTTTGATATCGGCTTTCAGTCCGCGGCCCGAAAAAAGCTGGGCTATGTCCAGCGCATCATCATGTTCGCTCACAAGAACCCCCGCCGCACCTTGAAGCGGGTCCAGTCCATCAACGACAAATTCAACCGCAACAAACGCATCGAATTAGTGGAAACCAAACGGGACCGGGCCGTCGTGAGGCTTCACTGGTTCCGGGAAATTCCCGGTCACCAGGACTTTTGTCTATTCAACCAGGGAATCTACTCCGGCATTCCCACTATCTGGAACCTGCCGCCGGCCCACGTGGAAGAATCCCGGTGTTTTTTCCGGGGGGACGAATATTGCGAATACCGGTTCAAATGGCAGAGAAAGTCTTTCTGGCGCCGGACTTTTTTTCACATTTTGGCCCCCTGGCCCATACTCAAGTCCACCATTGAGGAGCTGGAATGGGACAAAGAGCTCCTGAAGCGAAAATTTGACGAAGTCCACCGCCTCAACCTCCAACTTCGAAAAAAGATCGACCATCTGGTGTGCCTCCAGGAAACCTCCGCCGCGGCCCTGTCGGTCCTCAATCTGGAGGAGCTTCTGAAGGAGGCTTTTAAGCTTCTCAAGGACTTTGCCCACCTGGACCAGGCCGCGGTCTTCCTGCTGGATGACCGCCAGGAAGCCTTCGAACTCATCCATGCCGCGGGGTTTGCCCCGGCGGATCTGGAAATGCTCCGGGGTTGCCGCATCCCGGCGTCGGAAGCCGAAAAACTCGTCTCCCAGGGGGCCTTGAGGGGTGCGGCCATGGTAATTGGCCAGTCTCGGGGCTGGGTTCGCCCGTTAAGTTTTCTTCTTAATCCCACGGAGGTCATCCTCGCCCCCCTAAAGGCGCGCCGCCGCATTGTCGGGGTGTTGGTGGCGGGCCGTCATAAGGCCCTCCATCCTGTTACCGAAGCGGATAGGGAATTTGTGGCGAGTTTCGCCAACTCCCTGGCCATTGCCCTGGAAAACGCCCGCCTTTACCGGAACCTGGAACTCTCCGAAGGCAAGTACCGGGGTCTGGTGGAAAACGCCCATGAAGGCATCTGGATCAGCGATGAACAAGGGATCATCCGGTTCGCCAACCGCAGGATGAAAGAAATCATCGGCCATGACCGTCTGGAAGGTAAGAGTCTTTACCAGTTTGCGGACCCGGAGAATATCAAGCTGCTGGAAAAGGTGTTGACCCTGAATATGAAGGATCAGGTCGCCCAGGAAGAACTAGAATTGCATTCCCCCAGCCGGGGGCCGGTGACGGTGATCATGAGTTCGGTCCCCCTTATGGAAAACCGCCGCTTTATGGGGGCCTTTGCCATGTTCAGTGACATTACTGAAAAGAAGCATCTGGAGCAGCAGCTTCTCCAGCAGCAAAAAATGGAGGCGGTGGGCAGCTTGGCCGCGGGCATAGCCCATAACTTCAATAATATTTTGATGAACATTATGGGACTTACCGGGCTGGTCCTGGCCGGCACAGATACCGGCGATTCGGCTTATGGAGACTTGAAGCAGATTGAGCAGGAGGTCCTCAAAGGCTCGGCCCTCACCAAGCAGCTCCTCTCCTTCGGCCGGGGCGACAAACCGGCTCCCCGGCCCCTCAATCTCAACCCCTTGTTGGAAAAATCCGCCCGCCTCTTCTGCCGCACCCGCCGCGGCGTTCATCTCAACCTGGATCTGGCTCCCCAACTGCCCGCAGTGGCCGCCGATCCCTTGCAGATTGAGCAGGTGCTCTTGAACCTCTTTGTCAATGCCTGGCAGGCCATGGGGGGGAACGGAGAGATAACCCTGACCACCCGGGAAGTGACCCTGGACGAAAATTTTTGCCGGGCTTACGAACGCGGCCCTGGGTCTTACGTGGAAATCACCGTGACGGATTCCGGCCCCGGCATTGATGAAGCTATGGCAGCCCGCATCTTTGAACCGTTTTTTACCACCAAAGAGGTGGGGCAGGGCACCGGGCTGGGACTGGCCACGGTTTACGCCATTATCAGCGACCACCGGGGCATCGTCAAAATGGAGAGCCCTCCCGGTCGCGGCGCCACTTTTCGGATATATCTCCCGGTGACCCACAAACAGGCAGCCCCAGAGCGGACAGCGGCCTCAAAATGCCTCCGGGGCGCCGGTACCATCCTCCTGGTGGACGATGAAGAAGGGTTGCGTCATGTGGGTCAGAGGATTCTGGAGCAATTGGGTTTCCAGGTGCTGGCGGCGGAAAACGGCCCCCGGGCCCTTTCCCTCCTTCAGACCCACCGGCACCGGATTGACCTGGTACTACTGGACCTGGTCCTACCGGGCATGGGAGGAGCTGAGATTTATGCCCGGATGAAAGAGATAGTCCCGGACGTTAAGGTGCTGGTGGCCAGCGGCTGCAGTCTGGACGGCGCCGCCCAGAAAGTTCTGGACGCCGGGGCCCAGGGCTTTATCGAAAAGCCTTATCGAATTGAGGCCCTTTCCCAGAAGATTTCGCAGATCCTGGGGGTGAGACCAAACCCAGCCATTCCGGGAACCGGAACGAGCTTGGGAAAGCATTGGCGCCATTAGGGCAGGTTTTAGGTTTTAGGTTTTAGGTTTTAGGTTTGGGTCTGGGTTTGGGTTTTAGCGATCTTTGTTAAAAGAAATTAAGAGTAATGGCGGGCAATGTCCGCCTTCATTTTTTCTAACCTTTAACCCCCTCTGATCCTTGGTCCCCGACACCTGACACCTGAAACCTGAAACCTGAAACCAGATTCCTGCCCTCCACACCTTGTCAATTGCATTCTTGGGGCTTAGTTTTTGGAAGAGATTTTCGTAAAATAAAAATATGTGGCAAATAAAAAAATTACAGCAGCGGCTGGCCCTTTTTGTCCTCCTGCCGGTGGCGGTGTTTCTGGCCGGCGCCGGTATGTTGGGGTACGTTTACATCCGGGATATCCTGCTTAAGGAGTGGCAAGAGATTGCCCTGCTGCGCCTGGAGCGGGCCGCGCATCAGATGGACATGCGGCTCCAGCTCCACTGGCAGTGGGTGGAAGCCTTGACCCGGGCCGACAACCGGGAGGCCCAAGACTGGGTCCTGGAGCAGTTGCGCCAGCAGGAAGGCCTCAGTCAGGTGTCGGTTACCTGGCAGGACCCCGAGGCCCCAGGGAGTCGCCTGGTGGCGAAAATCTCTCCCCCCAGCTATTTCTACCCCGAAGATAAAAAAAACGTGGGCCTGGAAAGCACACTTCGGGACCGGGACGGGCATACCCTGGGCAAGCTGGCAATGCTAGTCCGGTTCGACTATTTGATGCAGGAGGTCCTGGCCGCCGGCTGGCTCCAGACCCACATGGCCTGCCTGGTGGACGTCCAGGCCGGCCAGTTCCTGGCCCATACCGACCCCGCCATGCAAACCCGCCATTGCCTGGGGGAAACCCAGGACCCCCTGGAACTGGCCATGTTCAAGGCCATGAAGGAGAAGCACTCCGACACCCTGGTGGGGTCCGGCTACTTTCCCGGGGAAGTGGTGGGTTTTTACCGTCTCCACACCGCGCCCTGGGCCATCATGCTTCATGCCCAGGGGCGGCAGATCCTGGCCCCCATATTAAATTTCCGCTTCTACTACCTGGGGGCCGGCATCCTCTGCCTGGTCATCATTCTGGCCCTCATCCGTCTGGGAGTGGGGCCGGTGGTTAAGGCCATCGGGAAAATCTCTTTCAAGGCGGCCCAGGTAGCCCAGGGGAACTACGGGGAACCTTTGCCGGTGACTTCCCACGACGAGATCGGCCGTCTGACCGTGAGCTTCAACGAGATGGTGGCGGGGCTTAGAGAGCGGGACTTGATCAGCAATACTTTCGGGCGCTACATGGACCAGGAGATCGCCCGGGAGCTGCTCAGCCGGCCGGAAGCCAGCCGCCTGGGGGGAGAAAAACGCCGGGTGGCCATCCTGTTTGCCGACCTGCGGGATTTCACCCCCCTGGCCGAAACCCTCAGTCCGGAAGCCACCATTCACCTGGTGAATTGCTTTTTCTCCCAGATGATCGAGGTCATCCAGAACCACCGGGGGATTATCGTCGATTTCCTGGGGGATGCCATCCTGGCGTTTTTTGACCCTCTGGACGGGCCCCTGGCCCCCACGGTGCGGCGGGCCGTGGTCTGCGCCCTGGAGATGCAGCAGGCCATGGTCCGGGTTAATTTGCCCCACCGCGGCTTCCCGCTCCTGCATATGGGCATCGGAGTCCATGCCGGGGAGGTGGTGGTGGGCAACGTGGGGTCCGAGTCCCGGGCCAAGTACGGCATCGTGGGGGCCGCGGTGAACCTGACCCACCGCCTCCAGGCCCAGGCCCACGGCGGAGAAGTGGTGATTTCGGATGCCGCCTACCGCCTGATGCCCCCGGGGTTGGCGGTTCAACGCACCTTTCACGCGCATCTAAAAGGCATCCAGGAGCCGATGACGCTTTACGTGGTTCAAGGGGTCGCAGGTTAAAATCCCATGGTCCCGACCGGAAAGCACCTCTAACTTTCACTTACCTTCCCGATCATAGCAATTTAAAGGATGGGGATTTTTTTCCCTTCACTGCGCCTCATGAAAAGAAAAGACTGATCGCGGCTCGCGTACCGATTCATGGAACTCCGCTATATTTGGTAGGGGTCCTGCCAGCCAGAGATTTGTTTGGTCACACGGATCCCATGCATCTCCTGGTTGCCTTAGGTTCTCTGTCCCTCCTTTTCCTGCTGGGCATCGCGGTCCTCTGGCACACCAACACCCGTAATCTGATTCTTTATAACCGCCTGGATGAAGCCTCCATCCGGGAGCGAGAAATAGAAGAGAAAAATCGCCAACTCCAAGACGAAATCGCCGAACGGCAGCGCGCCGCCGAGGCATTGCGCAGTGCCGAAGAGAAATATCGCAGTATCTTTGAGAATGCTGTGGAAGGCATCTTCCAGAGCACCCCGGAGGGGCGTTTTATCAACGTCAACCCGGCCATGGCCAGGATGTTTGGCTACGAATCACCCGAGGACCTGATAACTCATATTACTGACATCAAACAACAGTTTTATGTCAATCCCCAGCGCCGCACTGACTTTCAGCGCCGGATGAGCCGGACCGGCTATATCACGGGGTTTGAATACCAGGTTTACCGCAAGGATGGCACCGCCCTCTGGATTTCCGAGAGCGCCCGGGCGGTTCGTAATGATAATGGCGACATTCTTTACTATGAAGGCTTCATGGAGGACATCACTGAACGGAAGGAAGCCGAAGACCTTTCCAGAAACCTGATCGTCGGCTCCCCGGTAGGCATTTATATTATTCAGGATAAAGGGTTTCAACTGGTTAATCAATTGTTCCATGACATTACGGGGTTCGACAAGGATGACGTCTCCCATATGGAGCCCATGGAAATGGTCCATCCGGATGACCGTGAAACAGTCAGGCAGCAGGCCTTGAGTTTGCTGCGGGGAAAAACCTTGACCCCTTATGAATACCGGATCGTCACCAAAAATGGGGAAATCAAGTGGATTATGGAAACGGTCACCGCGACCAACTTCCAGGGGAAAGGAGCCATACTGGGATTCTTCATGGACACCAATGAACAAGGGTCTCGAAATTCCCAAACTGCCGCCCTGGCGGTCCCGAAGACCGGGGCCATGCGATTATTACCACCCCCTAGTTGCTTACATTTCTCCTAAGTGCTGTTTTTCCTTAACTTATGAACTGGAGTTGGCCGGGGCAAGGGTGAAACATAGCGAAAAAGTATGGTTTGTTTCTCGCCCATGCCCCAGCCGGCTTTTTCACTCCGTCTTCCAGGTGAACCGGTATTTAAAAGTCCCGGGGTCCAGCCAGTCGATGGTGGTGTCGCCTACCTGGGCGAAGGGATACCCGAAGGTGTTGAGGGGTTCTCCTTTTGGGGGCGGGTTCAGGACAATGTCCCGGCCCACCGCGAGCCTGATCCGATGCTGGTCAACTCCGCCCCAGTAGTATTCCTTGTATTGCCGCGTCTTCGGGTCTTCAGGCTTCAGGTTATCCACCAACATGGCCTTGCGGACGTCGGCGGGGTCAACGGGCACCCAGCCATAACCGGGAAGATAGAACTCGGCCCAGCAATGCTGATACTGAGTGATATCCTCTTCCGGTTTCTTGCCCAGGCGCAGGCCGAAGATTTCCCGGGCCGGAATTCCCGCCGCCCTGGCCAAACAGACGAACATGGAGGAAATGTCTGTGCATTTGCCGCCCGGCCTGGCCAGAAGGGCGCGCACGTCCCCAATTCCACAACCCCGCGTCTCGGGATCCCGATACATGTTCCGACAAATCCAGTCATAGATGGCCCTGGCCTTGACCCGGACGGTCTTTTTCCCCTTGGTGATGGAGTCGGCCAGGTTCTTCACCTCACCGGTTACGGGCCCGAGCCTGGTGGCTTTCAGGTATTCCCGGAAATCCACCGGGTCCCAGCAGGTCTCATCGGCGGGAAAATCCCTGCGGCTGATCTCCCGCCTCTCGGCACGGAAAGACAGGCTCAACTTGCGGCTCCTGGCCTCCTGGTCCCACCTGGCGAAAAGCAGGGGGTTGCCGTGCTCGGGTTCAGTGTAGACCGCGGCGGCGGTGTAATCGCCGGAAATTTTGATGTCAGTGATACGTTGGTTTTTATCGGAGACCGGGTAAGGAATCCACAGCTTCGCCTCTTCTCTGCTTTTTTGGGCGGAAAGGTCGAATTCCATGGTAAGCAGGCCCGCCAGGCCAGCGGACCGGGCGGGCTGGGCCAAGATAACGACGCTCAGAAGGGTAAACAGAATCATCAATCTTTTCATAAGAATTATTCCCTCAAAAAATGGTTTAGTTTTGGCGCAGCAATGTCAGAAGGAGATACACCCCTGACCGGGGAAAGGGTCTCTTTGGCAGAAGCCGCAGGCCGTAATTCCGGGAGGGCACAAACGGAGACTGTGGAGGTAGGGGGGAACAAGGCTTTACACCCCAGGCTCCTGCTCAGCAGCCTCAAAAGAAAGGAAATGCCCGTAAGACCCAGCGCTCAGGCAGTCATTGGCGCCCGGATTTTTGGCCGGAAAGATTGGCGGATAGGATAGGAGGGATTATTGGGATGTTAAGGAGATGGCTTTCCCTGGAGAAATTATCTTGAACATATCCTGATCCCAGGCGCCCCCTGCGACCTCTCCAACCCGCCGGTTGTCCAGAGCCTTGCCAAGGCCCTTTGTACGCCTGGGCTTCAGGATTTCATCAGCATAAAGAGAAAAAATCGGCGCACCTGGAATCACCTCCTTTGTCATCATTTTTTTGGAAGTATAGATAAAAGAACTAGGAAAAGCAACTGCTTCGACTTAATTCCGAGGAAAATAAAAACCCCCGGGGCTAAAAAACCCGGGGGTTGTCAAGCGGTTCAGGCCAAGACAGAAACGCTGGGTTAGCACCCCCCCCACCGCCATGAGAGGGCATATGGCCGCCTTGATGGTGCTGATTGGGATTATAAGGAGCGCCGTAAGGGGGAAGCGCCGTAGGGAGCTGCCGGGGCGCCGTCAGGCGGCTTGTGTATCCGGGTGATTCTCCTGGAAAGTTAAGGCCGCGGTGGGGCAGTTCCCCACGCACAGGCTGCATTTGAGACAATCGCCCCGGTGGGCCATGGAGCTTTGCTCTTTTAAGGCCACCGGACTAAGTTGCATGGGGCAGGCGCGGGCACAGAGGTTACACCCGGTGCATCTTTCCACCGTCATCAGGAGGGGACGCTGGTTTTTCCCCACCCAGTTGGACATGGTGGCGATGGGGCAGATGTAACACCAGGTGCGTTGATGGAAAATCAGGCCCAGGGCCACCCCCACCACGGTGGTAATGGAGAGCAGCAGGATAAAAAAGCCCCCGATGGCCCAGGGGTCCGGCCACAGCCGGATGATCTGGATGGTGAGCACCGTCATCAGGAAGGCCAAGACCCCCACCCGCAAAGGGGCGGCGCGGAAGACCTGGGGAATCGGGCGATGGGGGCTGATCCGGGCCAACAGCGCGTCTTCAAAGGACCCCCGGGGGCAGAGCCAATCGCACCAGCTCCGACCCCGGAAGATCGCCAGCCCTATACCTAAGACCATGCAAACCGGGATAAAATACCCCATGAGGGGGTAGAGCCAACCGGCGGCCAGAAGCGCCAGGAAAGCCGTCCCCCCGATTAGCTGTTTGAGGCGGCGTACCTTTTGGGCTCGGGCGGACTGGGCCTTTCGGGCCTTCCGGTCCATGCCGGGAGCCGCGGGCATGGGGGCCTGTTCCAAATCCACGACCCGGGCGGCCGGGTGGGTTTTCATCGACATTCCATGTATCCCCTTTAAGATGTTCGTTTGTTTATTTATTTAGAATCTTAGCAACAATCAGAGTAAAAAAAACCCGGTTTCCTATTGAGCTTATTCATCCTCCGGCGGGTTCTCGGCGCGGCGAATTCTCCGGGAGAGCTCGCCCCTGGCGGTGAGGGCCTCCAGCAGGACCTGGCGCATGACCTTGCAGGCTTCGGCAATGGTCGGAGTGGCCAGCCGATAATAGATGGATGTGCCCTCCCGCCGGGTAAGGAGGATGCCTTTCTGCCGCATCACGCTCAGATGCTGGGACAGGTTGGCCTTAGCCACCCCTAAAGCCTGCACCAGGGCGCCCACGGAAAGTTCACCCTCTTTCAGCAGATTAAGAATCTGCAGCCTTTTGGGGTTGGCCAGGGCCTGACAGATATCGGCCTGGATCTCCCACAATCTGGCTTCTTCGGGGGAAATCGCCGGGTGCTTCGGTCCCCTTAATTTTTCATTGTTTCGAATCATTGAAACAATGATAACCCGTGCTTAATTGCTTGTCAAGGACAAAAAATCGGGAGACTGGAAAAAAAATTAGACCTCTGTAAAAGTCGCCTGATTTCATCTTCTGTGGTAGCGAAGCGATGGAAACATCTCTAAAAATAAGATTCTTCCTTCGCTCCGAATGACAAAAGAGGGGTTGGCGGAGGTCCCAAGTCAGCAAATCTCCTATTGCATATTTTTGTTTAGACTGTAAAAAGTAAGGCCAAAAGGGGGAGCCGAAATGCAAAAGAGAAAAAGCGGGCCCAAGGTCCGGGCACTAGCGGTGCCTCCAAAGGACGGCCCGTTATTCCGAAACAAAAGCAGGCGGTTAAATGGCCAACCGGATAATTCTGCGCGCGGCACTAACTCTGGCCCTGAGCTTATTGCCTAATCTGACCCAGGCGTTTCCCCCTAAAATTAAAATTAACTCCCGTGAGGCAATTCCGATGCCGGGCCTTCCGGCAATGCACCCGGAAGTTTGTGCCCCGGAGAGTTTCAAAAACCCCGGGGCTTCAGAAATTCCGCCGCTAAACAACGACATCCCCCCGCGGTTCGGACGCTTCCTGAAACCTTTAAGCCCGCCCAAACCGGTGGCTTTCCTATCAGGCTTCACTGCGCAATTAACTGGCGTGCCGCCCCTTGCTCCGGATCTCTTTGAAACATGCAATATTTCGGAAGGGATCCTGACCTACGCTTATAATTATCTGAAAACCCCCTACCGGCGGGGCGGTTCCTTGCAGACCGGCCGGGCCACCGATTGCTCCGGATTTGTCCAGCACGTATATAAAAGCTTCCAATTCGATCTGCCCCGCTCCAGCTCCGAGCAGTCCCGGGTGGGAAAGTTGGCGGCCCACACTATGGATTTTGCCAAATTGCGGCCCGGAGATCTGCTCTTTTTCAGCCGCGCCGGATGGCGTATCGGCCATGTGGGAATCTATCTGGGGGAGGGAAAGATGATTCATGCCTCTTCCCGCCGCCGCGGCGTCATCGTTACCGACTTGCGCCAGCCTTATTACGAGGGCAACTTCGTGATGGCCAAACGCCTCCTTGAGTTACCGTAAGCTCGGTAGGGCCTGTCCCGTCAAATCCTGAAAGGATGGTGCCCAGTGCCCACCCCACAGCGGCCGATTTTGTGCCGCTATAGCGCTGCTCCCTCCCGCCCCTGGACCGCCGGGGTTTTGGGGCAATCCCTAACCTGAAAAATTCTAGTGGCACAGGCTTCTGGCCTGTGGACACCACCAATTTTTGCCAGGTACTTTTCATAAATGTGAAAAGCCTGCCACTATAGCCCTTGGAGAACCTGGAGAAGTGGTAAACGCAGGTTTATCCTGCGCCACGATATTTTGGAAGCAATTTGATAAAATTGTTGCGGGAAAATTTTAGCAAGAGATTGATTTATTACAAAATTATCTGCTACCATGCTTCTCGCTAGAAGGGCTGCCTTCGGGAAGAAGGCATTATCGCGTATAACCCCCCGAGAGGAGATCCCAAAAACTATTTGGAAAGAGGCAGCCAGCCCTGCCCCATAAATTCAAAATTTAATAATTTGGAGGACCAACCATCCATGTTCCTGAAACGACTGCTCCCCGACTCTCTTCTTCTCATCGCGGTGTGCCTCTTGCTTACCATTGCATGGGTGAATTCTCCCGCCCTGGCCTACGAAACGTGGGTAGGACCTTACTCATTTACGTCCAAAGGCACGGTGCTTATTGAGGACGCAAAAGGAAACGTGAAATTCTCCACCTATTCCCTCGCTAACATCGGCCGGGTGGAGCTCTATGTGGATGAGAACGGCCCCGCTTACGTGGGAGGATATTGTATGAAATTCATTGATTCCTCAGGCGTTACGAGAGGTCGTATCAAGTCCCTGGTCTTAATCACCACCTGGACATTCAAGGGCAAGAGTGAGAAGATTATGGCCGTGGGGGTGGGAGAATATTTCGACCCTGAGGGCGACTATATCGGAGATGGCTACATTGAGGCGACTGGCACAATTAAGAAAAACGCTTATGGCATTCCTATTTCAATTACCCTGACCATGAAAGTGTCCGCCGGCATCAATAACTATTATATTTTTACCGGCAGCCCCAAGGTCACCTTAACTCCGCAGTAGGCCAGACAGATACGGCAAAAACCCGATACTGCCAGATCTAGTCTCCACCAAGACAGGGGAGACCCGAACGGGTCTCCCCTGAAGCCATAAGATCATGGCCGGTCAACGGTCCCTTTTGTGTCCATCCAGAGGCTTCTCCATAAAGCGCCCTTCCTCTAATCAGATTGTCCATCACCTCGTTAAGTATATTTAAAGCCACTTTAAACAGCCTGCTCACTCCCCCCCTACACCACCCGCCGCGCCAGGGCCTTGAGTTCAGTGAATTCGGGAATCCCCAGGCGGGAGGCCATCAGGAAATAGAGGCCGATGCCCATGATAATGGCCCCCATGAGGCTGAAGAACCGCCCGGCCAGTCCCGTTCCCAGCCAGCCCACGAGGAGGGTGTGAAGCCCCGCCACCGCCAGGCCCATGATTAGGGACGCGGCCAGGACCTTGGCCAGGGTGATGAGCAGGGAGACCACGGAAAATCCTCCCACTTTACGGTACAGCATGGCGCTTAAGAAAACGAGGTTGACCATGACGCTCAGCGAGGTGGAAAGGGCAATGGCCAGATGTTGCAGCGGCCCGATGATGAGGTTGACGATGGCCAGGTTGGCGGCCACGGTCAAAAAAGAGCCCACCACCGGCACCCGGGTGTCGTCCAGGGCGTAAAACACCGGCACCATGATCTTCACCCCCGCGAAGGCCGCCAGTCCCACGGCGTAGAGGGCCAGGGCCGCGGCAGTCTGGTGGGTGTCCAGCGCGGTGAAATGGCCGTGCTGGTAAATGAGAGCGATGATGGGCTTGGCTAAAAAGATGAGGCCGCAGGCCGCGGGCAGGGTAAGGAGCAGGGCCAGGGCCAAAGATGACTGGAAGGCCCCTTTCAGGGCGGGCACGTCCCGGAGGGCGGCATGGCGGGACACCACCGGCAGGGTGGCCACCATCAGGGCCACCCCGAACAACCCCATGGGCAGGTGCACCAGCCGGTAGGCGTAATTGAGCCAGGAAAGGCTCCCCTGCTCACACCCCGCGGCGTAAAAAGTATTGATGAAGATGTTGATCTGGGTAGCGGACAGGCCCACCACCGCGGGGAGCATGAGCTTCAGGATGCGGAGCAGCCCCGGGTCCCGTAATTCCAGGACCCACTGGGGCCGGAACCCCACTCCCCGCAGCAGGGGAATCTGCACCGCCAGTTGCAGGAAACCGCCGATGAGCGCGCCCACGGCCATGCCCACGATGGGGTGGTAGCCCAGGCGCGGCGCCACCAGGCTCAAGCCCAGGCCGGCCACGATGGACCCCAGGTTAAAGAAGCTGGAGGCCAATGACGGAATAAAAAATTTTCCCTCGGCGTTGAGGATGCCCATGGCCACTGCCGCCAGGGACACCAGCAGCAGAAAGGGGAACATGATGCGGGTCATCAGGGTGGTGAGGTCGGTCTTGCCGGGAATCAGGGCGAAGTCCGGGGCCAGGAGCCCCACCAGGTGGTCGGAGAAGAACATGCCCGCCAGGACGATGCCGCCCACCACCAGGGCCAGGCAGGCCAAAACGTTATTGGCCAGCCGCCAGGTGCGCTCGGGGCCTTGCCGCTGCTGGTAGTCGGTGAACACGGTGACAAACGCCGAGCTCAACGCGCCTTCGGCGAACAGGTCCCGGAGCAGATTGGGGATGCGAAAGGCCACCACAAAGGCGTCGAAGGCGTAGCCGGCGCCGAAGAAACCGGCGAAGACCTGCTCCCGCACCAGCCCCAGGACGCGGCTGGCCATCACCGCGACGCTCACCGTGCCCGCGGCCCGGGCAATTTTTTCAGTCTGGTTGGCAGAAGGTTGGGTCAAGGAGTTATATAGTTTTCGGTTTTCGGTTTTCAGTTAAAGAAAAAGGATTATCCAAATTTTACAATCGCTTGAAAGGAAAAATGGTATAAAGCTCGATTAATTTCACACCCCCGAATCAAAATGCCCATTAGCCCCAAAAGACCGCGTACAATACCCAGACGGCGATCCCGACCCAGATAAGCAGGGACAACCAGGCTTTACCCAGGCCCTGGGTAAGCGCTTCCTCTCGTAACTTGATTATGGAGTTGGTGTAAGGAAGCAAACCTATTCCGATCAGAAGTGAGGTAAACAGCATTACTCCGGCAATGTCGATAATATTTAATCTTAAGAAAACGACCAATCCCACGACTATAGTCAAAATG
Organism: Deltaproteobacteria bacterium; assembly: GCA_016874915.1. Lineage (GTDB taxonomy): Bacteria > Desulfobacterota > Desulfobaccia > Desulfobaccales > 0-14-0-80-60-11 > VGSO01. The sequence continues at coordinate 26,559 of VGSW01000035.1, forward strand.
GAATAAATTAACATTGCTTGCTGGGGATTTTTCAACAATTTTTCCGTAAATTCCTCATAACGTCTGGGACTGATTATTATAAAAGCAATTTTAGCCAAAATCGCGAGAGCGAATATTACTGCGAGAATTTTCATGGCCTCCACCCTCCTATTTATCAAATTTTAATATCATAGAGAACCGCGGCGGTACATAGGAAATTTTTCTTATAGCCAGGCGGAGCTTGGCACCAAAATTATGCTCCGCCTGGGAAGTTGGGGACAAACCTCCCATATCCCCACCAAGACAAACATGATTTATGATAAAATTAAACTTTGATGGAT
>VGSW01000036.1 GCA_016874915.1 Deltaproteobacteria bacterium
CCGGGGACAACGTGCAGTTGCTGGTGAGCTTGATTTCGCCGGTGGCCTTGGAAGAGGGGCTGCGCTTCGCCATCCGGGAAGGCGGCCGCACCGTGGGCGCCGGCGTTGTGAGCGAAATTCTGGAATAGGTGGGATAGATGATCACCCCCAAGATTCGTATCAGGCTGCGATCTTACGACTACAAGCTCCTGGACAAGAGCGTACTGGAGATCGTGGAAACCGCCCGGTCCACCGGGGCGCGGGTGGCGGGGCCCATCCCGCTGCCCACGGAGATCAACAAGTACTGCGTACTGCGGTCTCCCCACATCGACAAGAAGTCCCGGGAGCAGTTCGAAATCCGCACCTACAAGCGGCTGCTGGATATCCTGGAACCCACCCAGCAGACCATGGACGCCATCAGCAAGCTGGACCTGGCCGCCGGGGTGGACGTGGAGATTAAGGTATAGTTTTCTGTTTTCAGTTTTCTGTTTTCTGTAATTTAAGCAATGCAGTCTTATTTGAAAGAGAAGCACAGAAAAGGGAAGACAGGAAAGCAGAAGTTAGAAAAAAATCGTTTCCTGTTTCTGTTCATGCTGTTTGTGTGATTGGCTTTTTCACAGAAAACAGAAAACAGAAAACAGAAAACAGGAGCATAAAATGCCAGCGGGAATAATCGGCCGAAAATTGGGCATGACCCAGATCTTCGACTCCGACGGTCTGGCGGTGCCGGTCACGGTAATCGAGGCCGGGCCTTGTTTCGTGGTGCAGAAAAAGACCGGCGACACGGACGGGTATGAGGCCGTACAGTTGGGTTTCGAGAGAAAGGCGTTGGCCAAGTTCACCAAGCCCCTGAAAGGGCACTTTGATAAACACGGCGCCAAAAGCGGCTTCAAACACCTTAAGGAATTCCGCCTGGATGATGCCGGGTCCTATGAGGTGGGCCAGGAAATCACCGTGGAGCAGTTCGTTATCGGAGAACGGGTGAATGTTATTGGCACCAGCAAGGGCCGGGGGTTCACCGGGACCGTGAAACGCTGGAACTTCGCCCGGGGCCCCATGACCCACGGCTCCATGAACCACCGGGCGCCGGGCTCCATCGGGGCCAGCGCCTATCCCTCCCGGGTGGTTAAAGGCAAGAAGCTGCCGGGACGCATGGGGAACTCCCGGGTGACCGTGAAAAACCTGGAAGTCATTGACGTACGCTCCGACGAGAACCTGCTGATGATCCGGGGCGCCGTGCCCGGACCCCGGCTGGGTTTGGTGATGATTCATAAGGCCGGGTGAAGATCATGCCTAAGGTGGACATTTTCAATATAAATAAGGAAAAAGTAGGGGAGCTGGATCTCGAAGAAGACATCTTTGGGGTGGAGGTGAAGGGCCACCTGCTCCACGAAGTGGTCACCTGGCAGCTCGCCTGCCGCCGGGCCGGGGCCGCGTCCACCAAGACCCGGGGAGAAGCCCGGGGGGGCGGCCGCAAACCCTGGCGCCAGAAGGGCACCGGCCGGGCGCGGGTAGGCTCCATCCGCTCGCCTTTATGGCGGGGGGGCGGCACCACTTTTGGGCCTCGGCCCCGGAGCTATGCCTACGCCTTGCCCAAAAAGGTGCGGCGCCTGGCCCTGAAAATGGCGTTGAGCAGCAAAGTGGCCAGCGGAAGGTTGGTGATCCTGGATTCCTACCCCTTTGAGGCCCCCAAGACCAAAGACTTTGTCCAGGTGCTGGAGAATTTTGACATCAGCAAAGCCCTATTTGTCACCCCGGAGGAAAACCGGGTCCTGGAACTGTCGGCCCGGAACGTGCCCTATATCCGGATCATGCCTCCTGAGGGGCTGAACGTCTATGACATTCTTCGTTATGACCACCTGGTGCTCTTTCCCCCGGCCCTGGCCCAGATCGAAGCGAGGTTGGCTCCATGAAAGACTATCATCATCTGATTAAGGGGCCGGTTATTTCCGAGAAGACCCACAATTTAAGGGCGGTGGGCAACAAGGTAACCTTTCGGGTGAGCGTGAAGGCCAACAAGATTGAGATTCGCAAGGCCATTGAAGACCTGTTTAAGGTAAAGGTCCTGGGAGTTAACACCGTTCGGGTGCGGGGCAAGAAAAAGCGCATGGGGCGGATCGAGGGAGTGCGGCCCGATTGGAAAAAGGCCGTGGTAACGCTGGCCCCGGGGGAGAAGATTCCCGGGTTTGAAATGTAATTAAATGCTGGGGTTAAAAGGTTAAAAGGTTAAAAGGTTAAAAAGGAAACAGAAAAAAATAACTTTTAACCTCTTTACCTTTTCCCCTTTTAACCCAGGGGAATTAGATATGGCTTTAATATCGCGAAAACCCACCTCGCCGGGTCGGCGGTTTCAGACGGTGTCGGATTTTGCGGAGATCACCCGGTCCGAGCCGGAAAAGAGTCTGGTAACGGCGCTGCGCAAGACCGGGGGCCGCAACAATTACGGCCGCAGAACCGCCCGGCATCGGGGCGGCGGCCACAAGCGCCTTTACCGCATCATCGACTTCAAGCGGGACAAGCTGGAGGTTCCGGCCAAAGTGGCCGCCATTGAGTACGACCCCAACCGCTCGGCTCTCATTGCCCTGTTGCACTACGCCGATGGGGAAAAGCGCTATATCCTGGCCCCTGCGGACTTGCGAGTGGGGGACGCGGTGGTGGCCTCGGCGGAAGCGGACATTAAGCCGGGAAACTCGTTGCCTTTGAAGCACATCCCCGCGGGCACCCTGGTGCATAACGTGGAGTTGAAGCCCGGGAAGGGCGGGCAAATGGCCCGGTCCGCGGGCAGCTATGCCCAGTTGATGGCCAAGGAAGGCAAAAATGCCCACCTGAAGCTGCCTTCCGGGGAAGTGCGCATGGTGCCCCTGCTCTGCCGGGCCACCGTGGGCCAGGTAGGGAACGCGGAGCAGGAAAATATCTCCTTCGGCAAGGCCGGGCGGCGGCGCTGGCTGGGTCGTCGGCCCCACGTCCGGGGCGTGGCCATGAACCCGGTGGACCACCCTCTGGGCGGCGGCGAAGGCAAAAGCTCCGGCGGCCGCCACCCCTGCACCCCCTGGGGGGTGCCCACCAAGGGCTACAAGACCCGCAAGCCCAAGGACAGCGACCGCTATATTATTAAACACCGGTCCAAGAAGTAGAGAGGAAAATCGTGGCCCGTTCATTGAAAAAGGGACCTTATGTGGAAGGGAGCCTTATGGACAAGGTTCTCAAGGCCAGGGAGACCCAGGACCGCCGGGTGATCAAGACCTGGTCCCGGCGCTCCACCATCACTCCCGAGTTTGTGGGGCTGACCCTGGCGGTCCACAACGGCAAGAAGTTCATCCCGGTCTACGTCACGGAGAATATGGTGGGGCACAAGCTGGGAGAATTTTCCCCCACCCGCCATTTCGGCGGCCACGCGGGGGACCGCAAGACGAAAGTGGGTAAGAAATGATCACGGCACGCGCCCGGTATCTGCGCATCGCGCCGCTCAAGCTGCGGCGGGTGGCCAGTCTGCTCTCCGGCAAAAAGGTGGACGACGCCCTGGCCCTGCTCAAGTTCATGCCCCAAAAAGGGGCGCGGCTGGTGCGCAAGGTGGTGGAATCCGCGCTGGCCAACGCCGAACAACGGCCCAACGTGGATATTGACGCTTTGATTATCAAAGGCATTCAGGTGGACGGCGGTCCCAGCCTGAAACGCTTTATGGCCCGGGCCATGGGGCGGGTCAACCGCATCCTCAAGCGAAGCAGTCACCTCACCGTGGTCCTGGCTGAAGGACCGGCGAAGAAACGTTAAGGAGGCAGGATTGGGTCAGAAAGTTCATCCCATCGGTTTTCGCCTGGGGAACTTCCGGAAGTGGGATTCCATCTGGTTCGCCCGCAAGGACTTTTCCAAACTTTTATTGGAGGACCGGAAGATCCGGGGATTCGTGAAGAATGACCCGGAGCTGAAGGGCGCCGGCATCGCCGGAGTGGACATCAAGAGGGCGGCCAACAAGGTGACCATCAAAATCCATACCTCCCGGCCGGGAATGGTTATCGGCCAGAAAGGCAAAAAGATCGACGACCTGCGCCGCCGCCTACTGAAGGCCGTGGGTCGGGACCTGGTGATTGATGTCCAGGAAGTGCGCAAGCCCGAGATTAACGCCCAGTTGGTGGCGGAAAACATCGCGCAGCAGTTGGAGCGGCGGGTCTCTTTTCGCCGGGCCATGAAAAAGGCGGTGACCCAGGCCTTGAAATTCGGGGCCAAAGGCGTGAAGCTCCGCTGCAAAGGCCGCCTGGCCGGCGCGGAAATCGCCCGCCAGGAGTGGTACCGGGAAGGCCGGGTGCCGCTGCATACTCTCCGGGCTTTCATTGACTACGGCTTCTCCGAGGCCATGACCACGTACGGGGTCATCGGCGTCAAGGCCTGGATCTTCCACGGGGAGGTCCTGGGAGTGGAAGAGACCGGCGGTTTTTAAATAGGGTGGGCATCCCCCGCCAAAAATCCGGGATATTTTAGTGGTGGGCCGTGCCCACCCTACATAGGCCTCCCGTAAGGGGGGGATTGGTTGGATAGGTCATGCTCAGTCCCAAACGAGTCAAATATCGCAAGCAGATGAAGGGCCGCATGAGAGGGCAGGCCACCCGGGGCAATTACCTGGCTTTCGGGGAATTTGGCCTCCAGGCCCTGAACTGCGGCCGCATCACGGCCCAGCAGATCGAGGCGGCCCGTATCGCCATCACCCGCCATGTCAAACGGGGCGGCAAAGTGTGGATCCGGGTTTTTCCGGATAAGCCTTTCACCAGGAAACCGGCGGAAACCCGCATGGGCAAAGGCAAGGGCAGCCCCGAAGGCTGGGTCGCGGTGGTGCGTCCGGGCCTGGTGCTCTATGAGCTGTCCGGGGTGGAACCCGAGGTGGCCCGGGAAGCCATGCGGCTGGCGGCCCACAAGCTGCCGGTGCGGACCAAGTTCGTGGCCCGGGAGACGGCTCCCCAGGCGGTGACCGCAGCAGCTCCCCCTCCCGAGGTGGTGGCGGCTGCGGCGGAAGCGGTGGAAGCAACATGAAGGCCGCGGACTTGCGAGAACTGACGATGGAAGAGCTCCAGGTCAAGATGAGGGAGCTCTCCGAGGAACTCTTTAAACTCAACTTCCAGCATGCCACCCAGCAGTTGGATAATACCGCCCGGCTGCGGGAAGCCCGCAAGAACATGGCCCGGATCAAGACAGTGCTCCAGGAGCGGACTGGATAGAAATAATAGTTTCCAGTTTTCGGTTTCCAGTTTTCAGTTAAAGATTTCCTTTAAAACTGGCAACTGGCAACGGACAACTGGCAACTGAGGAAAGACATGGAAAAAAAACGCGGCGTGCGCAAAACCCGGGTGGGGGTGGTGGTCAGCGACAAGATGGATAAAACCGTGGTAGTGGAAATCAAACGGCTGCTGGCCCATCCCCTGTATCACAAGACCATTCGGCGCCGGGCCAAGATCAAGGCCCATGACGCGCTGAACGCCTGCCAGGTGGGGGACAAGGTGCTCATCGAGGAAACCCGCCGCTTGAGCCGGGATAAACACTGGCGGGTGAAGCAAATCCTGGAGAAGGCGCAATAGCCGGCTAAGGGGACTTCAGTCATGATCTCGGTCCATACGCAACTGACCGTGGCGGATAATTCCGGGGCCAAGCGGCTTAACTGCATCCGGGTGCTGGGTGGCACGCGCCGCCGCTACGCCCGGGTGGGGGACATCATCGTGGTCTCGGTGAAAGAGGCCCTGCCCCATTCCAAGGTGAAGAAGGGCGACGTCATGCGGGCCGTGGTGGTGCGCACCGTGAAAGAGCAGCGCCGGGCCGACGGCTCCTATATCAAGTTTGACGACAACTCCGCGGTGCTCATCAACCCTGCGGGGGACCCCATCGGCACCCGCATCTTCGGGCCCGTGGCCCGGGAACTTCGGGCCAAGCGGTTTATGAAGATCATCTCCCTGGCCCCGGAGGTGCTGTAAATGCGCAAATCCAAGAAGAAAGTGGAACCGGTGCGGGTCCGCCTGAAGAAAAACGACCTGGTGGAGGTCATCACCGGCCGGGAAAAAGGCAAGACCGGCAAGATCCTCAAGGTGGTGCGGGAAAAGAACCAGGTGCTCATTGAAAAGGTCAACATGATCAAGCGGCATACCCGGCCCAGCCCCACCACCGGCCAGGGGGGCATTATCGAGAAGGAAGCCCCGCTGCAAGTGTCCAAGGTGATGCTCATCTGTCCCAAGTGCGCCACCGCCACCCGCTTCACCCTGACCCTGACCGGGGAAGGCAAAAAGGCTCGTAAGTGCCGGAAGTGCAAGGAATTGATTGATGGCTGAGAAAGAGCAGAAAACTCATAAACCTCATAAACCTCAGAAACCTCAGAAGGCTCAGAAAGCTGAGAAACCTGAAAAGGCTGAGAAAATTGAGAAAATTGAGAAAACTGAGAAGATTGAGAGGGTGCCCCCCCGGCTGCTGGAATTTTACCGCAGCGACTGCGTGCCCCGCATGATGCAGGAGTTCCGCTATAAAAGCCCCATGCAGGTTCCGCGTTTGGAGAAGATCGTCATCAACATGGGGCTGGGGGAAGCCATTCAGAATATCAAACTGCTGGAGTCGGCGGCCGCGGAACTGGGGGCCATTGCCGGCCAGAAGGCGGTGGTGACCCGGGCCAAGAAGTCCATCGCGGCCTTTAAGCTCCGGGAGGGCATGCCCATCGGCTGTATGGTGACCCTGCGCCGCCACCGCATGTACGAGTTTTTCGACAAGCTGGTGAACGTGGTTCTGCCCCGGGTGCGGGACTTCCGTGGGGTATCGGACCGCTCTTTTGACGGTCGGGGCAACTATACCCTGGGCATCCGGGAGCAGATCATTTTTCCGGAGATCGACTACGACAAAATCGACAAGGTCAAGGGGATGAACATTTCCATCATCACCACGGCCCGGTCGGACGAAGAAGGCAAGTACCTGCTTAGACTGATGGGACTGCCCTTCAGAAAATAGACGGCAGGGGCGGGGCGTAACCCGCCGCTGCGGAGAACGGGATGGCCAAGAAATCACTCATCGCCAAAGCCAAGCGCACTCCCCGATTCGACGTGCGAAAGTACAACCGTTGCCCTTTGTGCGGCCGGCCCCGGGCCTTTTTGCGGAAGTTCGGCATCTGCCGCATCTGTTTCCGCTCCATGGCCCTCAAGGGAGAAATCCCCGGGGTGATTAAATCCAGTTGGTAGGCCCAGGGAGGGCGCTAAGATGATGACCGACCCCATAGCCGATATGCTGACCCGGATTCGCAACGCTGGCACGGCCCGCTTCGACAAAGTGGACATCCCGGCCTCGCGCATGAAGATCGGCCTGGCGAAGATCATGAAAGAAGAAGGTTTTATCAAGAACTACAAGGTGATCAAGGACACCCGCCAGGGCATCTTAAGGGTTTATTTGAAGTACAACGAACAACAGAAGCCGCTCATTCACGGCCTGCGGCGGGTGAGCAAGCCCGGGCGCCGGGTCTATACCGGCCACGAAGAGCTCCCCAAGGTTCAGGGCGGCCTGGGAGTGGCGGTGATCTCCACCTCCAAAGGCGTGGTCACCGACCGCCAGGCCCGGAAGCTCAAGGTGGGCGGCGAAGTGCTGTGCGAAATCTGGTAAAGGTGCGAACATGAGCCGCATCGGCAAAAAACCGATACCTTTGCCCTCCGGGGTGAAGGTGACGTGGGAGAACGGGACGCTCACAGCCACCGGGCCCAGGGGCACCCTGAGCCGGGTCATGCCGCCGCGCATCGACCTGGAAATAGACGCTAACGAACTCCGGGTGGCGCCCGTGGACGACTCCCGCCTCACTCGGTCCGCCTGGGGGCTGGCCCGCACTCTGGCGGCCAACCTGGTCACCGGCGTCAACACCGGCTTCACCCGGGTAATGGAAATGGTGGGCACCGGCTACAAGGCCGAGGCCCGGACCGAGAACCTGTTGGTATTCAGCGTGGGTTATTCCAATCCCGTGGAGTTCCCCCTGCCGGCCGGCGTCACCGCCAAGGTGGAGAAGGCCACCCGCATTGAGATTACCGGCCATGATAAGGAAGTCCTGGGCCAGATTACCACCAACATTCGGTCCATTCGGCCCCCGGATTCTTATAAAGGCAAGGGCATCAAATTCGCGGGCGAGAAGCTGCGGCGCAAGATGGGCAAGGCCGGCGGGCGGTAAAGGAGAGACGGACATGAACCCCAGGGAAGCGGCGCGGCTTAAGCGCAAGCTGCGCATCCGGAAAAAGATCAGCGGCACCGGGGAGCGGCCCCGGCTCTCGGTCTTTAGGAGCGCCAAACATATTTACGCCCAAATCGTGGACGACGCCCAGGGCCGGACCCTGGCGGCGGCTTCCACCTTGAGCAAGGAAATCAAGGAAAAGGCCCCGGGCCAGAAAAAGACCGAGGTGGCCAAGGAAGTGGGACGGCTGCTGGCGGTGAAGGCAAAGGAAAAAGGCATTACGTCCGTGGTTTTCGACCGCAACGGGTTTCTCTATCACGGCCGGGTCAAGGCCGTGGCGGAAAGCTGCCGGGAGCACGGATTGGAATTTTAGCGGGTTAGCGGTTTAGCGGGTTGGCGTTCAATTGCTAACTGCTAAACCGCTAAACCGCCAAACCGCTCTATTTAAACAGGAGGTGAGCTTGTTCGAGCCCGAAGCACCGGTAGAATTGACCGATAAGGTGGTGAGCATCAACCGCGTCGCCAAGGTGGTGAAAGGCGGGCGGAGGTTCCGGTTCAGCGCCATTGTGGTGGTGGGCGACGGCCACGGCCGGGTGGGCGCGGGTCTGGGAAAGGCCCACGAGGTGCCGGAAGCCATCCGCAAGGCCGTGGAAAAGGCCAAAAAAGAGATGATCCAGGTGCCCATCATCAACAATACCATTCCCTACACGGTCCAAGGGGAGTTCGGCTCCGGCAGGGTTCTGCTGAAACCGGCCTCGGAGGGCACCGGCGTCATCGCCGGCGGGCCGGTGCGGGCGGTGGTGGAAGTGGCGGGCATTAAGAACGTCCTCACCAAGTGCCTGGGGTCCCATAACCCCCACAACGCGGTGAAAGCCACCATGGCGGCCCTTAGCCAGTTAGCCAGCCCCGAGGAGGTGGCCAGCCGCCGCAACCGGTCAGTGGCGGATTTGTTGGGATAATAGAAGCTTTCAGCTTTCAGCGGTCAGCTTTCAGCTATTATTTATCGGCTGATAGCAGATAGCTGAAAGCGAGAGCCAAAAATATAACAAACTATCAGCCGTCAGCTCTTAAGCTATCAGCTTTTTCTAAAGCTGATGATCGTTAGCTGAAAGCTGATAGCTGAAAGCTGAGAGCTTAAAGATGATCCTTGAGATAACCTTGATAAGAAGCCCCATCGGGCGGCCGCCCCGGCACCGGAAAACGGTGAAGACCCTGGGCCTAACCCGCCTGCACCAGACGGTGCGCCACCGGGAGACCCCGGCCATCCGGGGAATGGTCAACCGGGTGAGCTACCTGTTAGACGTGCGGCAGCTCCCGGAAGGAGAGGGGTAAGATGCGCCTTAATGATCTGAAACCGTCTCCGGGCTCCAAACACCCCAAGAAACGGGTGGGACGGGGCCCCGGCTCGGGTACGGGCAAGACTGCGGCCCGGGGCAGCAAGGGGCAGCTCTCCCGCTCCGGCGTGTCCAGGAAGCCGGGGTTCGAGGGCGGCCAGATGCCGCTGACCCGGCGCATCCCCAAGCGGGGGTTCACCAACGCCCCGTTTAAGCTGGAGTGGGAGATCGTAAACCTGAGGGACTTGAGCCGCTTTCCCGCGGACAGCGTGGTGGACTTGAAGGCCCTGGCCGAGGCCGGGCTGGTGAAAACCACCGCGGTGCGGGTAAAGCTCCTGGCCCAGGGAGAGGTCACGGTGCCCCTGGTGGTGAAAGTGCAGGGGGCGAGCGTCCAGGCCCGGGCCCGCATCGAAGCCGCGGGCGGCCGGGTAGAGGTGGGATAATTAAGTGGCTTCCGGCCTTGCCAATATTGCCAAAATCCCCGAGCTGAAGCGCCGCATCCTCTTTACCCTGCTGATGCTGGCGGTTTATCGCCTGGGGTGCCAGGTGCCCACGCCGGGGATCGACCCCGACGCGCTCATGGCCTTTTTCGCGCGGCAGCGGGGCACCATCTTCGGGCTGTTCGACATGTTCTCCGGGGGCGCCCTGGAACGCCTGAGCGTCTTTGCCCTGGGGATCATGCCGTACATCAGCGCCGCCATCATCATGGAGCTCCTCAAGGTGGTGATCCCCGGCCTGGAGAAGCTCTACAAGGAAGGGGAGGCCGGCCAGAAGAAAATCAAGCAGTACACCCGTTACGGCACGGTGCTCATCAGCGCCGTCCAGGGGATGGGGATCGCCATCGGCCTGGAGTCCATGACCGGCGGGGCCGGGAATGTGCCGGTGGTGCTCCACCCCGGCTGGGCCTTTCGAATCATGACGGTGCTCACCCTCACCTCCGGCACCGCGTTCATTATGTGGCTGGGCGAGATGATCACCGAGCGGGGTATTGGCAACGGCATTTCCCTCATCATTTTCGCCGGCATCGTGGCCCGGCTGCCTTCCGCCATCATCCAGACTTTCGAGCTGATGAAAACGGGGGAGATCCTGCCGATCCTCATGGTCATTCTCCTGGTGTTCATGATCGTGGTGGTTGGCTTCATCGTGTTTGTGGAACGTGGCCAGCGGCGCATTCAGGTGCAATACGCCCGGCGGGTGGTGGGCCGGCGCATGTATGGGGGCCAGACTACCCATCTCCCCCTGAAGGTGAACACCTCCGGGGTGATTCCGCCCATTTTTGCGTCGTCGCTGTTGATGTTCCCGGCCACCATCGCCAGCTTCACCCAGAACGAATGGGTGAAGTGGATCGCCGAATCCTTTGCCCCGGGGTTCTGGTTCCACGAAGTGGTTTACGTGGGGCTGATTATTTTCTTCTGTTATTTTTACACCGCGGTGACCTTCAACCCGGTGGACGTGGCGGATAATTTGAAGAAGTGGGGCGGTTACGTTCCGGGGCTGCGACCGGGGAAACCCACCGCGGAATATATTGAACGGATACTTACCCGCATCACTTTGGGAGGCGCGTTATATGTCTCCGCGGTGTGCGTGCTGCCCTCCATCCTGGTGCAGAAATTCAATGTTCCTTTTTACTTCGGCGGTACGGCCCTGTTGATTGTAGTGGGGGTGGCCATGGACACCATGTCCCAAATTGAATCCCATCTCCTTACGCGTCATTACGAGGGCTTCATGAAAAAACGCTTAGGCCGGGTACGGCGCTGATCTCGAGAAGGAGGAAGCTATGAATCTCATCCTGTTGGGCGGTCCGGGCGCGGGCAAAGGCACCCAGGCGAAAAAGCTTATCGACAAGTTCCAGATTCCCCAGATTTCCACCGGCGATATTCTCCGGGCCGCGGTGAAGGAAGGCACGGAGATGGGTAAGAAGGCCAAGGAATACATGGATGCCGGGAAATTGGTGCCGGATGAGGTGGTCATCGGCATCATCAAAGACCGCCTGGCCCAGCCGGACTGTAAAAAAGGTTTCATTCTGGATGGTTTTCCCCGCACCGTGCCCCAGGCCGAGGCCCTGGACAAGGTGCTGGCGGGCCTGGCCTCCAAGATCGACCACGTGGTGAGCATTGACGTGGACGAAGAGGCGCTGGTGACCCGTCTCACCGGCCGGCGCACCTGCAAGAGCGCCGCCTGCGGCCAGATGTTCCACATCAAGTTCACCCCGTCCAAGAAGGAAGGGGTCTGCGACAAGTGCGGCGGCGAACTCTATCAGCGGGACGATGACAACGAGGCCACGGTGCGCAACCGCCTGAAGACCTACAATGACGCCACCGCGCCCCTCATCGGCTATTACAGCGCCAAAGGGTTGGTGCGGCCCATCGCCGGCGTGGGTTCCATTGACGACATCTTCATCAAGATCGTCGGCATTGTCACCGGGGGGCATGTGGGCTGCGCCTGCGGCCGGTAAGGCAGGTTTCAGGTTTCAGGTTTTGGGTTTTAGGGGTCAGGGGCCAGGGCAAAAAAACTCTGGCCACTGACCACTGACCACTGGCAACTATGATTTTATTAAAATCTCCCCAGGAGATCGCCAAGATGGAGACGGCCAACCGCATCGTGGCCGAAATCCTGGAGGGGATTAAAGAACGGGTCCGGCCCGGGGTGGAGACCCTGGAGCTGAACGAACTGGCGGAGGAAATGTGCCGCCGCCGGAAGGTGCAGCCGGCCTTCAAAGGCTACCGGGGCTATCCCCGGTCCATCTGCATCTCCATTAATGAAGAAGTCGTCCACGGCATTCCCGGCCCCCGCCGCTTGAAGGAAGGGGACCTGGTGAGCCTGGACTTCGGGGTGAAGTACGACGGCTATTACGGCGACGCCGCGGTGACCCTGCCTGTGGGCCAGGTGAGCGACAAGGCCCGGCGGCTCCTGGAAGCCACGGAAAAGTCGTTGTATGCCGGCATTGCCCAGTTGAGGGTGGGCAATCACGTCTCGGATATCTCCCACGCGGTGCAGACCGTGGTGGAAGAAGCCGGGTTTTCGGTGATCCGGGAATTTGTGGGCCACGGCATCGGCCGGTCTTTACACGAGGACCCCCAGATTCCCAATTTCGGGCCTCCGGGCCGGGGGCCCTGGCTCCAGCCGGGCATGACCCTGGCCATTGAGCCGATGACCGCGGCCGGGTCCTGGAAGGTGAAGATTTTAAAAGACGGCTGGACCGCGGTGACCCAGGACGGCAGCCTGGCGGCCCATTTTGAACATTCCGTGGCTTTGACGGAAAACGGGGTGTTGATTTTAAGCCGCCTCTAAAAAGGTGGGGATAAAGCCTTTTATGTTATCCTGATCCTGGGCGAAGTAAAGGATTTAGATTCTGCGCTCCGTCAGAATGACCAATAACAGAACAGCCTCTCCAGGGGGCTGCGGGCGACACTTGATTTTGGCGGGGTTCTGAATTAACATAAAGTAACTTCTTGAAATAACTATAAAGAAACGCCACATGCCCAAAGAAGACGCTATTGAAGTGGAAGGTGTGGTTATCGAGCCCCTGCCCAACGCCATGTTCCGAGTGGAGCTGGCCAACGGGCACCGGGTGCTGGCCCATATTTCCGGCAAGATGCGGATGCACTATATCAAGATTCTCCCGGGAGACAAGGTGATCGTGGAGCTGTCGCCCTATGACCTGAGTCGGGGGCGCATTGTTTACCGGTCGAAGTAGGTTTAAAAAGGGGCGCAATTTATTGCGCCCATGAGCGCCTTTAAGCACCGATAATTTCGGGCGTGATAAATCACGCCCCCAGGTGGGAAATACCGGTTGTTGGATTTCCGGATGACCCCCGATAGGACGGAAATCATGAAAGTCAGGCCGTCAGTGAAGCGAATGTGCGCGAAGTGCAAGATCATCCGCCGCAAAGGGGTGGTGCGGGTGATCTGTGAAAACCCCAAGCACAAGCAGCGGCAGGGATAAGGGGAGGCAACATTGGCCAGAATCGCCGGGATAGATTTACCCCGTAACAAACGGATAGAGATCGCCCTTACTTATATTTTGGGCATCGGGCGCACCACCGCCAGTCGGGTGCTCCAGGAAGCCGGGGTGGATCCAGGGACCAAGACCGCAGATTTGAACGACACGGAGATCACGCGCATCCGCCAGGCCATCGACTCCACCTGCAAGGTGGAGGGGGATCTGAGGCGGGAAGTGTCCATGAACATCAAGCGCCTCATGGACCTGGGCTGCTACCGGGGCTTGCGGCATCGCCGGGGGCTGCCGGTGCGGGGCCAACGCACCCACACCAACGCTCGTACCCGCAAAGGCCCCCGCCGCAGCGTGGTGGGCAAACGGAAGAAGTCGTAAGGAGGGGTGATGGCCAGACCGGTTCGCAGCAAGAAAAAGAAGGAACGGAAGAACATCCCGGTGGGGGTGGCCCACATCAAGGCCACCTTTAACAATACCCTGGTGACCATCACCGACCCCAGCGGCAACGTGGTGGCCTGGTCGTCTGCGGGGGTCCAGGGCTTCAAAGGGTCTCGGAAGGGCACGCCCTTTGCGGCCCAACTGGCGGCCCAGGACGCGGCCAAGAAGGCCATAGAACACGGGATGAGGAACGTGGATGTGTTTGTCAAAGGACCTGGGGCCGGCCGGGAAGCAGCCCTCCGGGCCTTGCAGGCCGCCGGCCTGAGCATTAACCTCATAAAGGACGTCAGCCCCATCCCCCATAACGGGTGCCGCCCACCCAAACGCCGTCGGGTTTAAGGCTAGAGGAGAGTCACGTTGGCCAGATATACAGGACCCAGTTGCCGGCTCTGCCGCCGGGAAGGAATGCAGCTTTATCTTAAAGGGGACCGCTGTTACACGGATAAGTGCGGGATCGAGCGGCGCCACTATCCGCCGGGGCAGCATGGCCACCGCCGGGGCAAGCTGTCCGACTACGGCATGCAGCTCCGGGAAAAGCAGAAGGTCAGGCGGATTTACGGCGTCATGGAAAAGCAGTTCCGGGGTTATTTTGAGTCCGCGGAGCGGCAGAAAGGGGTTACGGGAACCAACTTACTGGTTTTGTTGGAGCGGCGGCTGGACAACATTGTGTACCGCCTTGGGTTTGCCAACTCCCGAGCCCAGGCCCGGCAGTTGGTGCGCCACAATCTGGTCCTGGTGAACGGCCGCACGGTGAACCTGCCTTCCTTTCTGGTGCGCAAGGGAGACACCGTCCAGGTGACGGAAAAGGGCAGAAACATGCCCATGATCCGGGACGCCCTGGAGGCCGTGGCCCGGCGGGGCACCCCGCCCTGGCTGGAACTGGAAAAAGAGGAATCCAGGGGCCGGGTGAGCATGTTCCCTGCCCGGGAAGACATCACCATGCCCATACAAGAACATCTTATTGTGGAGCTATATTCCAAATAGAACCTTAGGTCTCGTGCCCGGAGACGGACGCCCCCCAAAACGAACCGGTGGTTTCGGGGGGTGCAAGTTCTTGACCGCCAGTCAGCAGGGGGCGGCGTAGGGGCGAAATCTACCGACTTATTTAGTAGTCCGAGGAGCCATGATCCACAAAAATTGGACCGACCTAATTAAGCCCAAACGGGTGGATGTGGACGGCGAGAGCCATAGCCGCATTTATGGCAAATTCTCCTGTGAGCCTATGGAAAGGGGTTTCGGCATCACCCTGGGGAATGCCCTGCGGCGGGTCCTGCTGTCCTCCCTCAGGGGATCGGCCATCACCGCGGTCCGCATCAAAGACGTGTATCACGAATTTTCCGCCATCCCCGGAGTCCGTGAAGATGTGACGGAGATTTTGCTGAATCTGAAACAGGTGCGCCTCAAAACGCTGGGGGGGGACGGAGTTAAGTACCTCCACCTGGAGGTCCAGGGGGAGCACGAGGTCAAGGCCAGGGACATCCAGACCGACGGCACCGTGGAGATCCTCAATCCGGACCATCACATCGCCTCTTTGGCCGCGGACGGCCAACTCATCATGGAAATGACGGTCAAAAGCGGCAAGGGCTTCGTGCCCGCGGAAGCCAATAAGGATGAAAACCAGCCCATCGGCTACATCCCGCTGGACGCCAGTTTTTCTCCCATCCAAAAAGTCAACTACGTGGTGACCCAGGCTCGGGTGGGACAGCGCACCGACTACGACAAGCTCACCCTGGAAATCTGGACCGACGGCAGCCTCACTCCGGAAAACGCCCTGGCTTACGCCGCCAAGATCATCAAAGAGCACCTCTCCATGTTCATCAACTTCGAAGAGGAATCCGAGGGCCTGGAGGAGCGGGTGTCCGAAGAGATGCCGGTGCTCAACGAAAATCTGTACCGCAGCGTCAACGAGTTGGAGCTGTCGGTCAGGGCCGCCAACTGCCTGCGCAACGCCAATATCCGTTACATCGGAGAGCTGGTGCAGAAGACCGAGCAGGAGATGCTCAAGACCAAGAATTTCGGCCGCAAGTCCTTGAATGAAATCAAGGAAATCCTTACGGAAATGGGCCTTGGCCTGGGCATGAAGATCGACGGCTTCATGCCGCCGGACCAGATGCCCGAGAGAAAGGAAGAAGTGGCATGAGACATCAGAAAGCCGGGCGGCGCCTGTCCCGGACCACGGAACACCGCACCGCCATGCTGCGAAACCTCATAACCTCCCTGCTGGAGCACGAACGGGTGGAGACCACCCGGGCCAAGGCCAAGGAAGCCCGCCAGTGGGCGGAGCAAATCATCTCCCTGGCCAAGCGGGGCGACCTTCACGCCCGGCGCCAGGCTCTGGCGGTGGTGCGGTCCAAAAAAGTAGTGGCCAAACTCTTCGGCGACCTTCGGGAACGGTTCCTGGAGCGTCCTGGCGGCTATACCCGCATCGTTCCCCTGGGAATCCGGGTGGGGGACGGGGCGCCCATGTCCATCCTGGAGCTGGTGGGGCGTCCCGAGAAATTGCCCAAGGCCAAGAAAAAGAAGGCCCCCGGCGGGGTAAAATAAAAGATAAAGGATCACCACCAAGACCCAAGGACACCAAGGTTCACCAAGAAAATTTATTAGCTTTGGCGCTGCGCCAAAGCTAATTTTTTTCTGCCTGGTCTAATATCAGGTTGCTGCCAAACGAATAATACCGTTTTCGGTTTTCGGTTTTCGGTTAAATGAAATTTTATTATCAATAAGTTAGCCATAGAATTAGTTGCATCTGAAACTGAACTGGAGACCTCTGCGAAACAGCTTAAAAGGCGGAAAAACTTGGCTTTTATCCCCCCTTCCCCTCGGTGAGAGGGGGGTGGGGGAGGGGGGCTAAATTGATTAAGATACTTAAATCAGTTAAAGATTTTGCCACCCCCTCCCTAACCCTCCCCCCTCAAGGGGGAGGGGATTTTAAGGGATAGCCAGTCAATTAGGTATTTCGCAGAGGTCTCAACTTGGTATAATCTAAACCCAAAAGGCTCTCTAGGGAGGCTCCCCGCCCGCCATCAAACATTGTTATCTCCACGGGCGGGGAGACCCCGCCCCTACTTTTTGGACGGCAACTTGGTACAAAATATGTGGCTACTGGCTCCAGCCGGCGCCGGTAAAAGGGGGGCTGTGGACGATAATGCCAAAGCCCTGGCAGGCCGGAGATAAGACGTTAATCCAAGAGATTTTGTGCCCGCAAAAGCGCATTATCTTTCGCTCCGACAATGGGGAAGCATCAAAAACTTGTCTTATATAACATTTTTAAATTACTTCATAATATTCCTTTGGCCCGTCCCCTTGTGAAAAAAAGGGTTGACATGGGGGGCGATCTATACTAAAGTCGCCGAAACTTAGGAACACAACGGCTCTTTGTCATAATCGGTGTAGCAAGACCGGCCGATTGTCCGGGGCAGCCAAGCAGCCCTATCCCCCGAGGCCCATAACCAAGGAGGTATTGGATGGCGAAGCGGATAATCCTGGGTGCGGTATTAACCTTGGCTTTGGCGTTTTCTTCCAGCGCCTTTGCCGTTCCCGCCAAAAACGTTAAGAAAAAGAACAACACTCCCTCCAAAACTCAGAGCAAAGTAACAAAAAGCAAGACCAGCAAGACCAACGGCAAAAAGAAATCTTACAGCCGCAGCCGGCGCAGCGCGCCGGAAGTGGAAGCTCCAGTGCGGGGCGATTTGGCGCAATTCTCGCCTTCGGATTTAAAGGCAGCGTCCAGGACTTCCGGGGTGAGTGAAACTCCGCCCTTGATGAAGGTCACTCCCCAGCGGGATGGCCGGTTCCTGTTGGAGCCGTTAAGCCCCAAAAAGAACGTGGGGCCGGTATCCAAGCCGACTTCCCAGCTGCCCAGCCCTTCCAAGGAAGCCGCCACAGCCCTGGAGCAGCGCTATAACCGGTTTGAACCCTGGAATTTTTCCGACTTGGTTCTGACCCAGGCGAAGCATTACAAGGACACTCCTTACAGCCGGGGCGGGAATCTCACCACCGGCTCTGCCACGGACTGCTCCGGGTTCGTGCAGTATATTTATAAGAACTTCAAGATTAACCTTCCCCGCTCCAGCGCCGAGCAGGCCCAGGTGGGCAAAGTGGTGGCCCGGACCATGGACTTCTCCAAGCTGCTGCCCGGCGACCTGCTGTTTTTCCGCCGGGGCGGCCGGTATGTCGGCCACGCCGGCATCTACCTGGGGGAAGGGAAGATGATCCATGCCTCCAACCGCCGCAATGGGGTTACCATCACCGATCTCCGCCAGCCTTATTATGATGGCACTTTTGTGGTCGCCAAGCGTGTTTTCGAAGTGAGTTATAACCAGAAGTAGTACGGTATTTACCCCCTGGAGGCTGTTTTTCTCAAGGACTGAGAGAATCTTCCCGCTAAATCCACTGAGTGCGCCGCCCTTTGATCTCCAAAAGATCAGGGGGAAGGGACAAACACGCGCTTTCACCGGTTCCAGGTCCATTACAAAATCACTATAAAAAACCGCAGATGAACGCGGATTAACACGGATATATTTTATCTGTGTTAATGTGTGTTCGTCTGTGGTTTCATTTAATTATTGGCCACAGCCCATCGCCCCCCGGCAACTTTTTCCCCGGAAATGCTGACAGAAAAGCTAAAACTGAAGAAGAGGTGAAGGTTGGGGGGATCCCGGACATCCCACCGGCGATGGTAGCTCCCCCCGATTGCCCCATCCTCCGGCGAGACAGCCGTAGGAGGAAATATTTCGCCTGAAAAATCAACTGGTTATTTCATGTGTTATGAAAACCGATATCTACACATACTTTTGACAAAGATTACAAAAAGATTGACAAACATAGTCTTAGATGCTAAAAAATCCATTGGAAAGACCTCTATACTGAAATCGGTAAAACCTAAACTACCGTTTAGGCTCGAGGGCGCCGCGGAAACGGCTGGGGCTAGGGCTTAGGCGTCCGGGTGTGCGGAGCAAATCCGGACCGCCAGTAATAGGGAGAACCAGACCATGCGGAGAACTTTGAGGAAGTGGGCGTCGGTGGCGCTTGGTTTCAGTATGATCGCCCTATGGCCCCTGGCGGCCCAGGCGTTGACCATGCATTTCGATTTCGATTACAGTTACACTCAGACCGGTTATACCAGCGTCCCGGCGGTTAACCATATTTATAACGCTCAGCTGGGCTATGGGTGGAATATTGGGGTGGAAGCCGGAGAGCGGTCGGGGGAATTCGACAATTTTTTATTGCGCGATTTCCATTACAATTTCCAAGACCGGATCTTCATGGTTGATTTGCCCGACGGCCCCTACGAACTGACCCTGTATTTCAGGGACAAGTCGTGGACGCATGACAGAATCCAGGTCTCTGCGGAAGGGGTGCTCAAAGTTGATATATTCGAACTGCCTTACGGCACCACCAGAAGTGAGGTATTTACGACCGATGTCGCCGACGGGCAGTTGAATTTGACCTTTCACGATGGCGGAGGCACCGACCTATCCTGGATCATCAACGGCATGGACATTGCGCTGATGCCGTTGCCGTCCGCTGCACTCCTGTTCGGCACCGGGTTGGCGGCCCTGGGGCTGTGGCGCCGAGGTAGGACTAAAGCCTGAGATCATAATTTTTTTCCCGTTCTGCAAAAGAAAAGGGCAGGGATTCAAATCCCCGCCCTTTTTGTATGTCGAGAATGCGCGGGAGCATGGAGGTGCGAGTCCTCCACCCCACCTGATGGCGGGGAAGGGTGGCGCGGCGCGCCAGGGTGTCGTCGGGAGCCGGAGTCTGAAAAAAGCGTGGAGCCAGGCCTCGATCTGACGGACAGAAAACCTGTCAAGACAAAACAAGATGTGCCCCTGCGATCCGAAATCGTGATAGAATTTAACTCCCATTGAGCAGCGTTTTTCCCTTCCAAAAACTTGACAGAAGGGCCAAAACTAAATAAATTAGATTACTTTAGGAAATATTTCTCAATCAAAGACGCACAATTATCCTGAGATCACAAGGCAAGGTGTAAAACGATGAAAAGGTATCTGATGACTCCGGGGCCCACCCCCGTGGCTCCGGAAACCCAACTGGCCATGGCAACGCCCATCATCCATCACCGGGCGCCCCAGTTTATGGAGATCCTGGGCGAGGTGCGGGAAGGACTCAAGTATCTCTTTCAGACCCAGCAGGAAGTATTGATCTTTGCCGCCACCGGCACCGGCGCCATGGAAGGGGCAGTGGCCAACACCCTGTCCGCGGGGGATACGGCCCTGGTGGTGGACGGCGGCAAGTTTGGCGAGCGCTGGACCGAGCTCTGCAACGTTTACGGCGTGAAGCCGGAACGCCTCGTAGTGGAATGGGGCCGGGCGGTGGACCCCCAGGCCGTGGCCAAGCTCCTGGATGCCAACCCGGCCATCAAAGCGGTCTTCGTCCAGGCCAATGAAACCTCCACCGGCGTGCAGCATCCGGTTAAAGGGCTGGCAGAGGTGACCAGGAACCGCCCTGGGACCATCCTGGTGGTGGACGCCATTTCCGCCCTGGGGGGCTATGAGCTGCCCATGGACGAATGGGGCATTGACGTCCTGGTGGCCGGCTCTCAGAAGGCCATGATGCTCCCCCCGGGGCTGGCCTTCGCCGCCTTAAGCGATAAAGCCTGGAAATTTGTCAAGTCTTCCACCCTGCCCAAATATTATTTCGACTTTGCCAAGGCGCGCAAATCCCAGGAAAAGAACCAGACCCCTTACACCTCGCCGGTATCCCTGATTCTGGGGTTGCAGGAAGTCCTGGCGAAGATCCGCCGGGACGGCCTGGGGAAGGTCTTCGCCCACAACCGGCGCCTGTCCGAAGCCACCAAGACCGCCATGGCCGCCATGGGGTTGGAGCTTTACTCCAAGGACAACGCTTCCTTAGTCCTCACCGCAGTGCTGGCCCCCGCCGGGGTGGACGGCCAGAAAGTGGTGGCGGAACTGCGTAAAAGGGGCATCTGGATCGCCGGCGGCCAGGCTCAGGCCAAGGGCAAGATCTTCCGCATCGCCCATATGGGTTATATTGACGAAGTGGATCTGGTGGGCACCATCGCCGGTCTGGAAATCGTGTTGAACCAGTTGGGTTACAAGGTGGCTTTGGGGACCGGGGTCAAGGCGGCCAATCAAGTATTAGGGAAGGAGGCGGCAGCATGAAAGTCCTCATCAGCGACAACCTTTCCCCCGCCGGGATTGCCGTTCTGGAAGGCCACCCCAGCATTGAAGTGGTCAACAAACCGGGCATGAGCCCGGAGGAACTCAAAGACGCCATCAAAGACGCGGACGCCCTGGTGATCCGCAGCGCCACCAAGGTCACCGCGGAGCTCATCGCCGCGGCCAACCGTCTCAAAGTGGTGGGCCGGGCCGGCACCGGCCTGGACAATGTGGACATCCCTGCGGCCTCCAAGCGGGGCATCGTGGTGATGAACACCCCCGGCGGCAACACCATCACCACTGCGGAGCACGCCCTGTCTTTGATGATGGCCCTGGCTCGCAACGTCCCCCAGGCGGCCCAATCCATGCGGGAAGGCAAATGGGAAAAGAAGAAGTTCCAGGGCATGGAGCTGTTCAACAAAAACCTGGGGGTCATCGGCCTGGGGCGCATCGGCTCGGTGGTGGCAGAGCGGGCCGTGGGCCTGAGGATGAGGGTCATTGCCTATGACCCCTTCATCACCAAGGAAGTGGCGGTCAACATGGGGGTGGAATTGGTATCCCTGGACGAGCTGCTGGCCCGCTCCGATTTCATCACCCTGCACACCCCCAAGACCAAAGAGACCGCCCGGCTCCTGAACAAAGAGGCTTTCCGCAAAATGAAACCCGGGGTGCGCCTCATCAACTGCGCCCGGGGCGGGCTCATCGATGAAGAGGCCCTGCTGGAAGCCCTTAAAGAGGGGAAAGTGGCCGGCGCCGCGCTGGACGTTTTCGAACAGGAACCGCCCCCGGCGACCTTCCCTTTACGGGAGCTGCCCACCGTGGTTTGCACCCCGCACCTGGGCGCCTCCACTGAGGAGGCCCAGGCCAACGTGGCCGTGGCCATCTGCGAGCAGATCCTGGAATATCTCCTCATGGGCACCATCAGGAACGCGGTGAACGCCCCGTCGGTGAGCCAGGAAACCCTATCCCAGATCCGGCCCTACTTAACCCTGGCCGAGGCCCTGGGAAACTTCCAGGCCCAGGTGACCCAGGGCGCCATCAACGGCATCACCGTGGCTTATATCGGCGAAGTCTCCAGGCTGGATGTCAAGCCCATCACCCAGACCATTCTCAAGGGGTTGCTGTTCCCGGTGGTGGGGGACGAAGTGAATTACGTCAACGCCCCCCTGATGGCTGAAACCCGGGGCATTCACGTCCGGGAAGAAAAAGTGGCCTCCGCCGAGGACTTCACCACCCTCATCCGCCTGACGGTGCGCACCGCCACGGATGAGAACACGGTGGCCGGCACCATTTTCGGTAAATACGAGCCTCGCCTGGTCCGGATCAACAAGTTCCGTTTGGAGGCCATTCCCGAGGGCCACATGCTGTTCATTTACAACACCGACGTGCCCGGGGTCATCGGCGCCATCGGCACCACCATCGGCAAACACAAAATCAATATCGCCCGGATGAACGTGGGCCAGGAAAAGGAACGGGGCCAGAACATCATCCTCCTGACCACCGACACTCCGGTGACCCCGGAGTGTCTGGCGGATGTCCGGGCCTTGAAGCACGTGGCCGAATGCACGCAATTGGAGTTATAAATATGAAACCGCAGATGAACACAGATATACGCAGATATTTTTTATCTGTGTTAATCTGCGTTCATCTGCGGTTTAATTAAGATATTTCGGAGAGCCCAACTATGGCCGAATCTGAAGACAAGGGCTATACCGTCAAGGATCGGCGGTTTCTCCACCTGAGCGAAGAAGAGCAGGCCAGGGTTCTGGAAGAAGAGGCGGCCCAGGCAGCCCAAGAGGCGGCGGCGGGGGCCGAAGCTGAAAAGGATTTTCCCCTACCGGAAATAACCATCTCCGCCTTTCTTTTTTCCTTGGGATCCTCGGCCTTTATTCATTTAGGGACGCTTCCGGACCCCAACACCGGGGAGATTAATAAGAATTTGCCTCTGGCCAAGCAGACCATCGACCTCCTGGGTCTGCTCCGGGAAAAGACCCGGGGCAACCTGACCTCGGATGAAGAGGACATGTTCGATCACCTGCTCTATGACCTCCGGATGGAGTACATCAAGGAGGTGGGCTGAGCCGGGCCGCCGGAGGTGAAGAAATCCGGCGGCTCTGTCCCGCCAAAGTCAATCTTTACCTCCGGGTGGTGCGGCGGCGGCCCGACGGTTACCATGACCTGGTGACCGTCATGCAGCCTCTCAGCCTGGCGGATGAACTGACGCTCCGTCGGGGCGGGACCGGCGTCACCCTGGAGTGCGATGACCCCCGGCTTCCCCGGGGGGAGGAAAATCTGGCGGTGCGGGCCGTTCTGGCCTTTGGCCGGGAATGGGGGCGGCCGGCGGCGGTTCATATCACCCTGCGCAAACGCATCCCCCTGGCCGCGGGCTTAGGGGGCGGCAGCAGCGACGCGGCTGGGACCCTGCTGGGCCTCAATGACCTGCTGGGAAAGCCCCTGGATATGGCTGCCTTGCACCGCCTGGCCTCCGGTCTGGGCGCCGACGTGCCCTTCTTCCTCCTGGAAGGGCCGGCGGTGGGCCGGGGCATCGGGACGGAGCTAACGCCCCTGGCTTTGCCGGCTTACTGCTACCTGTTGCTCAACCCGGGGGTGCCCATATCCACCCGGGGAGTTTATGAAAACCTGGACCTGGCGAATCTGAAGGCGCCGGTTCTGGAAGAATGGGACCCGGAGCGCCCGGAAACCTGGGTCCACAACGATTTGGCGACCGTGACCCTAACGCGCTTTCCTGAACTTCAAGACCTGCTGGATTCCCTTGCGGCCCTGGGCGCCCAGGCTCAAGGCATGTCCGGCAGCGGTCCCACCCTCTTTGCCATTTTCCCTTCATTAGACACAGCTCGGGAGGCGGCCCGGGAAATGCGGCATCACTTTTCCGGCTGGATGGCCATCACCCGGGGCCTCACCGGGGCGCCGAAGGACGCAGGCTGGGAGAACGATTTATGGATGGTTTGAAGATCTTTACCGGCAACGCCAACCGTCCCCTGGCAGAAAAGATTTGCCAGCATCTGGGGGTCCCCCTGGGAGAGGCTGCGGTGGGGCGATTCTCCGACGGGGAAATCCGGGTGGAGTTCCACGAAAACGTGCGGGGGAAAGACGTTTTTGTGATTCAACCCTCCAGCATGCCGGCCAACGAATACCTGATGGAACTCTTTATCATGCTGGACGCCCTGAAGCGGGCCTCCGTCCGGAGCCTCACCGCGGTGATGCCCTACTATGCCTATGCCCGTCAGGACCGCAAGACCGCGCCTCGCACTCCCATTTCCGCCAAGCTGGTGGCAGATCTCCTGACCACCGCGGGAGCCAACCGCCTGCTGACCATGGACCTGCACTCGGGTCAGATCCAGGGTTTTTTCAATATCCCGGTGGACCATCTCTTCGCCGCGCCGGTGACGCTGGAATATATCAGGAATAATTTCGATGCGGACGTGGTAATAGTCTCCCCGGACGCCGGCGGGGTGGAGCGGGCCCGGGCCTACGCCAAACGGCTGAACACCTCTCTGGCCATCATTGATAAACGGCGGGATGGCGCAGCTATCCGGGCCATGACCCTCATCGGCAATGTCTGGGGCAAGGAAGCGATCATTCTGGACGATATGATCGCCACCGGGGCCACCTTGACCATGGCCGCGGAACTACTCCTGCGCCACGGGGTGCGGGCGGTGCACGCCTGCGCCACCCACCCGATAATGAGCCGCAACGCGGTGAGCAATATTCAAGGGTCGCTCCTTCAGACCGTGGCGGTGACCGACACCATTCCCCTTAGCCCCGAGGCCGCGTCCCTGGAAAAGATCCGGGTCTTGTCGGTGGCGCCGCTTTTGGGCGAGGCCATCCGCCGGATTCACAACCATGATTCGGTGAGTTCGCTGTTTGTGTAGCGGTTAGCTGTCAGCTATCAGCGGTCAGCTTTAAGACTGAAAAATTCAGGATCATCCGACGAATTGGGTCACCATTCTTTTTAACTCTACTTTTCTTATTAAACCTCGAGGATACTAAGATGATAGATTTCCTATATAGAAATTGGGAAACATTAAAATCTGCTCCCCTTGTATTTATCTCTTTTGCTATCCTTATTATTTTTCCATTATGGTTTTTAATAAGCCATATTTACAAAGAGCGCATTGAAACCCTCAAAGAAAGATTAGCCGCAAAGGATGATCAGATTAATGAGTATAGGCAACGATTGCATCTTGTTGATAGAGAAAAGACGGCATATTCACAATTGACTAATAACGAACTTCAAGATAAGGCTTCGAAGCTTATTTCCCGAATGCGGGAGTACCATAAAGAGAAAGATAAGAGAAATAGTAAAATTAATGACGTCTATAGGCAACGGATGATACAAGCAAAAACTGACCAGGAAAGAGAAATGATTTGGACTGAACAAACATCTCTTTTGCTTGGACCATCCGTTAATCTTGAGTATGGCGAGAAATTCAAAGCAGATGCTATTATTTTACGAGACGAACTATTGTCTCGCTTACCGAAAGACAAAAAAAATGAGGATCTTCATTTCTATGAATATCCAACTAACCCATTAGGACTACAACGTGTTATAGATGATTTAGAAAAATTGTCAAAAAGTTTGCCAAAATAAAAGTTATTGCCTTAAACTTTTCAATTTTTATACCAGTTCGCAAGAGGCGGGGAGACCCCGCCTTTTTATGTTTGGGGGTATCCGGTTGACTCTCCCTGCTACTATATGTAGTATAGGGGTTAATGACAGTTGAAGATTATCCCCGAACCATCCTGGAATTCGAGCAAAGGTTTGCTACGGAAGAGGACTGCCGTAGATACTTGTTCCAGTTGCGGTGGCCGGAGGGGTTTTCTTGTCCGAGATGTGGTGGTAATAAAGCCTGGGTAACCAAGAGAGGTCCGTATCGCTGTAGCCAGTGCGATTATCAAATCTCGGTCACCGCGGGAACCATTTTCCAGGACACCAGGAAACCGTTGAGATTGTGGTTTAGGGCCATCTGGCAGGTTACCAGCCAGAAAAACGGTGTCAGCGCCTTGGGGCTCCAAAGGGTTCTGGGCTTGCCAAGGTATGAAACTACCTGGATATGGCTGCAAAAACTTCGGGGAGCCATGGTGCGGCCAGGACGTGACCGTTTGTCCGGTATCATTGAGATTGATGAAACCTACATTGGCGGTGAGAAGCCGGGCAAACGTGGTCGCGGCTCTGCGGGAAAGGCTTTGGTGATGATCGCAGCCCAGGAAAATGAAGGGCGTCTCGGGCGGATTAGGTTGAGTCGCATTCCTGATGCTTCCACAGAAAGTCTTTCCAAGGCGGTCCAGGAAGCCGTGGAGCCAGGCAGTATGGTGCGCACGGATAACTGGGCCGGCTATGGCCAACTGGCTTCCCTGGGTTATATCCATGCTGTGGTCAGAGAAACCGCCGAGACTGGGAAAAACTTGTTGCCCTTGGCTCATCGGGCAGCTTCGTTGCTGAAACGATGGTTGCTGGGAACCCATCAGGGAGCGGTACGCGGTTCTCACCTGGATTATTACCTCGATGAATATACCTTTAGATTCAATCGCAGAACTTCCGGCTCAAGAGGTAAGCTTTTCTACCGTCTGGTTCAACAAGCCGTCAGTGTTCCTCCCGTTATGGGAGATGATTTCCGGGGAGGATACCCCCAAATCATAAAACACAAGATATAGTGGGTACGGGAGTCAACCGGATACCCCCATTTATGTTTGAGAGTGTTAACATTAGATACATTTTATGCTATAATACCTCCTGAAACTATCCAGGAGGTAATCTCATGGAACTTTCGTGCAAGAGATGTGGCAGCACCTCGTTTGTCAAGCATGGCTTTGTGCGCG
>VGSW01000037.1 GCA_016874915.1 Deltaproteobacteria bacterium
TCCCTGCCCTCCCCCCAAAAATATCTGTTCATTTATTACGGGTGAGCCAGCGGCTCATGGATGACTGACCCCTGATCCTTAACTCAGCAACACCGCCAGAATGCCGCTTAAAAAAATGGCGTCAAAGGTGCCGGCCCCGCCGATGGAGGCCACCGGCGCGCCCAGTTGGGCAATCTTTCCCAGGTTCAGCAGATCGGCGCCGATCAAAATCCCCAGGGTGCTGGCAATGTAAGCGCTGGGGGCCCGCAACTCCGGCGGGGCCAGGAGATAGGCTCCTAAAACCGCCACCAGGGGCGGAACCAGCCCCGGCACCCCGATGCCCAGCCCTTTGATGGGCCGGGCCAAACGGTTGACCACCACGGTGACGATGGCCACCAGGATGGGAAGAAAAACCCCGAAGGAAATTTTGGTCAAAAGATAAATACACAAGACCACCGGAATGACACACCCGCCCACGTTCACCGCCAGCACGGTTTCCTGGGCCCGCGTCACCCGGGGCAGCCGCACCTTCATGCCGTAATAGGAAATCACCTGCTCCCCCGTAACCACCGGCCCCTTGATGGATGTGATGGGGATATTGACCATGCTCCCCAACAGCGTGAAGATGAGGAGCCAGAAAATCATGCCGGGGGAGATGCCCAGCCTGGCGAAGGCTTCCCCTATCAGCCCCACCATCAGAAAGGGCAGGAGGATCAGGGCCAGGAACAAGAAAGCCATCATTAACATGAATATGAGGGGTGGAAAGAACATAATCTTATCCTTAATCCGTGAATATAACGAAATCTGTGGATTCAATCCAATCCATAAGCCCGCATCTTCACATTCAGCTCATCCAGGGAAATCCCCAGGATTTCCGCGGCCTGCCGGCGCCGCCCCGCCACCTTGTCCAGGGTGCGGCGGATGAGCTGGCGCTCCAGCTCCGCCAGGTTGGGTTCCGGGTCTTCTTCTCCGGTCAGGCCCAGACCATAGGGTTGAATTCCCGGGGGCAAATCTTCCAAGGTCAGGGTCTCTCCCGGGCAAATGATGACCCCCCGTTCTATGACGTTTTCCAATTCCCGGATATTTCCCGGCCAGGGATAATGGCGGAACGCCTCCTCCACCTCCGGGGCCAGGGTTTTCACCGGACGGTGGTTTTTCTCGGCATAAACCCTTAGGAATTCCCTGGCCAGGAGAGGCAAATCCTCCAGGCGTTCCCGCAGCGGCGGCAGCACGATGGGGAAGACGTTGAGGCGAAAAAAAAGGTCCTCTCGAAACTTGCTCTCCCGGAGCATGGCTTCCAGGTCCCGGTTGGTGGCGGCGATGAGGCGCACGTCCACCTTCACGGTGCGGGCGCCGCCCAGCGGTTCGAACTCCCGGGACTGGAGCACCCGCAGGATCTTGGCCTGGATGGCGGGGCTGAATTCCCCCACTTCATCCATGAACAAGGTGCCCCGGTGGGCCGCGGCAAACCGCCCTTCTTTGCGGGCCACGGCCCCGGAAAACGCGCCCCGTTCGTGGCCGAAGAGTTCGCTCTCCAGCAGGGTCTCGGGGAGGGTGGCGCAATTGACCACCACGAAAGGGGCCTCCCGCCGGGGACTGTTCCGGTGAATGGCCTGGGCCGCCAACTCCTTGCCGGTGCCCGTTTCTCCCAACAGCAGGACCGTGGCCTCGGTGGGGGCCACCAGATCCAGGAGCCGCACCAACTCGGCCATCCGGGGGGAAGTCCCCACCACCCCGGGAAAGGCGAAACTCACCGGCTCACCTCCCGGCGCTCCAGGCCGTGGACCACCCCATGGCAGCGGCAAGCCGTGGCGATCATGACTTTCCCGGCGCATGACTTCATCTTCCGGCCCAGTTTCCAAAGCTCCCGTGGTTGATAGCCTCCCACCCCGGGAGCCAGTGGCCGGCTGACCATGACCAGGATCTCATACTCCGGGACCTGGAGGGCGGCCAGGGCCTCGGATAACGCCGTCTCCCGGGGTTCTCCGCTCACCGGGCAGACGTCCGGCTCGGTGCAGTCGTCAGGGCAGAGGTGGCCGGCGTAACTGAGGTAAAGTTCCTCCTCCGGCCCCTTAAGGACCACGGGTGCAACTTCCGCCATCATCTCGGGCGGTGCTAATGTCTGCCAGTCCTCCCCCGCCAGAGAGCCTTGGCGCAGCCAGACATAAGCAACGTGCACCGGCGCCGTGGGGATGATCCAGTCCCAGGGGCTGTCCTCCCCCAAATTATCCGCCAGAAACTTGCCGGCCTCGGCCTGTACCGCCATTATATTCTCAGAATTTAAACCCCTGACCGCCGCGGCCAGGGCTTTAGGGTCGGGGTCCACGATGAGAAAGCGGGCCTCCTGATCCCGGCGGCCCAGGCGCTCCAGGGCCAGCCGCCCGAAGCGGCCCGCGCCCAAGATGAGATAAAAAGACATTTCTTCACCCCCAAGACGCCAAGACACCAAGGTTCACCAAGGAAAAATTCGGGTGGTGGGCTATTTGGGGACGCCCCACCACCCGGAGAATATTCTTAGTGGAACTTGGCGTCTTGGTGTCATGGGGGTGTATCATTGTTATCACCGCGGAAAAACCCCCACTACCGTGGGCAGTTCAAAGGCTTTCCGGTCAATAAGGCTGCCTAACTGGGTCTCCCAGGCAGGGGGGGAGAAGAACTCGAAGTCCTTGGTTTTTATGTAAAGCTGGGCCTCGGTGCCGCCGTCCAGATTAAGGGCGGCGTCCACCTCAAGCTCGCTGTTTTTGAGAAGCCGGGCCAGGTCGTACAGGGTGAGACTGCCGCTGTGAGTGTTGAACACCAATATGTTGCCGCTGTGGTCGGTGGCGATGACGGTGCGGTGGGCCGCCTTATCGCTGGGGTGCACCCGGATGCGCCCCTTGGAATCCAACAGCAGCGGGAACGATTGGACTCCTTGGGTCCAGGGCAGCTTGTGAGGCTGGATGGGGCTGACGACCAAATCCAGGATGGTGGCCCGAGGAAGATCCGGCGAAACTCCCTTGGGTTCAGCCACGAACATGCCTCGCATCTGGGGGTTTTTGAGAGGCCCCACCAGTTTGCCGTCGGAGACGACCAGTCCCACCGGTTTGCCATCGGTCCCATAAAAGCTGGCGTTGAACACCACCTGGGCCTGGATCTCCTGCTGCCAGGCGGTGATTTTCTGGGGCTTATGGTGAAAGATCCGGAAGGCGTTGGCCCCGGGGTCGATTTTAACCACCGCCAAGGCCCCGGCCACGTCGTCATCCCGGAGAACGTCCATTAGGGCGAAGCTGAGACCTTTTCCCAGGTTCTGCCACCGGGGGGGGGAATGGCTTAAATCCGCGGCCGCCGCGAGGGGCGTACCCCAGCAGATCCAGCCCAGGCATAGTATTGCCAATATCCAGGCGGCCACCGCCTCTCCTTGCAGACCGGTAAAATTTGGGATATTTTACCATGATAAGGAATATTCGTCCATGTCTATCGTGCTGGCTGATTCCCACGCCCATCTGGATATGCCGGAATTTGCCCCGGACCAGGCCGCGGTGGTGGCTCGGGCCACGGAAGCCGGGGTGGCCCTCATCATCAATGTGGGCATCGGCCTGGAGAATTCGAGCCAGGTTCTGGCCACGGCCAGGAAATTCCCCGGAGTTTTTGCCACGGTGGGCGTGCATCCCCACGGCGTCAAGGCCCTGACGGATGGCGACCTGGAGGCCTTGTCAACTCTGGCCCGGGACCCCAAAGTGGTGGCAGTGGGGGAAATCGGGTTGGATTTCTACCGCCGGCGCTCACCGGAAGAGGTGCAGCGGCAGTGGTTTCGCCGTCAACTGGAATGGGCTTCCGGCCTGGGCCAACCCGTGGTGATCCACACCCGGAACGCCACCGCCGCCACCCTGGAAATTCTCCGGGACCATAAGCGGCGCCTCCACGGCGGAGTGATGCACTGTTTCGGCGGGAGCTATGAGGAGGCCCGGGCCTTCCTGGACCTGGGGCTGCATCTCTCTTTTTCCGGCACCCTCACTTACCCTGCGGCCGGGCCGTTGCGGGAGGTGGCCAAAAAGATACCCCTGGACCGGGTGCTGGTGGAAACGGATGCCCCTTATCTGCCGCCCCAGCCCTGGCGGGGGAAGCGCAATGAGCCGGCCTATGTGGCGGCCACCGCCCGGCTGCTGGCGGAGCTTAACCATCTTTCCTTTGAAGAAGTGGCCCGCCTTACTTTTCAAAACACCTTGACCGCGTTCGATCTGGACGTAGGGGCGCAATTTATGGCGCCCGAAACGGCTCGGCCCCATACAGAAAACAGGAAACGGAAAACAGGAAACACATCTTGAGCCAGATCGCCCAAAATCTGGAAGCAGTTCGACAGCGCCTCGCGGCCGCGGCCCGGCGGGCCGGCCGGGACCCCGGGGGGGTGCGCCTCATTGCGGTGACCAAGACCGTGGACCTGGAGCGCCTGCGCCAGGCAGTGGCCGCCGGCCACCGGCTCTTCGGAGAAAATTATGTCCAGGAGGCTAGAGAAAAGATTACGGCCCTGGGCCCGGGGCTCCATTGGCATTTCATCGGCCATCTCCAGAGCAAGAAAGCTAAGGCCGCGGTGGAGCTTTTCGACCTGATCCACTCGGTGGACCGCCTCAAGCTGGCCCAGGCGTTGGACCAGGCCGCGGCCCAGCTTCAAAAAGTCCAGGATATCCTCATCCAGGTGAACCTGGCCGGGGAAGAGACCAAGTCCGGGGCCGCCCCGGAAAAAGTCCCGGACCTGCTTCGGGACATCGCCTGCCTGCCCCACTTAAGGGTGGTGGGACTGATGACCATGCCTCCCTGGCTTTCCGCCGAGGAAGTCCGTCCCTACTTCCGGGCCTTGCGGGAGCTTCGGGACCGCCTCCGGGAGATAGAGATAGTCCCGGCTCCCTTGGCCGAGCTGTCCATGGGCATGTCCGGGGACTATGAAGTGGCGGTGGAAGAAGGCGCCACCCTGGTGCGGGTGGGAACCGCCATCTTCGGTTCCCGCCCGCCCCGCGGTTAATGTAGGGGTCGCACTGCGCATCATTAAAACTGAGATGGAAACCGGCTGGAAGGAGGTGGCAGCCATGGTGGATTGGCAGCAGATTTTAATTTACGGAACCAAATTGGCCCTGGCCTCGGTCTTGGGAGGCGCCATCGGATTTGAACGGGAGAAGCACGGTCAGGCCGCTGGCCTGCGAACCTACATCCTGGTGTGCGTAGGTTCTTGCCTGATGATGATGCTCTCCCTGCACATGGAAGAGCTTTACCGCCATCTGGGGGTGACCCAGTCCGTGGTGCGCCTGGACCCGGGACGCATCGCCTCCTATGCCATTGCGGGCATGGGTTTTCTGGGAGCCGGGGCCATCATTACCGGCAAGGGCACGGTCCGGGGGCTGACCACCGCCGCCGGCCTCTGGCTGGTTACCGGCATCGGCCTGGCCATCGGCGCCAGCTATCTGGCCCCGGCGCTCATGGGCGCCGCCATCAGTCTGCTCATTCTCTATGTCTTCCGGTGGATAAAAGCTATCTTCCACCGGGATGAATTTACTATTCTCAGCCTCAAGTACGACCGCGCCGAAAAACCTCTCAAAAAGATCCGGGAAATTCTGGGGGGCCATAATTTCACCATCCAGTTCATCAACTACAAGGCGGAGATTCCGTCCAACACGGTGACCTACAACCTGCGCCTCCGAAGCCATGAGGAGGTTCCCTGGGGACACATTGTCAGCGCCCTCTCCCGGACCGAGGGTATCAAAGAGATTCACTGGCAAGAGGGTGAAATTCCTTGATAACTCAGTGAGCAGCGAACAGTGAGCAGTAAACCGAAGACCGAAGACCGAAGACCGAAAACCATATGGCCTCTATGCCTTGTATTAAGCCTTTCCCCCCCGGCGCCCTTATGGGCCTCACCACCACCATTCCGGTGGAAGTGGTCCTGGCTGCGGGGCTGACACCGGTGGATTTGAACAATATTTTCATCGCCAGTCCCGAGGCCCTGGCCTGGGTGAGCGACGCGGAAGCCGCGGGCTTCCCCCGGACCATCTGCGCCTGGGTCAAGGGTATTTACACCGCCCTCAGCCGCCGGCCGGATATCCGGGCGGTCATTGCGGCCTGCCAGGGAGACTGCTCCTACACCCAGGCCCTGGGAGAAATCCTGGAAGCGGAAGGCCGGGAGGTCATCCACTTCCAATTCCCTTATCCTCCCAACCGGGAGCAAATACGCCGGGAAATCGCGGCCTTGGCGGCCCGCCTGGGCGCCGCCACTGAGGAAGTGGTCCGGGTGCAGGAAAAGCTGCGCCCGTTGCGTCGCAACTTACGGGAATTGGACCGTCTCACCTGGGAAACCGGCCAGGTCCGGGGCCGGGAGAATTTTCAATACCTCATCGCCAGCTCGGACTTTGAATCCGACGTGGAAGCCTATGCCCAGAAAGTGGCAGACTTTCTTAAGAAAGCCCGAGGCCGGAAGCCTTATAAGGCCAAGGTGCGTCTAGGCCTGGCGGGTATTCCCCCAATTTTCACCAACTTGTGGGACTACCTGGAAGAGCTGGACGGGGAAGTGGTCTTCAACGAAATTCCCCGCCAGTTCAGCATGCCCTACCCGGACCTGGATTTGGCGGATCAATATCTTCGCTATACTTACCCCTACGATATTTTCGGGCGCCTGGCGGACCTGGAGGAGGCGGTCAAGACCCGGCGCCTGGACGGAATTGTGCACTATACCCAGAGCTTCTGTTTCCGCCAGATGTTTGATCAAGTAATACGGGAGCGACTGCATATCCCTATTCTGACCATCGAAGGCGACCGCCCCGCGCCCCTGGACTCCCGCACCCGCATGCGCCTGGAGGCTTTTGTTGATGTATTGCGTTAAGATCTGTTTTCGGTTTTCGGTTTTCTGTGGTTAAGCCAGAAACAATTGTTTCCTTTAATTTGATATTCAGGGACCTAAGGAAATTTAAAAACGCGTATATGAAGCTCCCGGCAATAAAATTTTTTTTATGAACAGAAAACAGAAAACAGAAAACAGAAAACTAACCCTCGGCCTGGATTTCGGCAGCCGGTTTGTGAAGCTGGTCTATACCAGGCCCGACGGCGGTCTGGGGCGGCACGAACTGGACAGCCTCACTTTTTACCGGGACTATCTGGGCCGCAATGGCGGCCGGCTGACGGTGGATTGGGCGCGGTTGGGCCTGGCCCCCCCGGAGCGGCTGGTGGCCACCGGCTACGGCAAGGAACTATTAAAAGAGCATTTCCCCACCATCACCGAAATCCGGGCGCATTTTCTGGGGGCCAAATCGCAGACCGGCCTGGACCATTTCGTTCTTCTGGAGATGGGCGGCCAGGACACCAAGGTCCTGTATGTCAAAGAGGGACGGGTGTTCGACTTTCTCACCAATGACCGCTGCGCCGCGGGCACCGGCCGCTATCTGGAAAACATGGCCCGGTTTCTCCACCTGCCCTTGACCCAATTCGCCCGGGCCTGGGAAGAGCCGGTGGAGATCTCCCACACCTGCGCCATCTTCGGGGAGAGCGAGCTTATCGGCCACCTGCTGCGAGGGGTGGCCCCGAAGCGTATCGCCGCGGGGGTCAACGCCTCGGTGGCCCGGCGGGCCCACCTCATGGTGCGGCGCTACCCTTGCCCCACCCTGGTCTTCGTGGGCGGGGTGGCCCGGAACCAGGCGGTGGTGCGCCTTCTTGGGGAACGGAGCGGGCTTCAGGTCCTGGTGCCGCCCCACCCCCAGTTCATCGGGGCCTTGGGCTGCTGGCAGGAAGCCCGGCAGCGGCTGGAGGCAGTATGAAACAGTTTTCGGTTTTCGGTTAATAGTATTTATGAAATCAATAGGCCCAAATAAGCAGTTTGTAACGATTGAAAGGTAAAGTGGTATAACCGTGAAATTCCCGTCTCCCGAGCCCTCCCTGTTGAAATCCTTGAGGGGTATTCTTGGCGAGGATGATTCTCCTGACCGGGAAATAATCCTGGAACAGCTACCCTCCTCCCGCCCGGTGTACCGCTTCCGGTGCGCCGGAGGTGATAAGGCCGTGGTGGGGAAATTTTTCCACGCCTTTCCCCCTCAGTCCTTGCAAGACCAGGGGGTGGTGCAGGAATATGACCATTATCTCTGGGCCGCCCAAAACGGCCTGGGTTGGGAGGCCGGTCTCCTTCCCCGGCTGTTGGGACGCCATCCTGCCCGGCGCCTGGGGCTGCTGCTGGAGTCCGTTCCCGGCCCGGACCTGGACTACCTGCTGGGGATGGCCTGCTCTAATGGCGCCCAAGACGCCCTGCACGCGGGCCTGGAAAACCTGGCGGGGCTGCTGGCCCGCTTCCACGCCCGGCCCGTTTCCTCCACCCATCTTTCCATTGCGGAAGCTCTGGGATATTTCGATAAGCTGCGGCGCCAACTTGGAGACTCGGGGCTGCTCTCCCCGGAAGACGAGGCCCATCTGGCGGCGGAAAGAGAAAAGTGGCCCCCGCGCCTCTCCCGGTTTCCCGATTCCCCCGTGGTCCTCCACGGCGACGCCACCCCCACCAATTTTCTTTTCCCCAACGGCCGGGCCGTGGCCCTGGACCTGGAGCGTTTGCGCCTGGGAGACCGCCTCTTCGACCTTTCCTGGGTGGCGGGGGAGTTGAAACACGCTTGGGGCTGGCGCACCGGGAATTGGCAGGCCGCCGAAGGGGCCATCCGCCGCTTTTTCGAAGCTTACCTGGCTGCCATCCCCCGGGGATCGGAATTGGAAGAGCGCCTTTACTTTCTCAATCCCTTTTACATGGCCCTGGCGGAGTTGCGCATCGCCAGGAACGGCTATCTTTCCTGGGATTACCGGCGAGCGCTGGTGGCTGAAGCCCGGCGCTGCCTGGCCGGGGGCAGAAGCCTGTAAACAGTTTTCAGTTTTCAGTTAAAAGAGACTCCATTTTAACCGAAAGAATCGAAATGCCAACAAGTCCATGGTGGCACAGGCGTCCCGCCTATGCCTAATAATAAGGCCATAAGCCAGTGCCGCCATATGAAGGATATTAGCCATGAAAACCGTTCTCATTATCGCCGGCTCCGACCCGGGCGCGGGCGCGGGGCTGCAGCAGGACCTGAAGACGGCCACCCTCCTGGGCGCCTACGGCCTCACGGTGGTCACCGCGCTTACTGTCCAGAACAGCCTGGGCGTCCAGGCGGTCCACCCGGTGGCCCCGGAGGTGGTGGCGGCCCAATTGGACGCGGCGCTGGCTGATTTCCCCGTCGATGCGGTGAAAATCGGCATGTTAGGCAGCGCCGCCATTGTCAGAGCCGTGGCCGGGCGTCTTAAAACAGCCCCGCCGGTTCCCCTGGTCCTGGACCCGGTGCTGGCCGCGGGAGGCGACGGCTTCCCCCTGTTGGATGAGGAGGGGGTCGCAGCGTTGAAAGAGGAATTATTCCCGCTGACCTTTCTGCTTACCCCCAACGCCCCGGAGGCCGCCCGCCTCACCGGTTTGAAGATTGAAACTCCGGACCACCTGGAGGACGCGGCCCGTCGCCTCCAGGCCCAAGGCCCCCAATGGGTCCTGGCCAAAGGCGGCCACCTGCCCGGCGAGCCGGTGGACGTCCTGACCGACGGCAAAAATTCCTACCGCCTGCCGGGGACGCGGCTTAAGGCTCCCCACAACCACGGCTCCGGCTGCCTGGTGGCTACGGCTTGCGCCGCGGGCCTGGCCCAGAGCCTATCCCTGCCCGAGGCGGTGAACCAGGCCCGGCGGCTGGCAGCCCAGGCCCTGCGCTGGGGCCTCCCCCTGGGCCGGGGTAAGGGGCCGGTTAACCCTTACGCCCCCTTTGCCCGGGACCTGAGCCGCTACGAGGCGCTCAAGGCCCTGAGCCTGGCGGCCCGGCGTCTGCAGGAAGAAGATATTAGCCCCTTGGTTCCGGAAGTCATGACTAACCTGGGTTATGCCGCGGCCTATGCCGAAGGCCCCCAGGACGTGGCCGCGTTTCCCGGGCGGCTGGTGAAAACCCCCCAGGGGCTGGTCATTCCCGCGCCGCCGGCTTTTGGGGCCTCCCGTCACATTGCCGCCCTGATCCTGGCGGCCTTGGAAGTCCGTCCGGAACTCCGGGCCGCCATGAATATCCGCTATTTCCAGGGCATCGAGGAACTGGCCCCCTTGCTTCACCTCCAGGGCGTCTCCATGGACGGCGATTGGATTTCCAAAGCGGGGTCCCCCTGCCGGGCCGCAGCCTGGACCTCCCAGGCCCAAGACCTCCCTTGGGATTTGCTTTACGACAGCGGGGGATTCGGGCGGGAACCCATGATCTATATCCTGGGCGTCAATCCCATGGCCGTGGCGGAAAAAGCCCTGGCCCTGAAAAACGCCCTGCACGCGGCGGGGAAGGAAATAATTTAAGGGGAGGGCCGGGGGACAATTTTTCGTAAGGGTCCCCCGCCCTCCCTTCAAACTCCCCTCTCCACCCCCTGTATGGGGGCTGTGGAAGTCGGAGCCGCAGGCTCCGACTTCCACAGCCAAATTAGTCCCCCCTTAAGGGGTTGGGGGCGGGGGTTTGGGGGAGGGGGCAGGGGCGGGTGCCCCTGGCCCCCTCACCCAAATCAGCCTCTCAAAGCAACCAAACATCGAAAGGTGGAAGCGGCCATGATCTATCTGGATTATAACGCCACCACGCCCATCGCCCCGGAAGTGGTGCAGGCCATGGGGCCTTATCTCACCGGGGAATTCGGCAATCCCAGCAGCGGCTATCCCCTGGGCCAACGGGCCCAGGCCGCGATTGCCCGGGCCCGGGAAGAAACTGCCCTGCTCCTGGGCGGCCGGGCCGAAGAAGTCATCTTCACCAGCGGCGCCACTGAGGCCAACAACACGGTGCTCAAAGGAGTGGCGGAGCATTTCGGCCGGGGTCATATCATCACCACCACCATCGAGCATCCTGCGGTGCTCAATCCCTGCGTCCACTTGCTGTCCCGGGGTTTTGAGGTGACTTTTCTGCCCGTGGATGGCGGCGGCCGGGTGGACCATGAAGCAGTGCGCCGGGCCATAACCCCCCAAACCATTCTCATCAGTGTCATGCACGCCAACAACGAAACCGGGGCGCTCCAGCCCCTAGTGGAGATCGGCGAATTGGCCCGCCAGGCAGGAGTCTGGTTTCACACCGATGCCGCCCAAAGCGTGGGAAAGGTCAGGGTGAAGGTGGATGAGCTAAAGGTGGACTTTTTGACCCTGGCGGGACATAAATTTTATGCCCCTAAAGGAGTGGGCGCACTGTATGTCCGGCCAGGAGCGGCATTCACCCCGCTCCTCTATGGCGCCGGCCAGGAGGGAGGACGCCGGCCCGGTACGGAGAACGTGCCCTACTTGGTGGCCCTGGGGGAAGCCTGCCGCCTGGCCCGGGAGGGCCTGGAGCGGGATATGCAACATCTCCAGGGACTGCGGGACCTACTCCATGCCCGCCTCAAGACGGGTTTTCCTGATATGGCGCTCAACGGCCCGGAGGTGGAGCGCCTGCCCAATACCTTGAATGTTTCCTTCCCCGGTCTATCCGGAGCGGCCATTTTGGAAGGCCTGCCCGAACTGGCCGCGTCCCTGGGGGCCGCCTGCCACTCCGGGGAGGAAAAGCCCTCCCACGTGCTCCAGGCCATGGGGGTAACGCCTGAGAGGGCTCGGGGGGCCGTGCGCCTCAGCGTGGGGCGCTACACCAACCGGGAGGAGGTGGAAGAAGCGGCGGCCCTGCTGCTTCAGCAGGTCCAGCGGCTACCGGAGAAATGAGGAATCAGGTGGAAAAATTAACCACAAGGACCCAAAGACACTAAGGACCTCATAAAATTATTTCGGGGTGTCCGGAGCCCCAGGACGCCCATAATTTTCCTTGATGAACCTTGGTGTATCGGCGTCTTGGTGGTTATTCTTTTTCTGGCGGGGTTCACCGTAAACCACTCATTCCATTCCGGTCAGGATTTTCGCCAGGATGATGTTGGCCAGCTTGCGGGAATCCACCTGATAGTCGCCTCCTTCGATGGCCTCTTTCAGAGCCGCCACCTTTTCCGCCCGGGCGTTGGGAGTTTCATTGATTATCTGTTGGGCTAATTCCACCAAGCGTAAAATCTCCGGATTTTCACCGTCGCTTTCCGGCGGGTTGGTTTCCGGTTGCGGCTGCGCCACACATCCCTGGCCGCATTGCGGCTGTTGAGGACCGGGGGGGTATTTTTCGTTATCGTCCATGATTCAAAAATTCAAAAAGTGGCAACCGAACCAGGAAAAATGAAGGATTACCGCCTTGTTCCTCTACCCCCTTGCTCTCCTTATCGGCTGCCCCGGCCAGACCTTAAATTTTCTTCCCTTATATTTCTCCCGGCCACCACAGGTATAGGAATTGGGGACCTGCCATTTCCAGGTTCGGGAGCATCGAATAAATGGTGGGACGGTGGCTCCCAGGGCGGTTATACCGCACCACCCGGGCGTCCGCCAAACCGGCCTTTTCCTGGGCCAGCTTGATGGCGTCATCCAGGTAGCCCACCCGGTCCACCAAGCCCAGGTCCAGAGCCTGGGACGCGGTGAAGATCCGGCCGTCCGCGATCTTCCGGGCCTGGGCCGCGTTCAGGTTCCTTCCCTTAGCCACCACCTCCACAAAGTTCCGGTAAAAGCTGTCGGTTACATCCTGCATAATCTGTTTCTCTTCCGGGGAGGCGGGCTTGAAGGGCGACCAAAAGTCCTTC
The DNA here is from genome assembly GCA_016874915.1 of Deltaproteobacteria bacterium. GTDB lineage: Bacteria > Desulfobacterota > Desulfobaccia > Desulfobaccales > 0-14-0-80-60-11 > VGSO01. The sequence continues at coordinate 12,631 of VGSW01000037.1, forward strand.
CATTGGCCGCTTTTTATCATTTCCGGGTCCACCCCAATCTTGTCCATCAGCCCCTTGATGTTGAGCTTCATGGCCAGCACCCCGATGGACCCGGTGATGCAGGTGGGGTAGGCGATAATGGTATCCGCGGCCTGGGCCACGTAATAACCGCCGGAGGTGGCAACGCCGGTGAGACAGGCCACCACCGGGATCCCCTTTTCTTGCTTGAAGGCCTGGATTTCGTGGAGAACCACATCCGAGCCGCTCACCGTGCCCCCGGGGGAGTTGATCCGGAGCACCAGGGCCTTGATGCGGCTGTCTTTCGCGGCCTTTTCCAGCTCTTCTTTTATCCGTTCGGGCCGGGTGAAGCTCTTCATGCTCCAGATGCTGCTCCCCCGGGGTCCTTCCACGATGATGCCGGAAACATCCATCAACAAGACCTTGTCCCGGCCCTTGCCGGAGACCGCTTTTTCCTCCAGCGGCCCCGGCTCTTCAAACACGGAGACCTTGACGGTGACGCAGCCCGCCATGAGAAGCAGCAAAATCCCGGCCAAAATAACCCGGCCCCTGGTTCTTAGCGCCATAATTTGCCTGCCATAACTTCGAATTTTCTTCATTATACCGGTTTCCTTGGGAAATGGTACACCCTCAATTGGTAACAACTGATTCTCTTAACCGAAAACCGAAAACGGTATTTAAAAAGGGGGTTTATTTTCTGAAACTTATGTTAAGAAGTCCACACAAAGTCGGAACTTCGCGCTCCGGGGCGTTTACCGAAAAAGGCGGCGAAATTCCTAGGGCGCCAAAGAAAATGGCTGAATCCCCGATTTATAACCCAAGCACACCCTTAGCCGATTTGGCCCAGAGCCTGCGCCAGGCCCAACGGGTGGTGGCGTTGACCGGCGCCGGAGTGTCGGCGGAAAGCGGCGTCCCCACCTTCCGGGGGCCGGGGGGCCTGTGGCGCAACCACCGCCCGGAAGACCTGGCCACTCCCCAGGCTTTTAAACGCGACCCCCGCCTGGTGTGGGAATGGTACGACTGGCGCCGGGGCCTCATCGCTAAAGTAAGCCCCAACCCCGGGCACCGGGCCTTGGCGGATCTGGAGCATCTGGTCCCTGAATTCACCCTTATAACCCAAAACGTGGACGGCCTCCACCGCTTGGCCGGGTCCCGAAACGTGCTGGAAATCCACGGCAGCATCTGGGAGGTGCGCTGCACCGGCTGCGGGCGGGTGGCCGAGGACCGGCGGGTTCCCCTGCCCCTCATGCCCTATTGCGAAGCCTGCGGAGCCCTGCTTCGGCCCAATGTGGTGTGGTTCGGGGAAGCCCTGGACCCGGCGCGGCTTCAGACCGCCCACGAGGCCCTGCGCCTGGCGGAGATAATGCTGGTGGCGGGAACTTCCGGGGTGGTGCAGCCCGCAGCCTCTTTTGCCTTATGGGCCAAAGAGTCCGGCGCCCGTCTGGTGGAGATCAATCCCGACCCCACCCCCTTGACCCCTTATTGCGACTGGGTATTTCAGGGAAAATCCGGGGAAGTATTGCCCGCGCTGCTGGCAGCTATGAAAACAGTACCGGTCTGACTTCTTTTATTCCCCGGCCGCTCCCGCGGTAGGAAGGCGCTGCAGCTCCCTTAGGCAATAATCAATCCCATAAAAGCTCTAATTTCAAGATTTTTTTAACAAATGTCCGTTTCATTTTTTAATCAGTTACCGCCCCACCACTGCCAACCATTTAAATAGCCTTATAATATTAGCAAATACCCGACCTCTGGCCTCTGACTGATAATCGTTAACTGTTTTTTCAAAAAGCCTTGACAGTTCTAAAATAAATGTTAAAAACTATTCGTTTGTGGAATTATCACCTAATGGCCTTTGTTTATTAGGTGGATCTGCCCAATGGGAGGGAGGCGAAATGAATGCCCGGCGTCAGGGTGAAACCCAACGAACCTTTCGAGGTCGCCCTCAAACGCTTTAAGAAACAATGCGAGAAAGCCGGAATACTCTCGGAAATTCGCAAACGGGAACATTACGAAAAACCCAGCATAAAGCGGAAAAAGAAAATTTTGGCGGCCAAGAAGCGCGCCCTTAAGAAGCTGCGGAAGATTGAGGGTTCATGAACTCCCTTCGTGAGCGGCTGGACAAGGCATTCAAAGAGGCCATGAAGAACAAACAGGCCGTGGCCTTGTCCACTTTGCGGATGCTCAAAACCGCGGTCCGGCACCGGGAGGTGGAACTGAAACGCCCCGTGACGGAAGGCGAACTCCAAACCGTAATTTCAACCCAAGCAAAACAACGCCGGGAAGCCATGGCGGAGTACACCAAGGCCAGGCGGCCCGAATTAGCCAAAAAAGAAGAGGAGGAACTCGATTTCCTCCTCTCTTTTTTACCTCCGCAACTAAGCCCCGAAGAATGCGACGCGGAAGTGGCCCGGATCATCCAGGAGGTGGGGGCCTCCGGTCCCAAGGATCTGGGGAAGGTCATGAAGGCCGCCATGGCCCGGCTGGCCGGCCAGGCGGACGGCAAAGTGATCCAGGAAATCGCCAAGCGGTGCCTCTCTGCCTGATAAATACGGTCTTCGGTCTTCGGTCTTCGGTTAAAAAAGCTAAGAATTAAGAATAGATAAATTTTAGGTTGGTTTCGGTTTAAACTGAGAATGGTATAACCCGCCTTTCGGAATACCTGGAGCGGTATGGGGGAGCAGACTTTAACCGCCCTGGAATTCCCCGAACTCCTGGGGGTACTCCAGAGTTATGCGGTCTCGGACCTGGGCCGCGCCCATGTAGGGGCGATTAAGCCCCTGTCCGACCTTCCCGCCATCCAGACCGATTTTCAAAAAATTCAAGAACTCCAGGACCTGGAGAACCGGGAGGGGCCGCTTCCCTTAACCGACCTCCCCGACCTCTCCCGCTGGCTGGCCAAAGCCGTGGTCCGGGGGAGCCTGCTGGCGCCCCAGGCTTTCAACGACCTGCTGCTGGTCTTGCGACTGGCCAGGGAAGCCCGCCACCACCTGTCCCTGGGAGGGGAGCACACCCCCCGCCTGGCCGAGTTGGCCGCAGAGCTTCACGATCTCCCCCGCCTGCGGGAAGCCATTCAGCAGAGCATCAGCCCCCACAACTTCATCCTAGACCAGGCTTCTCCTGAATTGGCCGGGGTGCGCCGGGAATTGGCCCAGACCCGGGACGCGGTGAACCGCTTGATCAAAAACACCTTTTTCCAACCCGCGTACCAGGACGCCCTCCAAAGCCCCATCATCTCCCAGCGCCACGGGCGCTACGTCATCCCCGTCAAGGCCGACCACAAGGGCGTGATTCCCGGCATCATCCACGACCAGTCCCAGACCCGGGCCACCCTGTTCCTGGAACCCCTGGCGGTGGTGGAGCACAACAACGCCCTGGGCCTGCTGATCAACCAGGAAAAGCGGGAAGAAGAGGCGGTGCTGCGCCGCCTCACGGACCTAATGCGGGGCCACCTGGAGGATATTCGCGATACCCTGGCCGTCATTGCGGAGTTGGACGCGGTTCAAGCCAAGGCGAACTTCGCCCGGGACTTCAAGGCCCGGGAGCCCATCTGGCGGAGCCGCGGCGGGCTGAACTTCCGCCAGGCCCGCCACCCCTTGCTGGCCCAGCGCCGCCGGGAACAGGGCGGCCCGGAAGTGGTTCCGGTGGACCTCCATCTCACCCCGGAGCACCGGTTCCTCATCATCTCCGGGGCCAACGCCGGGGGCAAGACCGTGGCCCTGAAGACCCTGGGCCTCTTGACCCTCATGGTACAGAGCGGCATCCCCATCCCGGTGGCCGAAGGGAGCGAGTTCGCCCCCTTTGACGAGGTTTTCGCGGACATCGGCGACCCTCAGGATTTGCAGCAGGACCTCAGCACCTTTTCCGCCCACCTGAAGCGGGCTTTGAAGATGTTGGAAGCGCTGCCGCCCCGGGCCTTGATCCTGCTGGATGAATTGGGCACCGCCACCGACCCCAACGAAGGGGGCGCGTTGGCACTGGCCTTGCTGCAAGCTTTTTATCAACGGGGGGCGTACGGCGCCGCGACCACTCATATACCTCTCCTCAAAGGTTTCGCCCAGCGCACCCCGGGCTTTGAAAACGTGGCGGTGGTCTTTGACGAGGAGACCCGGCGGCCCACCTACCGCCTGGCCTACGGGGTGGCCGGGGCTTCCAATGCTTTGAAAATCGCCCGGGAATTGGGCCTGTCCCCGGAAATCTTGGCCCTGGCCGAATCCTACCTGGACCAGGAGAATATCCGGGCCTACCGGCTGCTGGCGGAAGTAGAAGCGGCCCAGCAGCACCTGGCCCTGAAAGAGGCGGAACTGGCGGAAAACCGGCAGGAATTGGAACGCCGGCATCAAGAATTGGAAGCCTCGCGTCAAGAACTTGAAACCCGGCGCCGCCGCCTGGTGGAAGAGGTCCGGGCCCAGGCCCTGGCCGCCATCAAGGCCGCGGAGCGGGATTTTAAAGAGATCGTCCAGCACCTGCGCCGGGGGGAGGAATCCTGGGGCAAACTCCGAAAAGAATTTTCGGAGCGCCAGGCCCGGCTGCTGGCGCAAATTATGCCCGAGGCCGCCCCGGCCCCGCCCCAGGCCCCGGAATTTCGGCCCGGCCAGAAAATTTTTCTACCCGCCCTGGGATTGACCGGAGAAATTTTGGATATCCACCCCCGGGACGGCCGCCTCACGGTGCAGGTGCGGAACGTCAAGCTGCGCATCAGCCCCGAGGAAATCACCCCCGCGGCGGACACCGGCGGCGGCCGGGCCCAAGCTGCGCCCACATACCGCGTCCCCCGGGAACACCTGCCCAGCCTCAACGTGGTGGGCCTGCGGGTGGACGAGGCCCTGCCCCTGGTGGACCGCCTCCTGGACCAGGCCGCGCTCCACGGCCAGGAACGGGTGGACATCATCCACGGCCTGGGCACCGGGCGGTTGAAGCAGGCGGTTCGTGAGCACCTTAAACACCACCCCCTGGTGAAGGCCATTCACGGGGAAGTCAATCCGGGGGTGACTGAAGTGGAATTAAGGGAGTAGGGCGAAAAGGCGAAAGGGTTAAAAGGTTAAGAGGTTAAAGGGTGATTTTCTGGTTCCCAAGCTGCGCTTGGGATAGAAGGTAAATAAGTTGGATACACAAACTCTGGATTTTAGATTGATTGAAATTGAAGCGGAGTTATTCGCTCTTGATTATCATTTGAATCTTATAGAGGAGCAGATAAGAAATAAAGAAGTATTTGAAAGAATGAGGTCGCAACGAAAAATTAAAAAACTTAATTTGACTCGCGACGATCCAGAATGGCATGAAGAACAATATGAGTTAGATTACGTTATAGAATTTCTACTACCCAGATTATTCCGTTCTACTTTCCTAGTATCTTTGTATGCTGTTTATGAATCAGCGGTAACTGAGATAGCAAGGCTTATCCAAAAACAAAAAGTGATTGCAATTTCTATAAATGATCTAAAAGGGGACTTCCTTGATAGAGCCAAAAAATATTTTAAAGATGTCATAAACTTCCAGCTTTATTCTGGTCACGAGGTTTGGGACAGAATTACTATGCTTTCTGAGCTCAGAAATGCTATTGCTCATACAAATGGTCGAATAGAAATGCTTAACAAGGGAACAAAACAAAAGATTTCTAGCTGGGAAAAACAGAAAGTAGGTATATCTTCATTGGACGGCTTCGTAGTTATTGAAGAGGGTTTTTTGAGAGATACCCTTAGATTGGTAAGTGCCTCCTTAAATGATTTGGTCGAACGATATAAGAAATGGGATGATAACCAAGCCCGTCTATAGGAGGAATCTTGCGCACCAAATAGCACAGGCTGGAAAGCCTGTGCTACCGGAATAAGGATGGCGGGCGCGGAGGCCCGCCCCACCCAATGAACTTTTAACCGAAAACCGAAAACAGAAAACTGCATGTTAATCCCCGACGACAAGCTCCTGGAAATCAAGGACGCGGCTTCCATCGCGGAGGTGGTGGGCCAGTACGTCAAGCTCGTCCAGAAGGGGCGGAATCTGTTGGGGCTGTGTCCGTTTCATTCGGAAACCAAGCCGTCGTTCACCGTGTCGCCGGACAAGGGCATCTTTTACTGCTTCGGCTGCCAGGCGGGGGGGAACGTCATTTCCTTCATGATGCAGTACCACCGCCTCAGCTTCGCGGAAGCGGCCCAGGAACTGGCTAGGCGCTACGGCATCCCCATCACTTTTAAAGACCTGGGGCCGGAAGGGGCGCAGCGGGCCAAGAAGCGCCAGACCCTCCAGGAAATCGTGACCCAGGCCGCGAGCTTTTTCGCCGCCACCTTGAAGGCCCCGGAAGGCAAAGCGGGGCGGGATTATCTGGAAAAGCGCAAGATGACCCCGGAGGTGATCCGGGACTTTCACCTGGGGTTTGCGCCGGATGAATGGGACGGCCTGAAGCGTCATCTGACGAACCGGGGCCTGTCCCTGGAGTTGGCCCAGGACGCGGGGCTCCTGGTGGCTAAGGCTCAGGGCGGATACTACGACCGGTTCCGCAGCCGCGTTATTTTTCCTATCCACGACCGCCACGGCAAGGTGGTGGCCTTCGGGGGCCGCATCGTGGGGGAAGGGGAGCCCAAATATCTCAACTCTCCGGAAAGCCCCCTGTACACCAAGGGCCGCCACCTCTACGGCGTCCCCCAGGCCCAAGAGGCTTTGCGGAAAACGGAAACCGCCCTGGTGGTGGAGGGCTATCTGGACCTCCTGGCCCTCCGGGTCCACGGCGTGGCCAACGTGGTGGCCACCCTGGGCACCGCGCTCACCCGGGAGCAGGTGCGGCTCCTAAAAAATTTGGCCCCCAAGGCCGTCATGGTCTATGACGGCGACGCCGCCGGCAGCCGGGCCATGCGCCGGGCCTTTCCCCTGTTCGCCCAGGAGGGCCTGCCCGTCCGGGTGCTCCCCTTGCCGGCGGGCATGGACCCGGACACTTACGTATTTGCCCACGGCCCGGAATTGTTTGATTCCCCCTGGGAGGCGGCCCAGCCCTGGTTCGCCTATCTCCTGGACGAACTGGTGAAGGAGCACGGCCTGGACATCGAAGGCCGGGTGCGTATCTCCGAAGAGCTGCGCCCCTATTTTCAGGCGGTGGCCGACCCCGTGGAGCAAGCCCTGTGGCTCAAAGTGGCCGCGGAACGCCTGGAAGTGGATGAGGCCGCGCTGCGCCGCAGCCTCACGTCGCTTTCGCCCATCACTAAAAGCCGCCTGTCGCCGGTAAAGCTGGATGTCAACCTGGAAAAGCGGCTCCTCAAATGGGTGCTGAACCACCCCGGCGCGGCGCCGGTGGAGGAACTGGAAGATTGGGCCTTGGATTTGGAAGATCAGGAACTCCAGGAAATCATGGCCCTCATTGTCCGCAGCTACCGGGAGCACGGCGTCCTGGACCACGGCCTCCTGATCCAGCAGGTGGAAGCGGAGCCTCTGCGGCAGCAAATCTGCGCCCTGACCCTGGGGGAGGAAGAATTAGGGGGTCCTTCTCCGGAGTGCATGGCCGCCCACTGGCGCCGGGATTTTCGCATGCGGCGGCTGAAAAAAGCCCAACAGGATTTGAAAGCCCGGGTGGACCAGGCCGTTCGCAGCCCTGACAATGAAGACCTTATGGCCCTGCTGGCCCAGCAGCAGGAGATCGCCCGCCAACTGGAAGCCTTGAAACAGGTTTCCACAACCAAAGGAGAAGATGGATGAGCAAGGGTATGGGAATAGATGGGTTTCCGGAATTGATACCCATGGGGGATGACGACAACCTCATTTCCGTGGACGACCTGAGCGACTCCATGTCCCCAGATGTATTGTTAACGGACCAGATGAAGGACATCTTCATCCTTGACGATCTGGAGCTCTCACCTCCGGAAGTCTCCAGTCTGACCATGGCGGTTCCCCTGGAAATGGGGGAGGGGGAAAGCGACCTGGTGCTGGACGCGGAAGCCGCCAAGCTGGATGATCCGGTGCGCCTCTACCTCAAGGAGATGGGTCTGGTTTCCCTGCTGACCCGGGAGGGCGAGGTGGAGATCGCCAAGCGCATCGAGGAAGGGGAAAAGGAGGTGCTCCACGCCCTCCTGGAAGTGCCCTTCTCCTACCGGTTGGTCCTGGCCCTGGCCTACAAAATGGAGCAGGAGAAGCTTTCGCCCACGGGCCTCCTGGACGATTTTGACGAAGACGCGCCGGACCTGGACCTGAGCACCCAAAAGTCCCGGATGCTCAAGGTGCTCCAGAAGGTGCGCCTGTTTGAAGAAAAAATCAAGCACTGTTTTAAAGAAATGGCGGCCCATCCCTACCGCAGCGACGGCTTCCTTCAGCAGGAACAGCGCCTGGGCACGCTGCGCCGCCGCCTGGCGGACCTGATGAAAAATTTGCGCCTGGACCGCCAGCACCTGGAGGAGATTCTCAATCAACTGCGGGGCTGCGGCTACCAGGTGCGGGACTGCTACCGGAATCTGGAGCGCTGCCAGACCGGCTCGGGCCTCTCCCTGACCAAATTCCGCAACCTCATCCGGGAGCGCCGGAAAAATTCCAACAAGACCCTGCCGGCCAAATTGACCCCCGCGCGCCTGGCGGAGCTGGAGGAAATCTGGACCCTGGGCCAACGGCGCCTGAAAAAGCTGGGCCAGGAAGCGGGCGTGCCCGGCGGCCGATTGCTCTCCATCCTGACCAAAGCCGAAAAAGGCGAATACCAGGCCCAAAAAGCCAAGCGGGAGCTGGTGGAGGCCAACCTGCGCCTGGTGGTGAGCATCGCTAAAAAATACACCAACCGGGGCTTACAGTTCCTTGATCTCATCCAGGAAGGCAACATCGGTTTGATGAAGGCGGTGGAAAAATTCGAATATGAACGGGGCTACAAGTTCAGCACCTACGCCACCTGGTGGATCCGCCAGGCCATCACCCGGGCCATCGCCGACCAGGCCCGGACCATCCGTATCCCGGTGCACATGATTGAAACCATCAACAAGCTCATCCGCACCTCCCGGTACCTGGTCCAGGAAATCGGCCGGGAACCCACTCCCGAAGAAATCGCCGAAAAGATGGAGTTTCCCCTGGAGAAGGTGCGCAAGGTGCTGAAAATCGCCAAAGAGCCGCTGTCCCTGGAGACGCCCATCGGCGACGAAGAAGACAGCCACCTGGGCGACTTCATTGAAGACAAGAAGATCTCCACTCCCATGGAGGCGGTGGCCAACCTCAACCTGGCGGACCAGACCCGCAAGATGCTGGCCACTCTCACCCCCCGGGAAGAGAAAGTGTTGCGCAAGCGCTTCGGTATCGGGGAGAAGACGGACCACACCCTGGAAGAAGTGGGCCGGGATTTTGAGGTCACCCGGGAGCGCATCCGGCAGATTGAGGCCAAGGCCCTGCGAAAGCTCCGCCATCCTTCCCGGAGCACCCGGCTGAAGAGCTTTATCGAATATTGACTTGAATCTTGAAATTTTTGAAATAACAAATAAAATATAAAAAGGAGCTGGGTTCGGCGCTGGAACCCCAGGAAAATCCTTATGAGGAACGGGCCCATAGCTCAGCGGTCAGAGCAACCGGCTCATAACCGGACGGTCCCTGGTTCAAATCCGGGTGGGCCCACCACCTTTCCCGGGAGGTTGAAAATAATACCCCAACGACAAGGACTGTGGAAGTCCACCGGAACTTGACCCAGAAGGGGGGTGCTGTGTGCACGCCCCCTTTTTATGTCCCATGGATGTACCTTTACAAGAGATTATAAAGCTCCTGGATGAGCATTACTCCTTTAGCTGGGCGGTGGCCGGAGACCGGACCGGACTGGAAATCGGACACCCCCAAATGCCGGTGGCCCGGATCCTGGTGGCCCTGGAGGCCACCCCCGCGGTGGTGGCGGAAGCCCGGCAGCAAGGAGTGCAGCTTCTTCTTACCCACCATCCCCTCCTGTATCAGCCTCTCAAGGACGTGCGGGAAGATCAGCCCGGGGGCCGGCTGGTGGCCCAAATAGTCCGGGCCGGGATGGCCCTGGTTTCCTGCCACTCCAATCTGGACGTGGCCCCCCGGGGTCTCAACGACTATCTGGCCCGCCTCCTGGAGTTGCAGGACGTGGAAGTCTTATGGGCCACCGGCGCCGACGCCTGGTACAAGCTGGCGGTCTTCGTGCCCCTGGGCTATGAAGACCCGGTGCGCCAGGCCCTGGCTGAGGAGGGTCTGGGGATTATCGGCCGCTATTCTCACTGCTCTTTTGCCAGCCGGGGGGAAGGCACTTATGTGCCCCTGGAAGGCGCCCAGCCTTTCCGGGGGGAGGTGGCCAGGCTTTCCCGGGCCGCGGAATCCCGCCTGGAGATGGTGGCCCCCGCGAGCCGCTGGCAAACTGCCCTGGCCCGCCTGAAGGAGATTCATCCTTACGAAGAAGTGGCCTATGATCTTTACCCCCTGAAGAATCCGGGATTGGTTCTGGGACTGGGGCGGATCGGCAACTGGCCGGCGCCCCGGCCTTTCTCGGAAATCATATCTCAATTCAAAGAGGTTTTTGGGGTCAGCCAGGTCCGGATTTGGGGCCGCCCCCCCGGGGAAGTCCGGCGGGTGGCGGTATGCGGCGGCAGCGGCGGGGAATTTATCGGCGCGGCCTGGGAAAAAGGCGCTCAGGTTTACCTTACCGGAGAGGTGCGCCACCATCAGGCGCCCCCGGAAATGGAGGATTTTGCCGTTCTGGAAGTGGGCCACTACGCCAGCGAGGCAGTGTTCATGGAGCCTTGGGTCCAAGAGCTCCAGGCCCGGTTTCGGGAAGCGGGATGGGACCTCGAGGTTAAAGCCGCAGCCGCGGCCACTCCGCCGTGTCATTATCTGTAGATAATCGAAAGGTCCCATGCGCGGCCTTTCGCCCTTAACCATACGACAATTCATTTATGGAGGTTTAATTTTGTTACCGGAGTTAAAAAGGCTCGTGGACTTGCAGGAACTGGATAAGGTCATCAGAGGCGTCACTCAAGAGATGGAGAAGCTTCCGGAGTTCATGGAGACGGAAACCGCCCGGCTTCAGGATCTGAAGGCGGAAACCGCGGTCCTGGCCCAGGAGCTGGAAAACCTGAAAAGTCAGCGCCGGGCCATGGAAGGCGAAATCGCCGACCTGGAGGAAAGCATCAAAAAGAGCCGCCAGCGCCTCATGGAGATCAAGAGCAACATCGAATACCGGGCCATGCTCAAAGAGATTGCCTACAAGGAGGACCAGCGGGATAAGACCGAGACCCGCATGCTGGAGACCATGGACCTCATAGAGGCGAAAACTAAGGGCTTGGTCGAGCAGGATCGGAAAGTCCAGGAGCAACAGGCCTTTCTGGCCCAGGAAGAAGAAAAATTGAAGGCCCAGATGGGGACGCTGAAAAAGCGGCTGGCCGGCCTGGAAAAGGAGCGCGGCGGCCTGCGCAAAGGGGTGCCGGCCCAACTTCTGAAGCGTTATGAATTCATCCGGGAACGCCGCAACGGCACCGCCATCGCGCCGGTGCGGGAAGGGGTCTGCCTGGGCTGCAACATGAACATCCTGCCCCAGCAGTTCATTGATCTTCAGAAAGGCGAAGAGATCCTCCAGTGCCCTCACTGCCAACGGATCCTCTACTGGCTGGATGAGATGGAAGAAGAAGCCGCGGCCAATTAAAGATAGTTTTCGGTTTTCAGATTTCGGCTTTTTAAAAAGGCGATTCTCTGCTCCCTTGATTTCTGTTCCTCGTTCCCAAGCTCCAGCTTGGGAACGCACGTTTTGGGGCCAAGCTCCTGCTTCAAAAAGTTGTTGTTGGGGGAGGGGGCTAAGGGCCAACAGCCATTATACCGTTTTCGATTTTCGGTTTTCAGTTTTCAGTTAAAAGTAATTGTATTATCAATAAGTTAGCCATAGAATTTGTTGTATCTGAAACTGAACTCGGTATTACCCCCTCCCCCAAACCCTTAAGGGGCAATAATCAGGCTGCGGCAGTCGGGGCCTGGCCCCGACTTCCACAGCCCTCTTATACGGTTTTCGGTCTCCGGTTTTCGGTAAAGATAATTACGGATTATCAATAAGTTACAGATTAAGTTTGTTGCACTTGAAAGAGAAAATGGTATTAAAGGGTTGGGAGGGGGGCTTGGGGGGAGGGCAGGGAGTGGTGGCACAGGCGTCTCGCCTGTGAAAGCTCCCTGGCCCTCCCCCCATAAAATTTTTTTCATGCTTTACCGGTGGGCCGAAGGCCCATGAAAAACTGCTTGGCCCATTGAGCGAGCGTCAATATTAAAATGTAGGTGGGGGATCACTCCACTTGCAAGGAGCGCCATGCCACCCAACATCGCCGCCATTTTCCAGGCTTTGGCCGACGGAGATGACCTCCCCCGGGTGCTGGAAAAATTCCATCTCTCCCGGGAACAGTTGAACACAATTTTCCAGGAAGTGGCCCGGTATTACCGGGATCTGGAGCAGGGCCAGTGGACCCTGTACTGCGACGGCGCTTCTTCCGGCAACCCGGGCCCAGCAGGGGCGGGATTCATCCTTATTGACCCCGACGGCGAAATCCGCCTGGAACGGGGCGATTACCTGGGGGAGGCCACCAATAACGTGGCCGAATACCGGGGGCTGATCCTGGGCCTCAAAGCCACCCTCAATCTGGGGGTCCAAAAAATCCAGGTCTATTCCGACTCCGAACTCCTGGTGCGCCAACTAAACCGCATCTATCGGGTCAAAGCCCCCCACCTTATCCCCCTCTATCAGGAAGCCCGAAAAGAGTTGCAAAAGTTCCGATCCTATGCTATCTCCCATGTGCCCCGGGACCGGAATTGGGAGGCCGACCGCCTGGCCCGCCAGGCCATTGACCGCAAGGGCCGAACCATGTAGAATGGAATTGGAGAATGATTCCTTGTGCCGAGGGGGGGGAAGAGGTTAAGAGGTTAAGAGGTTAAAAGGGGAAGAGGGGAAAAAGAGAGAAATGCCTTCATCACTTTAATCCGGAGTAAAATTGTGTGCAATCAAATAGGTGTTATCTTTTACCGAAAACTAAAAAAAACAGAAAACCGAAAACCGTCTTTAAAAACGCGGAGTCGGCCGGATGATCGCCGGCCGGTTCAGATGCCAGCCGGAGGAAAGTCCGAGCTCCATAGGGCAGGGTGCTGGGTAACCCCCAGCGGGGGCAACCCCAGGGAAAGTGCCACAGAGACCAGACCGCCGTGGTTCGTCCACGGTAAGGGTGAAAGGGTGAGGTAAGAGCTCACCAGTGGCGGTGGCGACACCGTCAGCTAGGAAAACCCCACCTGGAGCAA
>VGSW01000038.1 GCA_016874915.1 Deltaproteobacteria bacterium
GGTTTAACAGGTTTCGCAAGATCCTGGTTCGCTATGAGAAAACCCATTCCAGTTATGTTGCCCTGCATCATTTGGCAGCAGCAATAATCTGCTGGCGAAAAATTGGAGTTATTTACGGATAAGCTCTAAATCGGTCAGCTGCGCGGCTGGCCATGAGCATATTTCAACGACGGTTGGCCAGCTCCACTTACGCCCTGATGAAGTCATTCGAGCGGCGTCTGAAGAAACTCATCAACCTGATTGACGACATCCAAGCAGGCCGTCTTAACCTCGATCAACTGGCGGCTCAGCAGCGTCGCCTGGATTCAGTTCAGGATGTGCGTGAAGAGAAGGCTGCCGATGATGAAGAAAGCCAAGATGGGCGTGAGGAAAATGAGGTCTCCGAAGATCTTGCTCTTGGAGGAGTGGTTGCCTTTACTCTGGCGGAATTGGAATCTGAACGCTTCCAGGTGGAAAAGCTTCTCCAGTTGTCACGGCAGGTTTTCGAAGTAGGAGAAGAGTCCAAATTCGAGAAGCTCAGGGATATTCTCCAGGATCCTCGATACCAGTCCGAAAAGATCATAATTTTCACCGAGCATCGGGATACTTTAAACTTTCTGGCCCGGCGCTTTGAGAGCCTCGGCTTTACAGGGATGGTGGCCCAGATTCACGGCGGCATGAACTTCGACGAGCGGGATGAACAGGTGGAATTTTTCCGCCTGCCGGCCGCTGAAGGCGGTGCCAGAATCCTGGTAGCAACGGATGCTGCCGGCGAAGGCATAAATTTGCAATTCTGCTGGTTGATGGTCAATTACGACATCCCCTGGAATCCGGCCCGGCTGGAACAGCGCCTGGGGCGTATTCATCGCTACGGTCAGCAACATGACCCGGTGATTATCCTTAATTTAGTAGCTGGCAAAACCAGAGAAGGGCGGGTTCTCAAGATTTTGCTGGAGAAATTGGAACGCATCCGTAAGGAGTTGGGTTCAGACAAAGTTTTTGATGTCATAGGACGGCTCTTCCGGGGTGTTTCCCTTAGAGAATATTTGGAGCAAGCCGTCACCGAGGACGGAGTTGAAGAAACTGAGAAACTGATTGAGGGGACTCTGACCAAAGAGCAGGTGGAGGCAATCAAAGAGCGCGAGCATATCCTGTTCGGGGAAGGGGGAGATGTCCTACGAAGATTGGTCTATCTTAAAGAAAAAATTGACCAGGAAACTTACCTCCGACTGTTGCCTGGCTATATCCTGAGGTTCCTGGAGAAGGCTGTGCCCTTCATGAATATCGGCATAGAAGGCGACCCCGATAACATTTTCTTTTTGGTGGCTCAAAAACCGGGGGCACTAGATCCCTTATGGCCCGTGCTGGAAAACTACCCCCCGGCACAGAGACATCGTTTTACCGTCTACCGGCCTCGAAACCGTGGTGAGGCCATCTTTCTCCATCCCGGTGAACCTTTCTTCGAACAGTTCTGCTCATTACTTAGGGCACGCTATGGCCGGGAGGCTCTCAAAGGCGGAGTCTTTCTGGACCCGACGGTGCAGGAGCCTTATTTATTTCACCTGGCTCTGATCGAAATTGACAGACGCCCTGACCCGGCTTTCCCCCAGTTTTCCCAAAGGGAGGATCTGGAATACCGCCTGGCGGGTCTGAAGCAGTATGAAACCGGTTATCTGGAAGAATGTCCTGTGGAGCATCTCCTGTTACTGAAAGGTGCTCGCTTTTTCCCTTCGGGGGCAGCGAAATTGGCCACGGCGGCGCAGGACTTGCGGGAGTTGGCCAAAGCCTTTGCCCTGGAACATATTGCTTGGCCGTTGGTGGAAAAGCGGCGGCAATCTTTGCAACAATCCCTGCCTGAACGGGAAGATTTCTTGCGGCGGGGTTATGATTACCAGGAAGCGGAACTTGCCGCCGCCCGCGCCCGCCTGGCCGACAAGATCAGGGCCGGTGACCTTCAAGCCAAGGCCGAACTCACCAGAATCAAGGAACGCCAAAAGGCTCTGACCGCAGAACGGCAAAGAGCCATGGACGTCTTACACCGGGAGCCGGAACTCATCGCCCCGGCCGGCGTTACGTTCCTGGCCCATGCCCTGATCGTCCCCGAAACCTCTCCGGAAGAAAAGAAAAAATACGATGCCGCCATTGAGGCTATGGCAGTCAAGGTGTCCTGGGCTTATGAAGACGCTCTGGGCGCCAGGGTGAAGGACGTTTCCACCCCGGAACTGGCCAGGTCCGCCGGGCTGTCAGATTATCCAGGCTTTGACCTGCTCTCTCGGAGGCTTGCAGGAGAAGAGATAGCCATTGAAGTGAAAGGCCGGGCCAGAGTGGGCGAAATCGAAATTTCTGAAAACGAATGGGCCCGTGCCTGCAATCTTAGGGAGAAATACTGGCTCTATGTGGTGTATGATTGTGCCAGTTCTACCCCCAGACTTTTACGAATTCAAGATCCATTTGGAAAGCTTTTATTTAGAGCGAAAGGCGGCGTCGTGATTGACGAACGCAATATTTGGGAAGCCGCGGAGATGGGGATTCTAACATGAAAGACAGCCCTCGTCTCATTGAAGTGGCTTTTCCGCTGAAGCAGGCGTCGCTGGATTCGGTGCATGAGAAGAATGTCCGGCATGGGCATATTTCCACCCTGCACATCTGGCCGGCGCGGCGGCCCCTGGCGGCCTGCCGGGCGGCCCTCATCGCTACGCTCCTGCCCGATCCGGGGAATGCGGCCGAGAGAAAGGAGATGTTGGAGAAGCTGGGGGGGCGGGTCAAAGAGGTTACCGAGCGCAAACGGGAAGGAGGCCGTATTGTTGAACGGGTGAAGGAGGTCACTGAAGGAGGCATTCTGCACTGGGGGCGGGAGTCGGGGCCGGATTTGGAATGGTTCCGTCAGAAGATTCGGGAAGCCTACGGCGGGCGGGCTCCCAAAGTGCTGGACCCCTTCGCCGGGGGCGGGGCCATACCCTTGGAGGCCATGCGCCTGGGCTGCGAGGCCACGGCCATGGACATCAACCCGGTGGCCTGGTTCATCCTCAAATGCACCCTGGAGTATCCCCAGAAGCTGGCGGGGCAAACCCGGCCCTTGCCGGACTTTGTGCTGAAAGACCGGAAATTCATGGAAGCCTTTTTCAAGGCCCAGGGGTTTAAAGGCGCATCCTTGAAGGCCCAACTGGCCAAGCTGGGATTGGAGAAGGCCCCGGTGCGGCGCCTGGAGGGGATGGAACTGGAGGCCGATCTTTCGGCCGATCTCGCCTGGCAGGTGCGGGCCTGGGGGTGGTGGGTGCTGCAACACGCCAAGAGGGAGTTGGCCCCCTTTTACCCCATGGTGGATGGCAAGCCCACGGTGGCCTACCTCTGGGCCCGGACCGTGAAGTGCAAGAACTGCCGGGCCACCGTGCCCCTGCTCAAGACCCGGTGGTTGTGCAAGAAGGACAACAAGCGGGTCAGGCTCACCATGGAACCCAACGCCGAGAAAACCGGGGTGGTCTTCGGCATCGAGAAGGAGGTGCCTCAGGGGGAGGGGGGGCCGGCGGCCCGGCGGGAGCACGACCGGAAGCTGGGGGCTGGCACCATGTCCCGGGCCGGGGCCAAATGCCCCTGCTGCGAGGGCATCATGACCATGGAGGATATCCGCCTGGAGGGACAGGCCGGGCGCCTGGGGGCAGTGATGACTGCGGTGGTGGTGGATACCCCCAAAGACCAAAAGAAGCGGAGAGCCCGGGGGGAGGCGGCTATCTTTGATACGGAGGAAGGAGATACGGGCAAGGACTATCGTCTGCCTCATGACGAAGAAATAAGGATGGCATTGAAAGCTGAGAAATATTTGGAAGAAGTTTATTCAAACATCCCTAATGGGAAACTATATGAACCAATTGATCCTGCCAGCACAAGGTCTATCTCTTGCCAACTTTATGGTATTGATAATTTTCAAAAGGCATTCTTGCCCCGTCAGCAAGTAACGTTAGGTGTATTTATTAACATTTCTAAGTCGGCAATTAATGAATTAGATAGCTATAGATACTCAGTTGAATTTCAAAGAGCTATTTTCGATTATTTAAGTATAGCTGTAGACAGGATAGCCGATCGATCGAGTGTTTTTTGCAGATGGGATGTAGGGAAAACTATTATCACAAATACTTATTCTCGATTTGCTCTGTCGATGCTGTGGGATTTTTGTGAGACAAACCCTATTTCTGATGTGACTGGAAGTTATACGGGGGCAATAAATTGGATCGGAGATGCAATTCATCATTTTTTAAATGCCGAAAAGGATGCTCCATTTAGTAAGGTCAGTTATCACTCAGCTATTGATATTCCTTCTGATCAATATGATCTTATTTTAACCGATCCTCCATATTATCAAGCAATCTCATACGCCGATCTGTCTGATTTCTTTTATATCTGGCAGAAGCGTATTCATGCTGATCAGGAATGGGACAATCCATTTACAAATTTTTTATCACCAAAGGAAAGTGAGATAGTACAGCATATCAGGCCAGACAAGGACAGAATTGTTGAGAAAGAGAAATATGAAAATGGAATGTATAAATCATTTTGTCGTGCTTTTGAAGTACTAAATAACGATGGGCGGTTCGTTATTGTTTTTGCACACAAAGACCCATTGGCGTGGGAAACATTAGTCAGTGCAATGATCCGAGCTGGCTTTGTGGTGACTGCATCTTGGCCCATTCAAACAGAAATGGTCCATAGAGGGCGTGGGATGGGTTCTGCCGCTCTCTCATCATCAGTTTGGCTTGTATGCAGGAAACGTCCCGAATCCGCCCGCACAGGGTGGGATAACAAGGTGCTGGCGGAGATGGAGGAGAAGATCACCACCAAGCTCCGGGATTTTTGGGACGCGGGCATCCGGGGGCCGGACTTTGTCTGGGCGGCCACCGGGCCGGCCCTGGAGGCCTACAGCAAGCACCCGGCAGTCAAAAAGGCCAATGAGCCGGGGCAGTTGATGACGGTCTCGGAGTTCCTGAGTCAGGTGCGGCGCATGGTGGTGGACTTCGTAGTGGGCCGGGTGCTCTCCGGTAACGGCGGCGCCGAGGAGGTCAGCGGCCTGGACGACGTCACCACCTACTACCTGCTCCACCGGCACGACTTCGGTATGGTGGAAGCGCCCATCGGCCCCTGTATCCTCTATGCCATTTCCTGCGGCCTGTCGGACGGGGCTTTGGTGGATCAGTACGACCTCCTGATCCGCACCGGCGGTCAGGAACCCGAGGAAGAAGCTGAGGAAGACGAAGAAGCCTCCTCTGAGGAGGCCGATGGGGGAAGCGGCAGTCAGGTGAAGCTGAAGCCCTGGAACCGGCGCACCCGCCCCAATATGGGATATGATCCGGCGATGGACAGCAAGCGGGCCAAGCAGGAGGCAAAAATTCCCCGGCTGCCCACCATGGAGAAAGCCCCCGCCAAACCCCGGGAGATTCCGCTCATCGACCAGGTGCACCGTTTAATGCATCTATGGAAGGCGGGGGATCAGGCGGCGGTGAATGAGTACCTGGATGTGCGGGGGCTGTTGCGCAACCCCCTCTTTCACCAGTTGCTCCAAGCCCTCATCGAGCTGGCCCCCCGGAACAGCGAGGAACGGTCACTCCTGGAGAGCCTGAGCAATCATGTCAGCGCGAAGAGAGCGCCGCAAGCCAAGCAGGATTCTTTCAACTATTAGGAGAACGCGATTATGGCCACAGAAATCATCTTTGTGGTGGAAGAATCCCCGGAAGGGGGTTTCGAGGCCAAGGCCCTGGGGCATTCCATCTATACCCAAGGGGAAACCATGCAGGAAATCAGGGAGGCCACCAAGGACGCGGTTTCTTGCCACTTTGAAGAAAACGATAGGCCCCGGATCATTCGCCTGCACTGGGTGAAAGATGAGCTGATCGCGGTATGAAGATCCCAAGAGACCTGAGCGGCGAAGAGCTGGTCAGATTATTAGAAAAATTCGGCTATCAGGTCACCCGGCAGACAGGCAGCCATATGCGCCTGTCCAAGCTCGGGGAAACCGAGCATCATCTTACCATTCCACAGCACAAACAGTTGAAGATCGGCACCCTCAATAACATTTTGACGGATTTAGCTTCAGCCTGGGGCATCAGCAAGAGCGAACTGATGGCCAGATTATGGGAGAAAGAAGGTGGCTAAGACTCCATGGACTCCATGGCATAAGGTGGTGCAGCTTCGGGACGATGTGCGGTCCGGGGAGCTGTCGCTGGCGATCTTTGCCGCAGACCTTTACGATGTGACGATGGGCCGGGCCCGAGCCGTCTACCAAGACTCCAAAGAATTTTTTGCTCTAACGTATCCCACACTGAATCTACGAGATCTCTGCAAAGACGTGGTCTTGCGGTTAGCGGGCCAGAATGACAAAGCTGTGCGCCAGTTGGAGTTAACTTATGGGGGTGGCAAGACCCATACTTTGATCACCTTGTATCATTTGGTCCAAAATCCCACTAAGTTACCTGATATGCCCTCGGTTCAGGAATTTATCGCCCACATTGGCATGACCCCACCAAAGGCCAGGGTGGTGAGCTTGTGCTTCGATAAGTTGGATCCGGAAACAGGGATGGACGTGACCAGCCCTGAGGGGGAAATACGAAGACTGAAAAGACCCTGGAGTGTTATGGCCTTTCAGATTGCCGGAGCAGAAGGGCTCAGAATGCTTCATGGTGAGGGTTTAGACCAGGAAAGGGAGAGCGCGCCTTTTGAGAATTTGATATCGGAACTCTTGTCTATTCCTGGGAAACAAGGGCTACCGACCCTGGTATTGATTGATGAGGTTCTTTCTTATGTAAGGGAAATGACAGGTCTTGATCAGGTTTGGCGAGGAAGGATGATTAATTTTTTCCAGTTCCTTACCCAGGCTGCTACCAAGGTGGACAAATGCTCAGTGGTGGCTTCACTTTTGGCTACTGACCCGCGGAAGAGCGATGCTTTAGGGAAGGAATTGACCCAAGAACTCTATGCCATTTTTCGGCGGGAAAAGGAAGAAGGGGTGCAGCCGGTGGGCAAGGAGGATGTGGCCGAGGTTTTGCGCCGCCGCTTCTTCACGCCAGAGTCCCTTAGAGATAGAGAGGTATTCCGCCCCCATGTGGTGGCCGCAGTCAAAAACATCAGCGATTTGGACGAGCAAACCCGGAAGGCCAAAAAAGGCGCAGAAGAACGGTTTGCCCGGAGCTACCCGTTCCACCCCGACCTAACAGACGTGTTTTACACCAAGTGGACTGGCCTGGAAGGCTTTCAGCGTACCCGGGGGATTTTGCGCACTTTTGCTCTGGCCCTTAGGGATGCAGAGAAGTGGGATGAATGCCCCCTGGTGGCCGCCAATGTATTTCTGGGGGAACCGGGAAAAGGGGATATCTCCGAGGCAGCTCGGGAGCTTACAACGGTGGCCACCACCGAGTAGTATGAAGGGAAAAAGCAGGAATGGACGGGGATTTTGGAGGGGGAGCTGGCCAAGGCCCGAGAGATTCAAGCCGAGACAGGTGCTCTGGGGTTCCGAGAAATTGAGCAGGCAGTGTTCGCCACTTTCCTACACTCCCAGCCCATCGGGCAGAGGGCCCTGACCCGAGAACTTTATCTCCTATTGGGCCACACTAGGCCGGATAAGATTGAGTTGGAAAAAGCCCTCAAGCGCTGGGCGGATGTTTCGTGGTTTTTGGATGAGGCGGCTGTCGGCGATGCGGAGGTAGGGCCGGACGGCCAAAAAAAATTGCCCAAATCGTGGCGCCTGGGGTGCAGGCCCAATCTTAGGCAGATGCACAGCGCCGCCTTAAATCGGGTGGCCCCGGAAGTGGTGGAGTCGAGACTGCTGGACGAAATCGCCAAATTGAAAAGCCTGACCAAAGGGGATTCCGCGGCCCGGGCCCGGGTCCATAATCTTCCCACGAAACCCAAAGACATCGAAGATGATGGAGAATTCCACTACGCCGTGTTGGGACCCCTGGCCGCCTCGGAGGCCGGAAAACCCAGCATGTTGGCTCGGCAATTTATCGAGGAAACAACCTCCGCCGACAAACCGCGAGTCTACCGGAACGCGCTGGTGCTGGCGGTCCCTTCCTTAGACAGGCTGGAAGCCGCTCGCAATTTGATTAAGAATCACTATGGCTGGCTCGAAGTGGAATTTCAACTTAAAGGTCAGGAAATAGATCCCATCCGGGCCAAGACCCTGGAACAAGAAATTGAAAAATCAAAAAAAGAAATTCCCAAGGCCATTCAACAGGCTTATAACCTCGTAGTCACCGTCTCAGAGAATAATGAGATCGAGGCTTTTCAGATTACTGTAAATGAAGAGCCTCTGTTCAACATTATAAAAAATAAAGGACGGTCTCGGATTCAGGAGACGGCGGTGAGTGCTGAGGCCTTATTGCCGGAAGGTCCCTACGACCTGTGGCGGGAAGGTGAAACTTCCCGGCGCGTCAAAGACCTGGTGGGGGCTTTCGCCCAATTCCCCCATCTACCAAAGATGCTTAATCGCAAAGCCATCCTGGATACCTTGTTGGATGGCTGCCGGGAAGGGTTGTTTGTGCTGAGCCTCATGCGCCCGGATCGGTCAGTGCGGACCTGGTGGCGGGAATTGCCGGATGACAATGCCTTAAAAGATGCCGGTCTTGAAGTTGTGCTGCCGGAAGCGGCCTCCTTGAGCGATTTGCCTTACTCACTTTTGATTCCTGGCGTGCTTCCAGGTCTGTGGGAATCCCCCGAGATTTCCTTACAAACAGTCTATGAATATTTTGCCGGCGGGAAAGTGGTGAAAATCCCGAGAGAAGGCTATGAAGAGCCGATAACTATTCCGAGAGCTGAGAATGAAGTGGTAAACGCTACCGTGCACCAGGCAGTGCGCTCAGGCAAAATCTGGTTAACATCGGGCCCGGCCAGCATTCTTGCAGAGGACATTCCGGCCGGCCTGTTAACCTCGGATGCCATTCTACAGGCACCGCCAAAGCCTATTTCCCCATTGGAAATTCTCCCCGAGAATCTACCGGAAGCCTGGTCAGATCAGCGCACTACAGGTTTGTCAATAAGTGCAGCCATCTCCAAGAAGAATGGAAAGACCCTCCCTTGGGTTACAGTGCGATCAGCCATCGATAGCGGCTTCAGTGCCCGGATGATAGAGCGGTCCTTGGATTCGGGTCCCTGGCCTTGTGATTTTTCTGGAGCGCAAAATGTCAGGATAGTCTTGGCTAAGGAGCCTCCTCCACCCCCTCCACCACCGCCGCCCCCTCCCGGTGTTCTCGTTGCCGAGGCCGAACTCCAACCGAATCAGATTCAGGATCTGGCCGAACAAGTTGCCGATATCAAGAAGGCAGCAGTGGGGCTGGAATTAAAGTTTCGCATTCGGATTGAGCTCGGCGGTGTCCAAAGCCCCTCTGATGAACCGGTGGAAGGAATTAATCAAATACTGGGTGAGATTTCGGATAAGCTCAAGCTCAAGTGAGAGGAAAGGAGGTGCCGAGAACGGAACCAAATTTTTAACGATGGCACTGTGAGACCAACAATCAACCGAGGGACCATAGTCAGCTCTCCGTTGGCGCAAAGGCTCAATTTTAGATAGCCATTTACAAATGACTATCGGTGAGCATCATCTAGCACATAAGAACAATTAGGAATATAGGTATGGCCGCAAAATATTCCCCTGGAGACGAGGTCCAGTCTATAAGCGATCCCAGCCGGATTGGCACGATTGTCCAGGTCTGTGAAATCCATGCCGGCATCCAATGGTATCGTGTCAATTTTGGGTCTGCTGGCCGCCCCAAAGTGGCTGAGGTAGATTTACGGCCCTATGTCCGGGTAGCTTCTCCGGAAGAAAACCTAGCCGCGGGAAACCTCGGTGGCTATAAAGAATTTCAACGGCTTATAACGCTCACGCGGTTGTTGCGCCATCAGCCGCTTCAGAATCAAATCTACGCCTTTAATGCCTCCCGGACCAGGTTTTATCCTTTCCAGTTCAAGCCCTTGCTCAAATTTCTTGATTCTCACCAGCACCGCCTCCTGTTGGCCGATGAAGTGGGTTTGGGAAAAACTATTGAAGCTGGCCTGATCTTGACAGAGTTAAAAGCCAGACAGGATCTAAAAAGGGTCCTGGTGGTGTGCCCGGCCAATCTCACCAGAAACAAGTGGCAGCCGGAGTTGGAAAGAAGATTCGCAGCAGAGTTCTCTATTCTCAATACCACTCAATTTCTGGAGTTTTTGGAGAAATACGAAAAATCTCCCGAAAAGGCCATGCTTTCTGGAATCATCTCACTGGAAAGCCTGAGGACTGACCGGATATTGAACCGATTGCAAGAACTGGAACCAGACTTTGATCTGGTCATCGTCGATGAGGCCCACCATCTGCGCAATTTTGGGACCAAAACACGTCAAGCTGGGGTTATTCTATCTCGGTGCGCCCATGCCATGCTTTTTCTCACCGCTACCCCCATCCATTTAGGCAATGAAAATATGTTCAGTTTGCTCAATATCCTGGATGAGGAGGAGTTTCCTGACTTGTATACCGTGGATTTGCGCCTGCGCCATAATGAATCCATTGTCAAGGCCCAAATCTGTATGGGGCGGATTCCCCCTCAGGTGGAAGAAGCCCTCCAATTATTGGAGCAGGCCAGCCGCTCAGTTTTTATCAAAGATAACCCTCTGTTGCCCGAGGTGGTGGACAAACTGGGAAAAGCCAAATTTGTCTATGACAACGACCAGCAGCTCAGGCGCCTGATGGTGGAGGCCCAGCGTGATCTGGCAGAATTGAACTTGCTGGCCCACATCTTTACCCGGACGAGGAAAAGAGATGTCCAAGAGAATGTGGCTCGCCGTGAGGCCAAGGCCATTAATGTGGTCCTGGACGATCTGGAAAAGGAGTTCTATGAGGCCGTCACTGAATATGTGCGGGAGCTAAGCTGGCAGCGCCGCGAAGCCCCGATAATTCAGCAATGGCTCTTACACATGCCGCAACGGCGCATGGCTTCGTGCATAACGGCAATGGTGAACTACTATAAGAAAGAAATGGCTTTTGCCCCAGAAGACCGTGCTGAAGACGATTTTGTCGAGGAAGGTCAGGATGGGGGGGCCGACCTGACTCTGGATTTCCTGAGCAGCGCTCGGCATCGGCTTCAAAAGCTCATAACTGCGTGGCCCTCTGAGGGACCTGACACCAAGTATATAGAGTTTATCAAGATTCTTAAAAAGTTGAGAAAGGAAGGACCCTGCAAGGTTATCGTTTTTTCCTTTTTTAAAGACACCCTCAAATACTTGCGAGACCGACTGACCAGAGATGGTGTTGGCTGCACCCTCATCACTGGAGACGAGCCGCCCATCGCCATGAGGACGGCGGAAATTGCCAGATTCGAAAAGGACCAACGCCTGGAGGTGCTGTTGTCTTCGCGCGTAGGCACTGAGGGACTGGACCTCCAGTTTTGTCACACCCTGTTTAACTATGATCTCCCCTGGAATCCCATGGAAGTAGAGCAGCGCATTGGACGTCTGGACCGCATCGGCCAACAATCCCCCATAATCCATATCTTCAATTTCTGGGTGGAAGGCACCATTGAACAGCGGATGTTGCAGCGTCTCTACGATCGGATCAAAATCTTCGAAAGGTCCATTGGCGAGTTGGAGATGATCCTGGGAGAAAAGGTACGCCAGCTCGAGTGGGAACTCCTCAGCAAAAGGTTAACCCCGGAACAAGAGGAGGAGAAGATTGAGCTAACCGCCAGGGTAATTGAAAACCGCTTGGCAGAGCTGGAGAGGTTGGAGGGAGAAGCTGCCAAATTCCTTGGGGCAGACCTCTATTTCGATGAGGAAGTAGAGAAAATTCGCCAGCGACGCCGCTATGTTACTGGGCGGCAAATCCGGCGATTCTTGGAAGACTTCCTTAGGCTCCAATGTCCCCGCTCACGCCTGGCATACGACCAGGAAAAAGAGCGGGGTGAATTACAACCTGATGAGGTTTTGCAAGCTTTTATTTCCAAAGCCGGTGTCGCCAGAGAGATTCCCCATTTTTTTGGCCGTGAACCTCGCAATATTCCCATCACCTTCGATTCTCAGGTGTCATTTGAAAACTCCAAGATTGAGTTCATCCACCTCCTGCATCCGCTGATCCAGGCCATTGCCAACTATTATGACGAGGATCAACACAGCCGCATCCCCTGCAATGCCCATCATTTGGTCCTCGCAACCGGGCTTTTGCCCCCCGGGACCTACCTGTATTATATTTATAAACTTAACGTCCTGGCGGCACGCCGGCGCCATCTTTTGGAAATGGTCGTCCTTGACGAAGGACTCAATCTGGCAAGCTTTGCTGAAGAGGCTGAAATCTTATTGGGGGAGATGGTAGAGAAAGGCCAGGAACCCAAAAGCCTGCGCCCGGAACTCGCACCAGCATGGGCTGACACAGCTTTCAACCAGGCGAATACCTTACTGCATCAACGGATTGACCAGATTAAAAAGGAGGTGGGACTCACCAACGACGCCTTCCTTGACCTCAGGATGACCAGTATTCGCACCTTTTACCAAAAAAAAATTACGCGCTTGCAGGAGTTGTTGGCGCGTGGGGAAGAAGCTGGCAAGAAGGAACCTTACTTGCGAATGCTGCGCGGCACCATCGCTCGCCTGGAGAAAGAACTCAAAAATGCGGAGGATTCCCTGGGAAAGTATCGGCAGGTGCAGGTGGAATATGATGGAGTGGCTGCGGGCATACTGCAAGTGGTTCCCCAATAATCAGTTCTTCCAGAATATGCCAAAGTCTTAACCTGGTGGAGGCGCTGGAGACCATGTTAAAGCAGCTATGGGATAAAATGTGGGGCAAACCCAGGGGAATACAAGAAACCCGCAGAGTAATCCCCATTCAGGTTGGCCTTGATTTCGGCACGAGCTGCACCAAAATAGCGTATTCGGAGATCGGCGGGCGTCTCTTTCGGGCCGTGGTCTTCAACCACCTATTACCTCATGTTCCCGCCTTCGCTTTGCCATCGGTATTAGCCATTGATGAGAAAGGTGAGCTGCTGGTGGGAATCCAGGCAGCCCGGTTTCTTCGCCAACAGTCCTGGCTGGAGGGTTTGCAACGGCTCAAAATGGTGGTGGCCGGCAAATATGATTTAGCCTACCGCGAAGCAAACGAAGCAAACACAGAGGCGATCCATCTTGACTATTTAAAGAGGCATGGCAAAGACCCAGACTTCTATTCTCCCGAGAGACTTACAGCCATATTTCTGGCTTATGCCATGCGCCAGGCGCGCAAAGCTATCGAACAGGCCCCTGAATATAAGGGCCGTCAGTTGGATTTGACCTTCAACATTTGCATGCCCATTGATCATTTGCAGAATAATCAAGTGAAGTCAGTATTCGAGCAAATTTTTGCCTGGGCTTGGGCCATCGAAAAGAACTCCCCCCGGAACATCGGGACCGCCGAGGTCCTGGAAATTTCTGAGACCACCCGGAGCCTGGCCATCTATCAGCCGGACAATCCGGAAAATAGGGTTTTTGCAGTCCCCGAGGCCGTGGCTGAGACGGCTTCTTATTTGATTTCCCTGGAAAAAATTCCAGGACTCCACGCTGTCATTGATTTTGGGGCCGGGACCACCGATGTTTCCATCTTTAATTTGAGGGGACATTTTGGCTTAAGGGATGAAGAGTTGCAGCAATTCTGGTATGCCGCCAGGAACATACCTTGGGGGATGGTTCACATTGAGCGCCTGGTGGCGGCCCATTTGGGTTCAATCTGCGGTGAAGAAGGGATTTGTAGCAGCCAAGAGGTGGCCGACTGCCTGGCCAGGTGCCAGAATAATAGTGAGTCGAATTTGACCAGCGCAGCAGCACTGCGAGGAGAAATCAATCAGAAATTGGCAGAGTTTCATGAATCAGCGGGTTACAGAAGCACCTGGGCAAAGGCTTATGGGCGTTTGAGCAGACAGACGGCCTGGGAAAGAGTGCAGGTTTTTATTGGCGGCGGGGGCGCTCAGGCCCCTTATGTATCGCAAGTCTTCTCAGAACCCTGGTGGCCCAACCTCAGAACCAGATACCAGGTAAGCCTGTTGCCAGAACCCGCTAATTACGATGCTGTGGGCGGTAAAGCCCCCTTCCAAAGAATGGCAGTGGCTTATGGCCTTGCTATTCCCCTGCCACAAATCTGCGAGCATGTTCTTCCGGAGGATTGCCCAAACCATACCCCCGCGCCCCTCCCCATCCGAGAAATTCCCCATCATGAGGAATTATACGACACCTAATTTTGGCAATGATTCTGGCGTCAAGGAATAAAGAGATCTTAACTCGTTCTCATCCGGAAACGTAATTAACTGAATTAATTTCATAAAGAGCCATTTTGTGCTCGCGTTTTCCTTCGGAAAGTGGTAACCTCTTTCAACTAACCGGTTGAATTGGTTTAGAAAGATAGCTTTCCGAGGTTATTCCATGCACCAAAAACGGGACTCTTAACGGAACCTCTTGCATTACCTGGCAAAAAATCAGGTGGCCCGGGAGCTGGAGGCCATTTCCCGGGTCTTGGATGAGAATCAGGATATCCTGGACCTGGCATATCGGGACCCGGTGCAATATCGACGCCTCCATACACGCCGTGACGGTCAGGCTGCGGCATAATTTCAGGTAATGAGAAACCCAAAAATCCAAGGGCGCCAAGGTCTTCGAAAGAAAGTGTCAGCCATGAAGGAGTCTCTGGGGAACAAGAGAATCATTCGCTATGTCTACCCGGGAAACTAACCACACCAAGCTCATCAAGGAAGCCCGAGGCCGGACCGCCCTTAAGGGGCGCACCCTGGGAGAGTTTTTCTTGGCTCGCATTGAGACGGGACACCCACCCGTGGCTTCCCGGGGGGCTATGACCGCTATTTGCGAGAAATGTGGCGCCTCTGCAGGTATTGACCCCGCTTCACCCTCCGGCGTTTCTCAGATATGGGGGGAGGCTCTGGAAAAGGATTGCCCCGGCCGTGTTCTCAGGGATGAGGCCGAGGGGTCGGAGGAAATTGGTGAGAACCAGCAACTGCTTGAGAGTGTGGCCGAAAAATTGCACCCCCGGCGATTTCCCCGCATGACGGCCAAATTTGCCGCAGTCCTGGGGGCCCTGTTGGGAGAAATCTGGACGGAGCCGGCCTTGGTGGAACTGGTGATCACCTCAGACGGCTTCCTTCTGGGGCGGCATGAGGGAGAGGCCGCCTGCAATGAATTTTTAGGGCCGGAATCCTGGCTTAAGGAGAATCTGGCAAAGCTTTTGGAAACTCAGGGAGTTGACCTGACAGGGCCAGAAAAAGAGTTTGTTTGGGAAGCTTATGGCCGTATCGGGAGAGTCCAGGAGCCGGCGCCTGGGTAAGGGGTTCTTTGATCCCCTGGCCTTTGGGGTTGAGTTTACTATCCCGCAGGCTCAGAAAGGAAGGGGACCAGCTTCACCTTCAGCCGGCCCCCACCAAGGCCTCAGGAACCGCTTCTGCCAATTAAACGGTGGCGGCGGCGGTTTTGGTATGACCCCCACCGGCTTTTCTTCTTTCCGCCACAGCCCGCACATGTCTGATCGTGGTGTCCAGAGAGGCGTATTCCAGGACGGTGACCTGGGAGACTCGAAACTGTTGGCCGGTTTCTGCATCTATCAGCCAGATTCCCGTCAATTCCAAAAGATCTCCATAGGGGAGCGGAAGATTGAATCCGGAGATTTTCACCAGGTCATCCGTATGCTCTTCTCTCAAGGTTGCAATGACCAAGTTAAGTTTGGGGTCATGAAAGCAGATTTCTTCTATGATTCCTCTGATGGTAGTGGTTTTTCTCATGGGTTTGGTTCCTCTATTAATAATTCTTTGAAAGGATTGATCTTGAACATAGAGAGAGCTATGTTTCAGCTTATTCTTCAAGCTGCCAGAACATAGCCGAAAAACATAGCTCTCCCCGTCCTACCTTTCTTCAACTCTCTTGACTAAATACTGGTCGATGATCTCTCTTAGCAATTCCGAGAGGCTGATTTCCTTCTGATCCGATACCTTTTTCAGTAATTTTAACATCTCTGCGGACACAAAAAATGTCACTCCATGCACGTACTTCTTGACTTTCATACCTCTCCTCCTTTAATCAAATGAGATATCAGGTCGTTTGCCAAGGTATTCGTCAAGAGCCTGCATCACCTGATTCATGAAGATTTCTTCATCCCTGTCATCGAGGAAATAAATAATTTTCTGCCAATTACTATTGGATTCTGGGTTAGTTGGAGGCTTGGCAGGAATTTCAAGCCATCGAGACCTGTCATTTTGGTGTAATGAAAAACTCGGGATAACCATGCCAGTTTCTGGTAAATAAACGGTGACGAATCCTTGCAACGTGTTTTTATGATACTGGGTGAATTTGATAACTTTAGGTTTCATAGTAAGTTGCTCCTTTTTTAGAATAATTATTTACATATTTTAAATTTGTTATTTGTTCTGAAATTTTTAAAAGATAATAATGCAGATTTGATCTTGAGCTTATATACAGGAAGCAGTTGTAATCTATTTTTATATTGGCAATTTAAAAATCATAGGCATTCTGTTATTCCTCAGCATCAGGGGGACTCTTATTAAAAAAACTACTCCAGTATTATTCATTTACCTGACCAATTCTCCAGCACGCCCGTCTCAACCTCCACTGGAACTTTTTTCAGAAAATAGCTCCCGCCCTCAATCATGGTCTGTTTCAATATCTCTTCCGCTGCCAAGGCCTGATCGGACGGCGCTTCCAAAAGAATTTCATCATGTACCGCGCCGATGATCTTAATGGGGCTGCCGTTCAATTTCCCCACCAACAGGGCCAGGGCTTTCTTGGTAATATCCGCTGCCGCGCCCTGAACCGGTGTGTTATACAGCTCGGTAATTTTGGGGTGACTGTCCCATATTCTCCGGCGGCCATTGATGGTGCGGGTTTCTCTGGGACTATCAGCCTTCACGTCTTGATGCCAGCAGTTTATGCCCTTGTATGCCTGGAAGAACTTCTTTCTGAAGGTCTGGGCTTGGTCGGGAGACAGATTTACCCCATACCGGCTTTGGGCAGACTGTTGCAAAGACTCCGCTCCCATGGCAAAGATAATGCCGAAATTTAATGCCTTGGCCCTTTGTCGTTCTTCTTTGGTGACCTGCCCTAAATCTTTTCCCATCACCAAAGAAGCGGTCAGGCGGTGCAGGTCTTGGCCATTGTGATAAGCCTGCAACATCCTTTCATCCCCGGTAATTTCTGCCACTACCCGTAACTCAATCTGGGAATAATCGGCCACCACCAGTTTCTTCCCCGGCTCAGGCACCAGACAATCCCGGAAACCATGTCCTCGGGGAATCTGTTGGAGGTTGGGATGGCGGCAAGAGAACCTCCCCGTCGCTGCGCCGATCTGCCGGTAATCGGGATGGATTCTCCCGGTGGCGGAATGGATGTGCCCGGGAAGCTTATTGACGAAGCTCTGGACCAGTTTGGCCACCTGGCGATAGGACCTCAGCGTGGCCAGCATCGGGTATGCGCCACTGAACTGGGCCAGTGTCTCCCGGTTGGTGTTCGTCAGGGTCATCCCTTTCCTGTACAGGGCCCGGAGAAGTTGGTCCGGGCTGTTCATATTGATGTCCCCCAGGGTGTCCCGGAGTAAGCTTTCCAAAACTTGCTGTTCCCTGATCAGTTCTTCACCCAAAACCGCAAAGGCATCCTCATCCAGCTTCATGCCGTTTAACTCCATGTCCACTACGGCCGGAAGACAGGCAAATTCCAACCGGGCCGTTTCCACCAGCTCAGCCTTGATCAGTTGAGGACGCAGCTTTGCCCGTAAATCCAACAACACTCTGGCATCCCGGGCGGCATAGGCCAGCTGTGCCAAGGTCAGATCACCGGCCCAGTCACTGGTTTGGAGTTCTTTGGGTAATTCCAGACCCAGGTGCCGTTTCGTCAGATCTTTTAATTTGAACTCCATGCCTGTCCGCCCGGCCATGAGGATTTGCTCGGCCAGCATGGTGTCAAAGAAAGGGCCGACGACCTGGAGCCCCGCACGTTCAAGAAACTTCAGGTCGAACTTGGCGTTGTGGAATACCTTGATGGCATTGCCGGTAAGGAGCCTTCTGAGTGGTTCCAGATCATCTTCCGGGACTCTTTTGGTGTCGACAATGACCACCGGTAGACCATCTCCGGCCAATTGCATCAATCTGATCCGGGAGGTGAAGGGATCAAGCCCGGTGGTTTCCGTGTCCAGACCCAGGACGGGACAGTTGACCAGGGATTCCACGGCCTCCTTGAGAGCCTCGGCATCTTGCACCAGTCGAAATTTCACTGACGGCATGACCAGGCCAGGGGTTACAGGAACCGGAAAATGATGGATTTTTGGGGTAGGAGAATCTTTTGCCACACCTTGGAGTGAATTTTGATGTGGAGCTTTGGGCCGAAACCGTTCAACCAGGAAGGGGATTCCGGCAATGACCCAGGGTCTTATATCCATTCCCATTTGGTAGGCCTCCGAAGGGTCTTTGCCAACAAGCACCGGCCAACATTTGACCTGGGGAAAGTGTTGAAGCCACCAGCCCCACATGGATTCCGCCCCCGCCTCGTCATTATCCAAGGACACCAGGATGAGCCGGGCTTTTCGCAGCATTTTCACCACTTCGGCATTAGGCCTTAATTGCGCCGAACCCAAGGCCATCACCTGCACCAGATCACCTGCCTCCTGATAAATCAACATGCCGTCCAGCTCGCTTTCCACAATCACCATCGCCTCGCCCCTACCCAATATCAGGGGAGAAGGGGATGAGCCGGGGACGAGGATATACTTCTGGCCATTGATTTGACCTTCCCGTCTGACCCGAAGGCGCTGCACTTTATCCCCGTTAAAATAAGGGATCACCAAGCCCTGCGGTATCCATAAGCTCTTTTTTTTCGAGGTATTTTCATCCACAATCTCCGGCAATCCCCAGTCAGGGCGCGGGAGATAAAGGTCTTGCGGATTGAACCCCAGCTGCAAGGCCCGCAAAGTCTCCGGTTTCAACCCTCGTTTTTCCAACCACTTCCGCATAACAACCCCTTGATCAGACCACAGTGCTTGAGAGGTATTTTTGACCAGCGCCCCCGCCCGATCTTGCCAGATTGTGGGTGGTGGGGTCTTGGGAGGGGCAGGTGACCAGGAAGGAGATTCCTTGAGCTCCGGTAATTTGCCCAGAGATCCCCTACTGCCAGGCTCCCGACCCAAAAACCGGCAGGCCTCAGGATAACTCATCTGCCGGAAATCCTTCAAATAGGTGATGGCGTCCCCAGTCTTTTGACACTGCCGACACCACCACCGGCCTTGCCCTGGCCAAATGCGAAACCGATCTTTACCGCCGCACCACGGACAGGCTGAAGCGTATTCCCCACCGTTGGTATTCGACTGTTTGGTGGCTTTGATGTCGTCCTGCAAGAGCAACTCCATAATATTCATAATATTTTTCCGTCATTAAGGTATTCTGGAGAGTATGGAGGGTCTGGAGGGTTTTCTATGGAAAAAACATTTTTAAAAATCGATATTACTGAAATTGAAAAGTTTATGAAAAACTCTCCAAACCCTCCAAACCCTCCAGGGCATTTACAATAATCCGTCATCACTATCCCGCCCCCGCCAGGCGCGCCGCCAGGGGTTCAATAGATTTCCGTTCACCATCGAGCAGCAATCCCTCCACGTAGACCCTGGCCCAATGGCGCCGTTCTTTCCGACCCATGGGCTCCAGAAGGTCTTGAAGGAAGCAGCTCAACCGACGCTCCAAATCCTTGAGTTTTTGTGCTTTCATGAACCCATGGTGCGCTCATGAAAGGCAAAAGTCAATATAAACTTAACCTAGTATTACTAAAAGCATGCCGCTTTTCTCCTTCCGCCAGATGACTCGTTCGTGTCTTTCAGTGGGGGCAAAAATTCTTAGAACCAGGCAAATATTTTGATCACTTGACAAAAGATATGAAATTGTATATTATAAAGGCGAGTATTAAACAGAGGATGCATAAATGTCCTTAACCAGAGAAGACATTAGGAAAATTCGCGGTGCGTTGGGGCTAACAGAGAAGGAAATGGGGAAACTGATCGGCGTAACCCAGACGTCAATCAGCAGATATGAGACCGGCACCTCCAAACCTACAGCTGATGCAGAAAATAAGATCCTTCAGCTCCAATCTGTCATCGAAGATCAGAAGGAACTCTTGGCTTTCAGAGAGATATTGTCTTCTGGGGGTGGGATAGCTGCCGCGGCGAGTATTCTGACCCTTGGCAGTAGCGCTGGCGTGGGGTTAATTTCCCTTACCAGTCCAATCGGCTTGTTGGCCGGGGTAGCAGGACTGACACTCTATAAGGCTTTGAAAAAAATTTTCAATGATGACAATAAAGGAGGTTGAGGCTATGTCTGCTGAGAACTCGCAAGCGCCCAAGAAATCGTCATCTTGGGGAAAGTGGATTTTTTACGGGTCTCTTGTCGTGGTGGTCATTGCGATAATTGTCTTGGGGGGAGGCCCAGGCGATGACGACCAAATCCCCAAGAAGGTAAGAATCATAGACGAATTATAACGGGTAGCATTTTCTTGAAAACCCTAATTCGGTTTGGCCCAGTGTAGGTCTGAGATTTATTTCGACCCGCACTTGGGCCAATTTTTTTGAGCATGTCAGGGGAATCCGTCATGAATGGCCTCGTTGGTAAGCACTAACCCCGCTCACACCTTCAACTTCTTCCGGATATGGGCAATGGTTTTCTCTGACAGTCCTTCGATCTCCAGGAGGCGGTTAATATTCTTCATGAGGACCATGCCTGTGTCCGAGCCGAATTTCTGAATGATTTTGTAGGCTAACGTTTCGCCTACGCCTGTTGCCGGAGAGCTTAAATATTTCCTGAGCTCTTCTATGGACGCCTGTTTTACCTCTTTAAACCGCAGGATACGAAACTGTTTGCCGTACGGTGGATTAGTCTCATATCCGCCAGTCAGTTCCAAGATGTCTCCTAATGGGGGAGGAAGTTGAAAGCCCAATACCCGAATATCCTGGCGTGAATCCTCCATTCTGAAAATGGCAATGCGAAATCTCGTTTTCTGGTTGTAGAAAACGGTCCTGACGACTTTACCTCGAATCGTTATCTGCTGGGTCATTACCTAATCTCCTTGTAAAAAAACCGGGTGGGGTTCTGGAAAATATTTATGTCATTTTACTGAAGTACTGAACAGACTGAAGCGCAAAACCATAACTTATATATAAGAAAAAAGTTAAATATAAGTTTATGGTTTTCGCTTCAGTTGCTTCAGCTCTTCAGTCACTTCTTTAGTCTGATTCCGTGCCAGACAACATTACCAGCTTTGCCACTTCTTTTTTTAATCAGTTCCATATCCTGCAGTTTAGTTCTCAGATTCTGAATCAGACGAGGATCTTCACCATGTTCTTCTGCCCATGTCTGGAAGGCTTGGTTTAAATCTTGTATGGAAACTCTGGCATCTGTTTCGATGGCACAACAATCTTGCAGAAATAGGCCGATCTTATCACTTTCGCTCTGATACTTTTGCGTTGCGGTGCGGACTGGTTCAGGGATGTCCAGACCTTGTTCTTGCCAGGCCAGACAACCACCTACAGCCCACGAGAGGATGCCCTGTAATTCGTGGGTCAATTTCGCGGTCAGGGTTTTATCCTGTTCTGCCAGAGGAATCGTCACGGTGAAGGAAATCAAGCAGAGCCGGCGCCATAAGCCGTGACTGGTATCCTGAACGGCGGGCTTGTGATTGGTGGCCAGGAAGATTTTGCAGGCGGGGAGATACTCGAAAAATTCTTCGTACAAACGTCTGGTGGTGATCTTGTCGCCTCCGGTAAGGGATTTTAACAGGGCCGCATTCAATCGGGCCCCTTCATCCCCTTCAGAAGCCGAGACAAAGCGGGCCCCTTGCAGTTTGGCCAAGTCGTTTCTAACCTGGGGTGAGCGTTTCACCAGAAAGGTGCTGAACTCGGCCACCTGAGCATAGTCACCCAAAAGCGCCCGGATGGTCTCCAGGAAAGTGGTCTTGCCGTTGTCCCCTTTGCCGTACAAGATGAAAAAGACCCGCTCCCGATTGTCGCCGATGAGGGTATAGCCCACGACGCGCTGCAGGAATTCAACCATGTGCCGGTTGCCCCCCATGATCCTGCTGAGGAAATTCATCCATAAAGGACACGAGACTTCCGGGTCGTAGGTCACCGGGGCCAGTTTGGTGATCAGGTGTTTCCGGTCATGGGGAAGGAGTGTGCCCGTGCTCAGGTCCAGGGTGCCATTCAAGACGTTCAAGAGCATGGGGTCACGGTCAAGGTGTTTGGCCATCACCGGGATACCTTTCTCTTTGCTTGCCAACCGTATCATGGCATTGATCTTGGCATCCGACTCCGAGTTAAGAGCATGGCTCAACAGCTTTTTCTTCTCGCCTTTGTCTTCCATGGGGATTGCCTGGCGGTATAGTCCTCGGATAGTCGCCTTGGCCTTCTGATAAACTCCGCCGAGATGATCTTCCTCCCAGCGGACCCCAGTGAACACCAGCCATTTTTTCAGGGTGGGGCAATACCGCAGGTCTTGACCATGTTGGGCGGCCATGAGTTCGGCGTTATCCAGATCCGTCAAAGGAATTGTTCTCAAAGGGTGGGACGACTGAACCTTGGCCGGTCCCGGGGCATAGCGGCCGACGCTGTGGGCGATCTTTTGCACCTCGGCCTCGGTCAAAGGAGGTTCACATCTCTGGAGATTTTCTTCCAGCAAGGCCGCCTCAATAGCTTTCGGGGACATGCCTTTCTGCCGCATGCTTCCAGCCAGAGAGGTGAAGGTGCTGTTGCGTTGCCCTGCCGGAATTTTGTCCCCCTCAACTGTCAGCGTAGTTCTTGCAGGCTGATGTGGACCGCCGGCTTGGATCAGATGGAGGAGCCAGGCCGGGATAGGGGCAATGGCCATTTCTTGAGGATTATGCATGACCTCCCATTCATAGGTGCGACCGCTGGCATGCACAGAAGGGGGCGCGACGATGTAGCCGCCATCTGCCCGGATATCCAGGCCCGGGTAGAGATTTACCTTATTGGGGAGAGTGCCGCCGGGATGCTGAAACAGGAGATGTCGGCCTCCCCCTCCCGTCAAAGCTTCCACGGTTTCTGGTAAAGGGCCGTATTCTTTTTCCAGATGTTCCAGGGATTCGTCGCCGCCTTTGGGAGGGTCCACATCCAAAACCACCAAGCCTGATGCAGCCCCGGTGACGATGCCCACATTCGCCTCCGGCCAGACCTCCCACCAGGTCTTGATGAGGGCTGCGTCCGTGGTGGCATCCTTCAGGCCATGGGAGAGATGTTCGGGGTGATAATGCGGATGCTTGCCCACACTGCCGCAATCAGGTCTCCGGCAAGAGCAGCCTGCACCGATGGGCGTATGCAAGGCAATGACCGGCCAGCCCCATTCGGCGTAAGTCAGGGCCGCGGTGTAACCGGGGTTTTCGGAGGGACTAATAAATTCAAGGATCTCTGAACGTTTAGGATTCTGCGTTTCCATAAGATGAATTGGCTCCTTCTTATAATTTCTTGATTTTCCATCGATATTCTTTATGCAGGAAAAAGGGGGGACCCCGAACCTAACGGTTAGAGGTCCCCGATTGCTTACGTGGATATGTTCGCCCTGAGCTCGGCCAGGGTGGTTTCCAGAGCCGTCAGCGCCTCACGGTCCACCTGGGCCAGACCATCGGGCCCCTGGCTGATGAGTTCCCGGGCCTGGTTTTGCAGGCTGGCCAAGAGCTCATTGAAAGGGGGAGGCGGAGGAGAGGCTTGCACCCCTCTTCTGCGGCCCGCCCCTCTGGGCCTTCTCAGAGCTCGGTCGACCAGGACTTTAAGATCAACCGAGGCCTCGCCGCCAGGCTGCTCGATGCTATGATCCTCAAGGAAGGCACCGATCGAGAGGCGACTGTTCGTAGAGCGTTGACGTCTGATGATTCTGAGGAGTCTGTCTTCTCCCAGGTGGGCAAACTCCCTGGCATCTCCACACTTCCCCAGGGTCATCCAAATCTGGCGGGTGCGTTCGCTCAGATCAGGGATGTGTTCATCAGCCCAGGTGCTCCACTTCGCACCCCGGACCTGGCGGATACACTGCTTCAAGGCCAATAGCACTCGGCCATTGATGATGGTTTGTGAGGTTTTTTGGAAGTCGAAGGTACCCTGCTCTTGAGACCCCCGATGGAGCAACTCAAGGAGGGCATCGATCTTCCCCTGAATGTCCCCGGTGCCGCTCATGATGGTTCTCAGAGATTCTTCCACTTGATTCGGAAGCCCCGGTGCCGTCATGATGTCACGCATCGGACTAGGCAGTAGGCTGGTAACATCGAAGGGTTGACCTTCTCTAACAACTGCTGGAGCGATGTGGGAATCGACTTCCTGTAAAGCTTCCTTACCAAGGGGCAGGACGGATTCAGAACTGACCGTAGTGACTTCGGGATTCATTTTTTCTCCTCTAATAAGGGAATTCTGGGTTCACTCATACAAAAACCGAAGAATTCTTCGGTTTGCCTCGGCCAAGTTTCTGTCATCGTTTTACCTCCCTTAGTTAGCCTTCTACCCCCCTATACTGCCCAGAGGTGGGTCACAGTGCCACTGCTGAAGGAAATTGCAGCTACTCCACTTTCATGGTAGCCTCAAAGTCGCCGGTATTTTTTTGTCGGGGCTTTGACCTCCTGGTGACGGCGAGGGGAGCATGAAAAAAACCAGAGCAGCAGTTAGGGATGAAGCATTACTCCAGGCGTCTGCAGAGGCGACAGCAGCCATCTGGGATGAGGCGCCTTACGGATACTTCTTCTTCTGGCGGCTGTTTGAAGCTTTTTTGTCCCAGGCCAGGGCCGAAGGAGAACGGGATGCCAGTCTCCAGGCGACCTGTGCTACTGAATCCGAGTTTTTATTTTTTTGAGAAAGATTTTTCTTTCATGCTGCTAATTTAATTAAAGAATCGGTGTCGGCGTGCAGGGCGGCAATGATGGCTGAGATGGCCTTGGACCC
>VGSW01000039.1 GCA_016874915.1 Deltaproteobacteria bacterium
CCCAGGGCTTTAAATTTTCCTCCCAGAAGCCGTCGAGGCGGCCGCAGGCCACGTAGGCCATGTCCAGGGCCGCGGACCCGGCCCGGCGCACCCCCTGGGCCACGCCCAACATCCGGCCCAGGCGGGCCAGGGTTTCGGGGAGGCGCTCCCGGATGTCGTAAGGAAAGCCCGTGGCTAATAACGCCCGGTCCAGGCGGTCCGTGGTGGATACCCTAATGGGGTGGCCGTTCATGGTGGCCCCCTGCCCTTTCACGGCCTCAAAAAGTTCATCCCTTAAGGGATCGTAAACCACCCCGTATTTTAGGACGCCTTCGGCCTCAAACGCGATGGACACGCAGAACATGGGAAACCCGTGAGCGAAGTTCACCGTGCCATCCAGGGGGTCAATGATCCAGCGATGGGGTGCGCTTGCATGTGTCTGCACAGCCGGGGGCGGCTGTGCCACACTGCTCTCCTCCGCCAGGAATCTGTGGTCCGGGAAGGCCTGGCGGATGAGGGCGATGATGGTCTCCTGGGACAGAAGGTCGGTCTCCGTCACCGGGTCGATGGCCCCTTTGAGCACGACCTGGTGGGGCTTGAGGTAGTTTTGCCGGAGCACCGCGCCTGCGGCTTGAGCGGCCTGGCGGCCGGTGGTGACAATTGTTTCCAGCATGTGGCGGTTCCTTGGGACGGCTTTCCCCAGGCCGGAGGCCTGTGCCACTAAGCATGAACAGCCGAGGGCGGCTGTTCTAGATTTTTATGGTTTTGTGGCCCAATGATGGCGCGCGGTGCGCGCCTACAACTCAATCCGCAACCTGGAGGAGTTGGAACCCGGTTTTGGCGTCCTTCTTTCTAACCGCCTCGGCCCCCAGGATTTCCAATAGCAGCACTTCGCCCACCAGCCACACCTCCACCCCGGCCCGGGTGCAGCCCACGGTGGCGCCCCCTTCCCGTCCCGCGGCGGCGTGCATGTGGAGCAAGGGTTCCCCCGCTTCGTTAGGAAAAAGGGTCCCTACAGCCAAGACCTCTTGTGCCCCGCCCAGGGTGTAGAGCATGGGAATGATGGCGTCCCCCCGGTTGGCCTCGGGCCCTACCACGACTTTACTGCCGTCCCCGGAGCCCCCCAGGAAAATGGCCATGGCGCAGCCGATCCGGTGTTCCCGGGCAAATGCCTCGATGGTGTCATTCAGCTTTTCACCTTCCTCCAGCCGCAATACGAAGACTCGTCCCAGCTTGCCTTCACTGTATTGCATAAGGTCTCCTTTAAGGGCAGTTTTTAGTTTTATTAAATAAGTTTTAAGTTGTTGGTTGTTAGTTGATAGTTGCTATAGCTAAGGCATTGACAAAACATGCAAAAATAGACCAATAGTGCTACAGGCGTAGAGATATGTTGCCAGTTGTCATTTGTCATCAGTATTAAATCTGCTGTCCAAACATGAGCTATCTCAAAGCTGTGTATTTTTAACTAAAAACTAAAAACTTAAAACTGTCTCACTTCTTCTTCCCTCTCCGCGACTTCCCTTTGGGGTTAGACCTGGACTTTGCCGGGGCCGGGATGGGCGCCGGGGCGCTGGTTATGGGAGTGAACAGGGTCACGGTAAACAGGCCCACGAAGAAGCCCCCCAGGTGGGCCATCCAGGCCACCGCCCCCCCCTGGCGCAGCCCGTAAAACTGAAGGGCCAGCCATATTCCCAGCCAGACATAGGCCGGGATATCGGTAAATTCCAATTGGAGCCGCAATAAGGACAGGGAGTAGATGGGGGATTTGGGCCGGAGCCACATATATCCTCCCAGCACCCCGGCGATGGCGCCGCTGGCTCCGATTAAGGGGGCGGTGAGGCTGCTGGCCGCCAGGATATGGAAAATACAGGAGAAAAACCCGCAGAAAAAATAAAAGGCCAGGAACCGCCAGTGCCCCAGTTCGTCTTCCAGGCCCTCTCCGAAGACCCAGAGAAACCACATGTTGCCCAGGAGGTGGACCCAGCCGGCATGGAGGAAGAGAGAGGTGAACATGGTGGGAACGAGCCCCAACACCTGGCGGACGCTGGACAGCTTGACCTGGCTCAGCTTGGCGGCCACCGCGCCCTTTTGGGCGAACAGGTACAGGGAGGCTTTAGGCCCGATGTAAAGCTGGTAAGCAAACAGGGCCACGTTGGCCGCAATCAGTCCCAACGTGACGTACGGCCAATACCTTCTAACCGGGGCCCCGCGTAAGGGGAAGATCATGGAGAACCTCAGTTGGCAGTTGACAGTTGACAGTTATTAAAATCTGAAACCCGGAAAATGGGAACTGTGAACTGTCAACTGTGAACTGTTTACTGCCATCATATCCCACTTCCCCCACCCTGTCCAGGCTCCGGGGGGCCGGGTTGACAAGGGCTGGAGTTTAGAATAAATAATAAGCATGCCGGGACCGAAGAAGAAACTATACATCCGCACTTTTGGCTGCCAGATGAATGTGGCCGACTCGGAAAGAATGGCCCAGGTGTTGGCTGACGACTTTGTTCTCACGGATAAGGCCGAAGAAGCCGATATTTATCTCATCAATACCTGCGCTATTCGCCGCAAGTCCGAGGAAAAGGTGCGCAGCCTCCTGGGCAGCCTCAAGGGCCTGAAACAGCGCCGCCCCCAGCTCATCCTGGGGGTGGGCGGCTGTGTGGCCCAGCAGGAGGGGGACCGCCTTCTGGGCGCCGCTCCCCATCTGGACCTGGTCTTCGGCGCCCACGGCATTTACCGCCTGCCCCAGTTGGTGAGCCGGGCCGCGGCAGGAGAGCGCCCGGTGGACGTGGAGCTTAGCCGGTGTTTCCCGGAGGCGCCCCGCCGCCGGTGGGAGTCCCCGCCAGCCCGGACTTTCGTGACCATCATGCAGGGCTGCAACAATTTTTGCTCTTTCTGCGTGGTCCCCTACGTCCGGGGCCGGGAATACAGCCGGGAACCGAGCGATATTATTGGGGAAATCGGAGAGTTCCTGGCCGCCGGGGGCCAGGAAGTCACCCTCCTGGGCCAAAACGTCAATTCCTACGGTCGGGGCCTGATGGAGCCGGTGACCTTTCCGGAACTGCTGCGCCGGGTAGCGGCCTTGCCGGGGCTCCGGCGCCTCCGTTTTGCCACTTCCCACCCCCGGGACCTGTCCCCTGACCTTATTGCCGCCTATGGCGAACTTCCGGCCCTGTGCGAGCATTTGCACCTGCCGGTGCAGTCCGGGTCCAACCGCATTCTCCAGGCCATGAACCGGGGCTATACCCGGGAAGAATACCTTGATAAGGCGGCCCGCCTACGCCAGACCCGCCCTGACTTGGCATTGTCCACAGACCTCATTGTGGGATTTCCCGGGGAGACGGAAGCAGATTTTGAACAGACCCTAGACCTGATGCGCCAGGCCGGTTTTGACCAGGCGTTTTCTTTTAAATATTCTCCCCGGCCTCAGACCCAGGCCGCGGCCTTTTCCGGCCAGGTGCCCGACGAGATTAAAGCTGAGCGCCTGTCCCGGCTGCAAACCTTCCAGGATGACCTGACCTTAAAAGCCCACCGCCGCCTGGTGGGTAAGGTTCGGGAAGCCCTGGTGGAAGGCGGCAGCAAACGGTCGCCTGTTGAGCTCTGCGGCCGGCTGCGAACCAATCAGGTGGTGAACTTCCAGGGGCCCCAGGACCTGGTGGGCCGCCTGCTCATGGTGGAAATCACCGAAGCTCACCCTCATTCCTTAAAAGGACGGCGGGCAGTAGGTCCACCCCTTTCGTGAGCCACGGCGGCTTCGCCGGAAGGCGCCTCCAGGAGGTTATTATGTTGAGGCAAATGACGGTCTCGGGACTGACCATCGACCCCTTTACCAACAGTCCCATCATGATCTTGAAGGACGTGGAGTCGGAAAAGGCGGTCCCCATCTGGATCGGCTTGCTGGAGGCCACCGCCATTGCCAGCGAACTGGAGAACATCAAGTTCTCCCGCCCCATGACCCATGACCTGATGAAAAACGTCATGGACCTTATGGCGGTCCAGGTCACCCGGGTGGAGGTCTGCGATCTTCGGGACAATACCTACTTTGCCCTCATTCACCTCATCCGGGAGGGGCAGGAAATGACCATTGACGCCCGGCCCAGCGACGCCATCGCCCTGGCCTTGCGCACTAAAGCCCCCATTTACGTGGCGGAAGTGGTCATCCAAAAGGCCCGGCGGGTGGATCTCAGCGCCAAGGAGGCCATTACCAGCGAAGACGCCAAGAAGTGGACGGAGATTTTAGAAAGCCTGGACCCGGAAGATTTCGGCAAATATAAGATGTAGCAGTCAGCGGTCAGCTATCAGCGGTCAGCTTTTTAAAAGCTGAAAGCTGAAAGCTGAAAGCTGGTTTATGATAAGATGTAGCAGTCAGCGGTCAGCTTTTTAAAAGCTGAAAGCTGAAAGCTGAAAGCTGAAAGCTGGTTTATGATAGACCTTCACACCCACTCCATATACAGCGACGGCGAACTCATTCCCGCGGAACTGTGGCGCCGGGCCAGCGTCAAGGGCTACCGGTTCCTGGCCATCACCGACCACGTGGACGGCTCCAACTTCGACTTGGTCTTAGCCCGCCTCAAGGCCGCGGCCCAAAGCCTCAACGGCGGCGATCCGCCCTACCTCATTCCCGGCCTGGAATTCACCCACCTGCCACCGCGGCTCATCGGCCCCCTAACGGCCCAGGCCCGGGCCTTGGGAGCGCCCCTTATCATAGTCCACGGGGAGACCCTGGTGGAGCCGGTGGCCCCGGGCACCAATAAGGCGGCCTTGGAAGCCGACATCGATATCCTGGCCCACCCCGGCCTCATCACCCCGGAAGAAGCCCGTCTGGCCCAAGAACGGGGCATTTTTCTGGAAATTTCCGCCCGCCAAGGCCACTCCCTGGCCAACGGCCACGTGGCCAAAACCGCGCTGAAAGCCGGCGCCTCTCTCATCCTCAACACCGACTCTCATAGCCCTGGCGACCTTATCACCCGTGAAGAAGCCCAGCGCCTCGCCCGAGGCGCGGGCCTCACCGATGCCGAAGTCGCTACCATCTTCACCAACGCCGAAGCCCTGGCCCGCAAATTGGCGGGGCTCTAAACGGATAGATTTTAGGGTTAGACGCAATACGGTTCACTTAAGCGATTCTAAGGAATTGGTGGGCAGTGCCCACTCTACATTTTATTGTCTTCTTGTCATGCTGAGCGAAGCGAAGCATCTCGTATTTAGAGATTCTTCGGTCGCCTTCGGCTCCCTCAGAATGACAAGAGAAATGAAATCGCGTCATCTCTCGGTGCTTAAGTGAACAACATTGGGGTTAGACGTCTCTTTTCAAACTTCCCACGGCCTTTATTCGGGAATAAAAATTGCAATTTATGTTTAATTGATCAAAATGTAAAATTCCTTCTTTGTCCGGTTAATCCATGCAACGCCGGGAAGAGGTTCTCCAAAGCGGGCCCTTAAGGCCGGCATGGATGTTTAATAATCTGAACGATATATTTCACTTTTAGTTCACTGGCGGGATTCCAAGAGAGAAACTGGCGGGCTTTTCAAAGAGGTGGGAATACCATACCTTCCCATAGGGGGCCAAAAGGAGGGCCACAACATGAATCTTAAGAGACTTCTTTTATTGGCGTCGTTGCTGGCCGCGCTGTTGGTGGCGCTGCTGCCCCTGGGCGCGTCGGCCGCCATGACCAAAGTGGAATTTTTTGACACCCTAATTGATCTCAATGAAGAGAAAAAGGCCGCCATGCTCCAGCTGATGGAGGATCTGGCCAATGGCGACCGCGAAGCCATGTTAGTCCATTCCCAAGATGCCATCGACTATCAGGAACAATTTTTGGCTCTCCTGGATCAAGGGGTGACTGAGGGCATAATCACCGACAAGGATCGGAAAAAGTTGGCCAGCAACTTTAACCAGGTGCTGACTTCTCTGAAAAAGGCCCGGGACCTTTTGATGAATGAGCTTAAGACCCAGGTCGATGCCCGCAAGGCCCTGGAAACTCTCAATAAGTCGGAGGGGACGGCGGACCAGGCCATCGCCAAGCTGGGGGTCGCAGGGGTGATAACCCTGGCGGAGAAAAAGCCCACCGCGGGGTTCTTCAGTCCCGGCAAGACGGTATGGTACAAAGTCACCGGCTTGCCCGCCAATTGCTGCCAGACCAATTGTGTCACCGTGGCCATCGTCAATCCCTATGCCGACTTGGGAATCGTGCCGGTTACGGGCGCCATTCAGGGAAACCCCTGCACCGGAGAATTCGGAGTGACCATGGGACAGTCCCTGGGCGGGGGCCGGGTGGAAATCACGGTCAACGGAAAAAAACGGAGCCGCCTGGTCTTTAACTACGGCACCGGAACGGCTCTGACCAAACCCACCATTTCACAATTTGCCGGATGTTACGCCGGCAGTTATTCGGGCAAGGTGACCATCAACCCGCAATGGGGCGGCGGGGTGGAAGAGGTGGGCGGCGGAGTGGCCTTCTGCATCGATAACAGCGGCAAAGTCACCGTCACTGCACCCGGCACCGGAACCGGAAAAGT
This sequence comes from Deltaproteobacteria bacterium, assembly GCA_016874915.1. Lineage (GTDB taxonomy): Bacteria > Desulfobacterota > Desulfobaccia > Desulfobaccales > 0-14-0-80-60-11 > VGSO01. The sequence continues at coordinate 6,493 of VGSW01000039.1, forward strand.
CAACGCTTCGGGGTCTTTCAGCAGCTCCCTGGGAGCCGGCTCCGTGGTAATTGGGGGTGTGGGCACGGTCAAGTGGGGGGGGACTTTTTGGCTCCCCCGGGCCAACCTCGGGCCCGCGGCCACCGGCGTCTGGACCCTCAAATTTAAGGAGGGCCACGCCTCCGGCAGGTGGAGCGCCAACCGGCCATAATGGAGTTTAGAGGCAGGGCGGGGGCTCGCCGGGGGAGAACAACTCCCCCGCCCTCCCCCAAACCCCCTCCCAACCCCCTATAAGCAAAAATCAGTGGCACAGGCATCCGGCCTGTGCTTTTTTTCTATTATTAAAGCCGCTTAAGACAAACCACCGGCTCCCGGGCCAACAGGCGGCGCAGGATGGAAAAGTCCGGCAGCCCCAGGACCTGGGCAATGGCCTGGTCGATCCGGGCCCGCACCGGGTCCCCGTCCATTTCCGGGAAGGGCTGGAGGGTTTCCTGACACATTTCATCGTAAGCCGCGGCCAGCATACCAAGTTGGTCTTCACTTAGGCTAGTTAAATCCATCACCGGCAAATGCGCCAAAACCGGCTTCTTGAATTGGACCCAGGCGCCCTCTGTTTCCTGGCGGTTGGCCAAGAGCATCAACAGCGCCAGCGTCGAGTTGCACCAAAGGACCAGGGCTTTTTCATATTTCTCAGAGTCGAATTTTTCTTTAAAGGAAAAAGGCCACCATACATTGGAGAGGACCGGTTCGGCTAAGAGAATTGCCCATACACTTCGAGTATTTAATCGTAAACGCGCCCCTAATAATATCTTCCCAGCCCGGGGCCACAGGTCTTCGACTTTGCGCAGGGGGCGGGTGTCTTTGGCGAGATGCAATGGGGAGAGATAGGCGTTAGGAGATTGCCCCATAGAGAACACCGCCTGCGCGTCATAACCCCAGAAAGCGGGATACGCGGTGGGGGCTTCACTTAACCGGAAACCGTCATGGATATCCCGGCCGTCCGGACCTAATGATCCGAATTCCTTCAGAGGCATGAGGGGGATTTGTCCCTTAACGCCGTAACCGGGAAGCCATAATTGCCCCTGGAGGAGGTAATGGGCGGCTCGAATGAGGTCGGATTGAGCAAAGGCGCAAGGCAGCATCCACATGGACCAACGACGCATTTCTCCCCAATTAAAGGTTAACACTTCCCCCACCTTTTCTTTCCCCAAAAACAGTTCCAACGCCCCTTGTCCTCCTGGAAATTCTTCCGGCAAGGGGCTGTTTTTGAGGCTTTGCACTGCGGCCAAGGCGTCAAAAGAGGTGGCCGGATTGCGCCGGAGATTAATACTGATAACTGGATGGTCTTTGGTTTGGTTATGGTGATTGCTGGTTTTTCGGGCGATTAGGAGCACCTCGCTTAGATTGGTGCTTTCTGAGAAATTCCATTTTTCCGGATCATGACTCGCGATGAGATACTCCAATTGATAGTTGTTGCTCAATAGTTGGCGCGTTGGCTCCCAGGACACCCCGGACAATATTGCCTTGGGAATCACCAATGCCAGGCGACCATTAGGCTTGAGATACCTATCGGCCAAGGCTATGAATACCGCCCCTAGCCCGGCGGTGATACTGGCGTGAAGCTCCCGATTTTTCACCAGAACCTTGAGGGAGGCTTGCATTTTTTGCCGTTCTTTTTCCGGGAATGAACCGAACAGCAGATTGCCGATGACGCTGCGGGTGAAGGGGGGATTCATTACGCAGACATCAAGCTCCGGCACCCGCACTTGAGAAAGTTCCAATTCGCCACCTCCGGACATCTGTCTAGATTCCAGGATCGCGCCGAAGAGGTCTTTAGTATTTAAATCCTTACCCTTGAGAAACTCTAAGCTCCCCAGGCTCGCCTGTTTCCCCCCAAAAGGAAGGCTGAAAAGATTCATTTTCTCAAAAGCAATTTCCGGAGCTCTAAGGGCCAGGGTTGAGGCGGTAAGATGAATTGCGGACGCCAACACGTCGTAACCAAAAATAATTTTTTCAGCCAACAACTTATGGATTGAGGCAGGATTAGGAATTGAACCGGCCTGGGCCGAGGCATGAAAATAATTGTCTGTAAGGGCATCGGCTGCCGCCATCAATAGAGTTCCCGTGCCGCAGGCTAAATCCGCAATACGGAAATCGGCCAGAGCCTCTAAATCATGCCAGGGAACCTTGAAAGCCTCCCGTTCCAGGGTTAGTTTCAGCAGCATCACCGCGGCAGGGATGCGGGTATAATACGTGCCCAGATATTTTTTGTCCGCCAATAACCGGTGATATACCCGGCCCATCAGATCGTGCCGCAACGCGGCCCGCATACTTACGATTTTTTGGGCGGCCCGGGCCAGGTTGCGCAGCCCAGCAGTTGTGTCCGGGTTGGAAGTGAGGCTTTTAATTAATTCTCTGGCAAGATGAAAGATGGGATAATAATTGATATCGGAAAGAATAAAGAGCCAATGAGAGGTAAAGGCCCCTTGTAAATTGTCTTCATCTAAAATTCTCTCCAGGGAAAAGACACGTCCATCATGGTACGCCAGGATTTCTTGAAAAATCATGGCATTGATCATGACCAGACTGCTGATTCGGCTTATGGAATTGGCTTCTTCTACTGAGATATGTTCAGTCATCAAGTTCTTCTTTTCTTGCGGATATTTTTCTGGGAGGTAAGGCTTTGATACCTAAGATTTTAGCCGCAATCTGGGGAAAGCCCTTGCAATGTCGGATTACTGCCGCAGTTTTTTCCACCGCGGCATCAATTATCGCCACCGCCTGTTTAACAATATCCTCCTTTACCAGTTGCTCGAAAGTTTTGTTCAAGATATCTGCTAAGTGCTCGAAATTTCCTATACTATAGGCCGCCTTACCCGACTCCGTTACTACTGCTATTTTCAAAGGGCTTTTTTCGATAGTTGATTTTAATTGACTGAAAGTGACTTCGCGAAGCAATGATGGATAAATCACCGCTACCCCGATATGCGCCAAACCTTCTTCCACCCGTTTTAAAGCTGAATCAAGGGCGCGCTTCTCGGCGTCCGATTGATCATCTACTTCCCCTTCAATCATCAGGCGTAACCCGAGGAATTCAACCAATAAATCCGGGATACGGCGTCCTTGCTCCAAATTCTGGATAATTCCCTCTGGTAATGAAATTACCCCCCGCTCTTGTAAAACCTGAGCCAGAATGACATTGAAAACCTCCTGCCGATATCCCATAGAATGACTACCCCGCCCTTCCCGATGGGAAGCATAAACCGTTATTTATCATGACTTAACAACCGATTATAGTCAAGGAATGCTTAACTGGTTGACAATGATTAATATTTGTCTTAGTTAGAGAATATCGGGGTTCTCAGCAAGGAGGCTGTTTGATAATCCATCCCCTCTCCCAACTCAAGCGCCTCAGCCTCACCATCCTGGAGTTCTTTCTGCCCCGGTTGTGTCTGTTCTGCGGGGCCGCGGTGGGGGAAAAGGCCCGGATGGCGGTGTGTCCGGAGTGCGAGGGGAAAATTCAGTGGGCGGCCAGTCCGCGGTGTCTTTGCTGCGGCAAAGTGTTCGCCTCCCGGGAAGGCGAAGACCGGATGTGCGGTTCCTGCCAGCAGGAGCCCCCGCCCTTCCGCCAGGCCCGGGCCGCCGCGGTTTATGATGGCCCGCCGGCTGAGGCCATCAAACGCCTCAAGTTCAACCGCCAACTTGCCTATCTCCCGGTGATGCAGGAATGGTTAAAGCCCCTGGCCTTGGTAATGGCGGAACAGGCCGATCTGATCATGCCGGTTCCCCTGCACCCCCGACGCCTCAAGAGCCGAGGGTTCAACCAAGCCCTGCTGCTGGCCCAAGGCTTGACCGCCCTCCCTCTGGCCCGGGACACCCTCATCCGGGTGCGCCATACCCGCCCTCAGGTAGAACTAAGCCCCAAGGAGCGCCGGGAAAACGTCAAGGGCGCGTTTGCCGTATCCCGGCCGGAGCGGGTGAAGGGGAAAAGGGTGCTGCTGGTGGACGACCTTTTCACCACCGGGGCCACGGCCCGGGAGTGCGCCCGGGCTTTGCAAAAGGCCGGCGCGGTTCAGGTGGACATCCTCACCGTGGCGCGGACGAAGCAGGATTAGGGGGCAGGAGTATCAGCGGTTTAGCGGGTTAGCGGTTTGGCTACTGCCGAACCGCCGAACCGCCGAACCGCCAGACCGCCAGAATTATGACGACCTTCAGCACCTCTCAGAAAATTGCCACCCGGGGCGCCGCGACCCGCTGGGTCCGGCAGGTCCAGGCCCAAGGCAGAAAAGTGGTCTTCACCAATGGCTGTTTTGACCTGCTCCACCCGGGGCATATCGACTACCTGGAGCAGGCCCGATCCCTGGGAGATGCCCTGGTTGTGGGAGTGAACACCGATGACTCGGTGACCCGGCTGGGCAAAGGTCCGGGCCGCCCTGTTAACCCCGAACGCGACCGGGCTCGGGTCCTGGCGGCCCTGGCCGGCGTGGACCGGGTGGTGCTCTTCGATGAAGATACTCCCCTGGAGCTCATCACTGCCTTACAGCCAGACGTCCTGGTGAAGGGCGGCGATTATCAGTTGGAAGACATCGTCGGCCGGGAGGTGGTCCTGGCCCGGGGCGGGCAGGTGTTGGCCCTGCCTTTCGTATCCGGCTATTCCACCTCCCAGCTCCTGGACCGGATTCGAGGAAAATGACCGGGTAAGCGGCTTTTCGATTATTGTCTTATCTCCGTAACAAAAAAATCAGGTATAAACACAAGGCTGATAAGCTTTATAGAAAAAAAACAGGGTTGGGGGTTCCCAACCCTGTTTTTTCTTTCTTGAACTTAACCGTGGATGCGGCGCGATGCGCCTCCCGTAAAATACCAAGTTCAGTTTCAGATGCAACAAATTCTATGGCTAACTTATGGATAATACATTTTTTTTAACCGAAAACTGAAAACCGAAAACCGAAAACGGTATAACCTCCCGGCCTCTCTCCGAGGAAGTAGTTATTTATGGACTGCTCGGCCCGCCGGCCGGGGCCTCTTCCTCCGGCTTCTCAGGCAGGGCCGGGCGCTTGTAGTAATAATAATACGTGGTGAGGATACCGCTGAGCAAATAGATGATCATTAACGGAAACCCCATCAATTCCGGGGCCGCGGCCACCATCACGAAAATCAGCACCAGCCACACGAGGGTCTGAAAAGGGTGGCGTTTGAAGAACTCCACCTTCTTGAAGCTGGCGAATTTCAAATTGCTCACCATCAAAAAGGATAGCACATAAATCATCACCAGGATGTACTTGTGCTTTTCCGGGGCCCATTCCCCGATCTCATAATAAAAGCCGATGGATGTGGCCACCACCATGGCCGCCGCGGGGATGGGAAGCCCGTTGAAGTACCGAGGGTCCATGGATCCCGTTTGCACGTTGAAGCGGGCCAGCCTCAGGGCCCCGCAAACCACGAAGAGAAACGCGGCCACCCATCCGACCTGCTTGAAGGGCTTCAAGGCCCAGAGATAGACCATGACCGCGGGGGCCACCCCGAAGGCCACCAGGTCCGCCAGAGAATCGTATTGGACCCCGAACCCCGAGGTGCTGTGGGTCAGGCGGGCGATGCGGCCGTCCAGGCCGTCCAGGATCAGGGAAACGAAGATGGCCCAGGCCGCGGCCACGAAGCGCCCGTCCATGGCGGCCACGATGGCGTAAAACCCGGCGAACAGGCTCCCGGTGGTGATGAGGTTGGGGAGCAGGTACACTCCCCGGAACTTCCGCCGATCCTTTTTCTTGCGCCTTCTCCGAAATGCCATGACCGTCTTCCTTAGGTTTCAGGTTTTAGGTCAGGAAAATGATTGCTATATTTTAACAAATTTTAACAAAAAGTTTGATTATTATTAGCTGAAGGTTGACCGTCGCCGGGTAAAAACCTGAAACCTGAAACCTGACATCTATTTGAACCTTGCTACTGCAGATATGCCCGCCTTGACCCGATCCCCCACCTTGACTAAAATTTCGCTCTCCAACGGTAAATACACATCCACCCGGGAGCCGAAGCAGATCATACCGAGGCGCTCCCCCTTAGCCAGGTTTTGGCCTTCACGGACAAAGGGCACGATTCGCCGGGCCAGCAGTCCGGCGATCTGCACCACCAGCACCCGGCGCCTCCCCTCCCCTTCCAGCATCAAAGCCTGCTGTTCGTTGGCGTGGCCCGCGTCATGCTTGAAGGCCGCCATGAACGCCCCGGGGCGGTGTTCCATCTGGACCACCCTTCCGGCCACCGGCGCCCGGTTCACGTGGACGTCAAAGACATTCATAAAGATGGCCAGCCTTTTGGCCGGCCCGCGGAGATACCGGTCTTCCCGGATTTCGTCCACGAACACCACTTTGCCGTCCGCCGGGGCCACCACAGCCTCCGGTTCTGAGGGGATGGGCCGCTCCGGGTCCCGGAAGAAATATGCGAAGAACCCACCCCCCAGCAGCCCCAAAAAAGTAAGCAGCGGCCACTTGAAGGCCCATCCCAAGACAACCAAAAGCACGCCGCCCAAAATGAAGGGGTATCCCGGCGCGGCGATGCCCCAGCGTTTGCTCTTATCCGTATCTGTCATAAAAATTGGTGGAGAGCGGGTTGGCGGACTTGCAGCAGCCAGCCGTCAGCCGCCAGCAAGCCAGGATTACTAACGCTTCAACCTCGTCACTTACTACTCCTGACTGCCGGCGGCTGGCGGCTGACGGCCGATGTGCCCCCTGCCCTGAATCCTTACTGACTCTTTTCCACTTCTGTGATGGTGCCTTGGTTTAGTCGCCCTCAAGAGAGCTTAAATAAAGGTTAAAAGAGAAAAAGGTTAAGAGGTTAAAAGGGGAATAAGGCGAAACGATTTTTTCTTCCTTCCCTTTTTCCCTTTTAACCCTTTCCCCTTTTAACCTTGTTTATTTATTTGCGTTTCAGCCAGCCCATCATGGCCCGGAGCTTTTTCCCCACCTCCTCCATGGGGTGGGCCGCTTCCTGGCGCCGAAGGGCATTGAAGACCGGCCGCTTGGCCTGGTTTTCCAGGATCCACTCCCGGGCGAATTCACCGCTCTGGACTTCCGCCAGGATCTGGCGCATTTCCTCCCGGGTCTCCTCGGTAATAATGCGCTTGCCCCGGGTATAGTCGCCGTATTCCGCGGTGTCGGAGACGGAGTAGCGCATGTAGCTGATGCCGCCCTGGTAGAAAAGGTCCACAATGAGCTTGAGCTCGTGGAGGCACTCGAAGTAGGCGATCTCCGGGGCGTAGCCCCCTTCCACCAGGGTGTCGTAACCGGCCTTGACCAGCTCGGACACTCCGCCGCAGAGCACGCATTGCTCGCCGAAAAGGTCGGTTTCCGTCTCTTCCCGGAAGGTGGTCTCCAGGACCCCGGCCCGGGTGGCGCCGATGCCCTTGGCGTAGGCCAGGGCCGTGGCCAGGGCCTGGCCCGAAGGATTCTGGCGCACCGCCACCAGGGCCGGAACCCCGGCCCCCTTCTCGTATTCGCTGCGCACCAGGTGGCCGGGGCCTTTGGGCGCCACCATGACCACATCCACGTCCGGGTCCGGGAGGATCTGGCCGTAGTGGATGTTGAAGCCGTGGGAAAAGAGGAGGGTTTTGCCCTTGCCCATATGGGGCCGCAATTGTTCCTCATAGAGCCAGGCCTGGACGTGGTCTTGCGTTAAAATCTGCACCACCTGGGCCTGGGCCGCAGCCTTGCCCGCAGCTACCGGCTTGAAGCCGTATTTTTTAGCCAGGTCATAGTTAGGAGTTTTGGGCACCTCGGCCACGATGACGTCAATGCCGCTGTCCCTGAGATTCAGGGCCTGGGCGTGGCCCTGGGAGCCGAACCCGATGATGGCCACTTTTTTCCCTTTAAAAAGTCCCAGGTCTGCATCCTTGTCGTAATACATCTGAATCGTCATGGAATGTCCTTTCCTGATAAGCTTTCAGCTATCAGCGTTCAGCATTATGTTCACTGATCACTGATCACTGGTTACTGGTTACTGATTACTGCCTCATTGGGCCATCCGCCAGAGCTTATGGAGGGCCATCTTATTGATGAATTCTTTTAAAACCGCGTTATCCTCTATTTTTACCCCTTCAACCTTCAGGCCGAAGCGGTTGGCTATATTGAGAACCACCGTGCCTTTTTTCTGGGATTTGTCGTAGATTTCGACCCCCGAAAAGCCTTTGATATTAATCTTTTTGCGATAACCGTCTTGGTTATTATACTCGGGGAGCGCCCCAATCGTGGCCAGGTCTTTGGATAATTCCCCGCCTTCGGTGATCACCGCGGTCAACGAGCTGCCGGCCCTTTCATAAGCCATTTGGGTCTCCACCCAGCCTTTATCGGCTTCCGTACCCTTTTCTATGTTGGGGAAACCTTTTTTCTTTTCCCATCCGGGCAAATCGATATCAACCAGGGGAATCAAGTACCTCTCGTCGGTCAGTTGGGCCCGGGGGGCCGACACGAATCCCCACAAAACCCACAGAAATACCAGGGAGAAAACCAAGACGCGGAGAAAGGACCGATTCATAAATTCCCGCTTCCCGATCATTTGACCAAAGCCGCCAACCGTTTTAAATCGATTTTATTGGCCAGATCCTTTAAGGGCTTGGGGCTATCCACCTCTTTACCTTCCATGGGGATCATGCAATTATTAGCCACTATAAGGAAGAGGAAAGCATTTTTATTCCTCTTGTCGTAGATTTCTACCGTCTCGACTCCCTGCATGGTGGTTTTTCGACAATACCCTTTCTCATTATCAGCTTTCGGAAACTTTTTTATATCCGCTATATGTGTGGATACTTCACCCTCCATGATGGCCGCGGCGAGGGCGCTCTTCCCCGAAGTATAAATGATCTGGGCTTCCACATAGGACCTCCCTTTTCTTTTTATCCGTTCCAACTTGGGGTAACCTTGCTCCACCTGCCATCCGGGAAGTTCAATTTTAAGGAAGGAGACCAATTGCTCAGGATCGGTAAGTTTGGCATGGGAGACCTGACCCATAACCACAGAAAAGACCGCGGCCAGCAGAATTATTGCCCAAATTGGACGTTTAGAGAAAGGTTTCATGGATCTTTCCAGGGTTTAGCCTTAAGTATTCTCCTGGCCAGAAAAGTCCTCATTCCTTTTTCGACCGCTGGATGGCCAGGACGCCGGAGCGCACCACGTCAATGATGCCGTGGAGCTTCAGGAGCCCCAGCACGGCTTCCAGCTTTTCATGGTTGCCGGTGATCTCCAGGGTATAGGTGTTGGGGCTGACGTCCACCACCCGGCAGCGGAAGATGTCGACGATGCGCAGCACCTCGGCCCGGGACTTATCCTCGGCCTTCACCGTCACCAGGGCCATCTCCCGCTCCACGTGGTCCAGTTCGCTCAGGTCCACCACCTTGACGGTGTTGATAAGCTTGTGCAGCTGCTTGATGATCTGCTCGATGATCTGCTCGTCGCCGGTGGTCACCAGGGTGATGCGGGAGACCTCGGGGTCCATGGTTTCGGCCACGCACAAGCTTTCGATGTTGAATCCCCGGCCGCTGAACAGGCCGGTCACCCGGGAGAGCACACCAGGAATATTCTCCACCCACACTGAAATGGTATGTCGCGGCTCCATCTAATCTCTCCCTCCTAAGCCAGTAGCATTTCGGTAGTGGCTTTGCCCGCGGGCACCATGGGCATGACGCATTCCTCCGGCTCCACCCGGAAATCCATGATCACCGGCCGGGGAGTGTTGAGAGCTTCCTGGATGACCGGCTCCACTTCTTCGGGTCTGGTAGCCAACAGACCCAAGGCGCCGTAAGCCTCGGCCAGCTTGACAAAATCAGGGGCTCTCAGGGGCGTGGCGCTGTAGCGCTTTTCATAAAACAGTTGCTGCCACTGCCGCACCATCCCCAGAAAAGAGTTATTCAAAATGGCGATCTTCACCGGCAGTTGGTTTTCCACCACGGTGATCAGCTCCTGGATATTCATCTGGATGCTGCCGTCCCCGGCGATGTCGATGACGATGGCATCCGGTTTGGCCACCTGGACCCCCATGGCCGCGGGTAAGCCATAGCCCATGGCCCCCAAGCCGCCGGAGGTCATGAGCTGCCGGGGGCGCTTGAACTTATAGAACTGCGCGGCCCACATCTGGTTCTGGCCCACCTCGGTGGTGATATAGGCCTCCCCCCTGGTCAACTCCCACAGCTTCTCTACCACGTACTGGGGCTTGATGGTGGTGTCGCTCCAGGTGTAGGTGAGGGGGTGCTTCTGCTGCCAGTCCTTGATCGTGTCCAGCCACTGGCCCCAGACCGTAGTCATGTCCTTGTGTGGTTTATCGCTCAACAGCTCATTGAGCTGGATGAGGGCGTCCCGGCAATCGCCCACAATGGGAATATCCACCACCACATTCTTACTGATGGAACTGGGGTCGATGTCGATGTGGATGATTTTGGCATGGGGGGCGAATTCCGCCAGCTTGCCGGTAACCCGGTCGTCAAAGCGGGCGCCCACGGCAATGAGCACGTCGGAGTTGGCCACCGCCATATTGGCGCAATAGGTGCCGTGCATTCCCAGCATCCCCATCCACAGGGGATCGTCTCCCGGAAATCCCCCCAAGCCCATAAGGGTGCTGGTCACCGGAATTTGCAAAGCCCGGGCGAATTCCGCGAGCTCCGCCGCGGCATTGGACAGGATGATGCCCCCTCCGGTGTACAGCACCGGCTTCTGGGCGGTCATGATGAGGTCCAGGGCCCGTTTCACCTGCCGGGGATTGGCGTGGTAGGTGGGATTATAGCTCTTTATCTTGATCTCATCCGGAAACCTGGGGACCGTACTGGCCTGGATGACGTCCTTGGGCAGGTCCACCAGCACCGGTCCCGGTCGCCCGGACCGGGCAATATGGAAAGCTTCGTGGATGGTGTAGGCCAACTGGTTGATGTCCTTCACCAGATAGTTGTGCTTGGTGCAGGGCCGGGTGATGCCCACGATATCCACTTCTTGAAAGGCGTCGTTGCCGATGAGCGCGGTGGGCACCTGTCCGGTGAAGACCACAATGGGAATGGAGTCCATGTAAGCCGAAGCGATGCCCGTCACCGTGTTGGTGGCGCCGGGTCCCGAAGTCACCAGGGCCACTCCCACCTTGGAGGAGGCTCGGGCATAGCCGTCCGCGGCCATGGCCGCGGCCTGCTCGTGGCGCACTAGGATATGATGGAGATCCGGTTGCCGGGTGAGTTCATCGTAAATATCCAAAACGACCCCGCCGGGATATCCGAAGATGTGTTTGACTCCTTCCCGTTTCAAACATTCCATGAAGATTTGGGCGCCGGTCAGTTTTTTAGTCATTGGACTTTTTCCTTCCCCCGGTATTTGGCCAGAATCTGCTCTATCTTGTCGCGGCCCGCCAACTTCAACTTCTGGAGACGTTTGCGCTCCATGGTTTCCTGGGCGGTCAAATACGGTCTTTTATTCAATTCGTCTAAAACGCGTTCAAATTCCCGATGTTCCTCCAGGTAGCGCTTCAATTCCGGATCCCGGTCTTCCCACTGGGCGATGAGGTCCAGATCATTTTTCTCCATGCTTCAACTCCGTATTAAAAATAGTTCTCAAAGTTACAATCAACAATCTTAGGATAGTTCAGCATGATTGTCAATTGTCGAACAAATCACTGCTTTGGGTTTTTTATCAAAGCGGAATCCGGCACCCAAACCATGAATGTAGAACAACCGTCTTCGTCGTTCATTGCGGGGTTGCCCCGGCCCTCCCCTGTGTGTAAGTCGCACCTCATTAGACCATCATTTTTAGGCCAAAATAATTCGATTATTGCCTTCCATTTCAAAATCATCGACTGAAAAAATTAGTGGCACAGGCCTCTGGCCTGTGGGCGACGTTTGTCCTCCCAGAAGACATTCCCACAGGCTGGAAGCCTGTGCTACTAATCTTCAATTTCTTGTTTTTTGACAAAGATTTTGCATGTATCCCATTGATCTGATTAAGTAATCAGTTCAATTTTTGAGTTTGGTTGCGGCCTTAGGCCGCGATGTGCCACTCATACCATTGTCTTTTGTTTTTCATTTCAGCAAAGAAGCAGACCCCTTTGTAAAGGGCTCTTCCGGAATTAAAGCAACAATCGAAAATAAAAAAGGCAGGGCTGGTAAGGCCCTGCCGGAATAATGGCTCGCTTGCCAAGGTCAGGGCCGTCTCCCACCTACGCATACCTCTACCGATACCAGCAGGTAAGCGGCATCAAGAAGAAGCGTCAGGATGGTGGCGGGGTGGCCCATATTTTTCATACGTTAATGTTCCTTGCATTTTTATTTTTATCAGGAATGTCAGGATAGTCAAGCGCTAAGTGGAGGAAATGAATAATTCACCCAAAGTCGCCAAGACGCTAAGTGTTTACGGGCGCGCTTCGCCGCGCCCTTAAAATTATCTCTATTTTGCGGTCTTTGCGTCTTGCGTGAGAAAAATTGTCCGCTTACATCTGCCTTATTAATTACTAACCCGCGTCCGCTCTATCCTGCCTCCCAAGCCCGCGATGGTCAGGACCTCGTTGGACTGTTTGACCAGTTTATCCATCCATCCCCGGGCCGACTCCAGTCGGCAGTCCTCCCGGCACTCCCGCAATTGCAATTCTACGGCTCCCAATTCAAAGGGGGCCAGCAAGTCTTCTTTGGTCAGGATCTTCAAGCAATCCCACCACACCGTGCCCGGAATATTTAGCTCCTTCCGGCTCTTCAAGCTCCGCAAACAAGCGTAAACGATCTCCCCGCGGCCTTCCTTCAGGGCCTCTTCCAGCCGCCGGCGCACCGCCTCCCGGTCCAGGCGCCGGATATTGATGGCGTAAGCCGGGCACTGGGAAGCGCACAGGCCGCAGGACACACAGGTCTCCTCGGGAAAGACCGCCATGACGTCTATGTACGGTACCAGGAAAGGGCAGCAGCGCACGCAGGTAAGGCAGACCACGCATTTGCGATCGATGACTTCCGCGCCCCGGCCGCAGTGGAGGCAACGCCGGGCCTCCTTGAGGGCCTCGAATTCCGCATAAACCAGCTCCGCGGTGTCAAAATCCTTCAGCCGCTCCCCCACGGGGCGTTCCCGGAGGGGTCGGGGCGGCGCCGGGACAATACGGGAAGACTGCGCTTCCGGCAGTTTGGCCACAGGTTTAGGACAGTCTTCGGCCACCGTGAGATAAGTTCCGGTGCGCAAGAAATGGTCCATGGCAGCCGCGGCCCGGCGGCCGCTGGCCGCGGAGGCCACAGCCAGGGTGGGGCCGGTGAAGATTTCCCCCGCTAAAAACAGCCCCGCGGCAAAGACCCCGGGGAGGGAGGTGGCCATGGTGGCCTTATCCACCCGGATCCTGCGGCCCTCCAGATCCAGATTTTCGGCTTGGGCCGCGTCCAGCTCCGCTTCCTGGCCCACTGCGAAGATGACGCTGTCTCCGGTAAGGCGGGTGGTCTGGCTCTCATCAAAGGTGGGCGCGAATCGACCCAACTCGTCGAAGAGGGAAGTGCAACCCATAAGTTCGACGCCGGTGAACCGGCCCCCTTCCGTCAGCACAAACCTAGGGGCCCACTGGTAGATAAGGTCAATGATCTCTTCCTTGGTGCGCTCCGTTTCCACCGGGGAGGCGAAGAGCTGCCCCGGCGACTCCAGGCAGATCATCAGCACTTCCGGGACCCCCAACCGTTTCACCGCCCGGGCCGCGTCCATGGCCACGTTGCCGCAGCCCACAATGAGGACCTTCTGCCCCAGGTCCGGTTTGTGTCCCTGGGCCATTTGCCTCAAGAAATCCATGGCCAGGTGCACCCCGGCCGCGTCCATCCCCGGCACCGGCAGCCGCCGCCCCTTTTGCAGGCCGACGGCCAGTAACACGGCTTCAAAACCCTGGGCCTTCAGGTCTTTCAACGAAAAATCCCGGCCCCAGGCTATGCCGGTCTTAAAGACTGCGCCCAGGGCTTCCAGCTCCGAAAGGTCTTCCCAGACCACCGCTCTGGGCAGCCGGAACTTGGGCACCGCGTTCATGGGCATGCCCCCCGGTTCCGATTCCCGTTCGAAGATGGTCACCGGGTAGCCCAGGTGGAGCAGGTCCCGGGCTGCGGCCAGGCCTGCGGGGCCGCTGCCCACAATGGCCACTCTCTGGGACCGGGTGATCTCGGCCCGCCGGTATTGGCGCCGGCGGTATTCCCGGGTGTTATCCATGACGAAGCGCTTTAAGGCCCGGATCTGTAAAGGCCCCTCCACCCATTGGCGACGGCAAGCGTCTTCGCAGGGGTGGGCGCAGATATAAGCGCACACTGACGCGATGACGTTGTTGGCCTTGATGACCTCCATGGCCTCTTCGTAGCGCCCCTGGAAGATGAGGCCCACGTAGCGCCGGGCGTCGGTCATAACCGGGCAGGCCGCGGTGCAGGGAGGGAGAATGGAGGCGGCGGGTGACTTTGGCATAATGGCTTCTTCCCTGGTTTTCGCTTTCGGGGTTTGGTTGAAGAGGTTTGACCTATTAATTAAGGTCGATTTTTCCATATTGCAAGGAAAGAGGCCCGAGATCAGGTGGGCAATTTTCATTATCAGGAGAAAACTCGGGCTGCATCGGCTGCGGGTTCTTTTTTTCGCGGCGCTCTAGCCTTTTCAACCCATTGCGTCTCTCAGGGAAGGTGATTAATTTGATTTCAAGGACCATAAAGGAGGCGGACATGGCTCATCATATTCTCGTGGCGCTGGATGGTTCGGAGGGGGCCTGGCGGGCCGTGGAGTATGCGGCGGCGACCTATGGCGGCGCTCAGGAGGTTAAGGTTACCCTGCTGCACGTCCTGACGGGGCTGCCGCCGGCCTTCTGGGATGATGGCCACATCCTTAAAGACAAGGAGCGGGAGGCTCGGCAGCGGCTGGTGGCCAACTGGCAGCGGGACCAGGAAAAAAAATGGGAAGACCTGGTGGCCAGGGCCAGGCAAGCCTTGATGGCCGCGGGAGTGCCCCAGGCCGCGGTGGCCAGTAAATTCAAAGCCAAATACTTTGACGTGGGAGAAGATATCCTGAAAGAGGCCGCGGCCGCGGGCTGTCACACCATCGTCATGGGCCGCCGGGGACTGGGCAAGGCCAAAGCCCTGCTGCTGGGCAGCGTCACTACCAAGGTGGCGCAGAATGCCAAGGGTTGCGCGGTGACTATTGTGTCTTAGTCAGTGAAGGTGAGCAGTGAGCAGTGAGCAGTTGTTATTCTCGCTCTCACTCCCAATCTCCTGCTTGGGAACCCAGATATTGCCGAAGCGCCTGCTGCGGGAATATGGGTGATGCAATAAGTCACGAATTTTAAAAGACTGCTAAGGGGGCCGCAATATCTCGTTGCAGGCCCCCTCCCTGTTTAACTGTCAACTGCTCACTGCTCGCTGCTCACTGCCCACTTACCCCAGCTTAAACTGCATCTCGATGAAGTTGTCATTGAGGATGCGGGCCAGGTCAAAGGATTTGGACACTTCCTCTTTGCTGATGACGATCCCTTTGTCGTTGAGTTCTTTGGTGGTTAATGCCGGATCATGCCGGGCAAAGAGACGGCGAATCACCTGGTGCATGGTGGACGAGGCCACATTCCCCCGGGCCGGCACTCCCCGGGGCACATCATTGTGGATGCGCTGAAAGAAGAAATCCACCTGGTAGTCCCCCGCCGGGCTGGAGAAGCGCACCACTTTCTCCCCTTCGGCGCCTTCATTGAGGATTTCCTGGGGCACATACCGGTCTCGAATCTTGTGGGTGAGGTTCTGCTGGGCCAGGTACAGGATGGAAACCACGTCGTAGTGGTCTAACTTCCGCTGCTCCTCCTGCTCCACCCGGGAGGTGCCGAACTTGTGGAAGCGGTATTCCGGGGCGTTGGGGTGACGGTTGACCACCATGTCCACTCCTACGGTGCCCACGGAACAGGATAGATTAAGCTGGCTTTCATCTTCGATGGGGACCCCGTACCGCCGCAGCTTTTCCAGGAATAAACCGTGGCGGTGGCCGCAGAGGATGCGGCGGATCAGGGCCTGCATCAAGTGGGGGCTGGCCTGGTACTTGGGAGACACGGCCAGGGAAGCCAATGATTCGATGGTCATTTCCACGTAGTAACTCTCAGTGCTCAGCAGCAGGTTGATCTTTCCCGGAGCGCCGCCGGGACTATAGCGCCGCCAGAGTTCTTTCCAGTCCGATTCTCTTACGAGGCCCAAGGCCGTAATCAGGTCATACGAATCCAGGTCTCGGCCTTCCAACTCCTCAACCAGGCATTTAGCGCGCATGGGACCCCCTCCCTTTTCGGATTTTTGTTTAAAAACTAATCATGACTGGTGGTGTATGCAAGAGAGGTTTAGGGTGGGACAGAAGAGAGAGCATGGGGGGGGATGGGGTTTCATCCCCGGGGCTTTGTAGGCCACGTTCTGGTTCAGATAAGTGGAAAAAATCTATATTTTTAAGGATATTCGGTACGTTTTGATCTTGGCCATTTATGGGAGCCAATAGGCCGCGAAAAAGGCAGGGCTATTCCTGACCCTGCCTCAATGGTTCGACCAGAGGGAAAAGCTGGTTAATTCTTGCTGAATCTCCTCCAAGCCGCCAGGCCCAGCAAGCCGCTGCCCATGAGCAGGAGGGTGGCCGGGGCGGGAGTCACTGGCGGCGGCGGCGGTTCATCTATGTAAAAATTGTCAAGTCCAAAACAATATGCATTCAAGGAAGTAAATGTTACCGAGGTGACACTGTCAAAATTTGAGTCCAACCATAACCTGGCGACACCGTCGCCTAGTGCTCCAAAATAATCATATGCGAAACCCCAGGTAGAGGATGGCAATAGCATCGAATACCCGGAATTGTTGGTGATGTAAGATAATTCCAATCCGGTTTTTTGTCCGCCACCCACTTGCGTATTGGAGGTAAGATCAACGTAGTTGAGATCGAATGACCCACCGCCAACTTTGGTAATGACCATTGACGTCACTTCTCCCCAGTGGGCATGAATGACGTCGTTGTAAACAACCCCCCCGGCTCCGATGGAATAGTAATCTCCTATGATGCCAACATTTGCCAGGGCGCCGCCGCTCCCTCTGAATTCGTATCTCATCCCACCTTGGATATAATAACCTACACTATAATATAAGTTAAGGTTATTCGTAGTCCCCAGAACAGTGCCATCCGCCTGGTATGCGGTGCCTCCGGTAAAGTCAATCACCACGGCGTTGGTTGCACAGAGGCCGCCGAATAAGCACGAAAACAGCACCGAAACCGCGAAAATTGTCTTTTTCATGGTTTTATCCCCTTTGGGTTGTTCTACAAATTATTCCGCCTCGGCGTGGCAGGCGGGAGATCCGATGAGTTCCTCTTCCCGCCGGCGGGCCGGCGTTGGCAATAAAAAAAACCGGCATGCCTCCCTGGCGCTCCGGCTCTTTTCTAGTCCATGAAAAGCCCCGTAATTTCCAGTGTCACAAATTTGAATCATACTGAATTAATTTAATCTCTATGTCAAGAACTTTTTTATCAAATATCATTTTCCTAAATGCTGCTTAGCTAAATTAATTTACCATTTAAATGGCGATGTTATCTAATTCCTTAGTATTTTAAAGGAGTATCCGCCGCGTTATCCAGCGGCAGGATGGCTTCTGCCGGCCAAGGCCCCTGAAAATGACGGGCATTGCCCTTCCATGTTCTTTGGCCCCGGCCTAATTACCAGATGTCCTCCACCCTTGCCTTTTACTCCAGGATGATTAGCTTTAGCCAAAAATTACCGTGGTGGGCTGACGCCTCCACCCGAAGAAAGGAGCAACCTATGGCTTTAGAAATCTGCTGGCTCGACAACCTGGCCAAGGCTCAGGAAACCGCCAGGCAGCTCAATAAGCCCATTCTCCTGGATTTTTATAACCCCATGTGACTGGGCTGCCAACAGTTGGGTGCAGTTACGTACCCTGATGAGCGCGTGG
>VGSW01000040.1 GCA_016874915.1 Deltaproteobacteria bacterium
ACGGGGAAAACGCCCGGGACTTCGACGACGGCGTCTGCGTGGTGAAGAAACGGGGCGGCCATTATACCCTGTACGTGGCCATTGCGGACGTCAGCTTTTTTGTCACCCCGGACTCCGCCATGGATGAGGAGGCCAATCAGCGGGGCACCAGCGTCTATTTCCCCCAGCGGGCGGTGCACATGCTGCCCGAGCGCCTGTCCACCAAGTTTTGCAGCCTGGTCCCCCATGAAGACCGCCTGGCGGTGTGCGCCATCCTGGACTACGACCGCCAGGGACATCTAAAAGGCTCTAAATTCGTCCGGGCCGTGGTGCGGAACCAATCCCGCCTCACCTACCAAATCGTACATGACTTGCTCACCGGAAAAGACCGGAAGCTACGGAGCAAATACCACTCCCCGCTCAAAATGCTGGGCTGGATGGAGGAGCTTTGTCTGCTGCTTAGGGAGCGCCGGGGCGAGCGGGGCAGCCTCCTCATGAGCATCCCTGAAGCCGAGGTGGTCCTGGATGACCGGGGCTGGCCGGTGGACGTGCGCCGGGTGGATTCCCTGCTCTCCCACCAGATCATCGAAGAATTCATGATCGCGGCCAATGAAGCGGTGGCCGCTTACCTGGGGGAGCCTTCCCTGTTCCGGGTCCACGAACGCCCCGACCCGGTTAAAATCGCGGCCTTTCGCACTTTTCTGAAGCACCTGGGCTTTGACCTCCCCCGGGAAGCCCACCGCAACCCCCTGGCGCTCAAGAATTTTTTGGATGAGGTGCGCCAGACCCCTTACGCCCCCATGGTGCAGCTCATGCTGCTGCGCTCTCTGAAGCAGGCCCGCTATGCCGGAGAAAATTTAGGCCACTATGGCCTGGCGTCGGAATGGTACACTCACTTCACCTCCCCCATTCGGCGCTACCCCGACCTCCAGGTGCACCGCCTGCTGCTGGCCCACCTGGAACGGCGGCGGCGGCCCCCCTTCTCTCTGGACCCCGATGATCTTGACGCCATGGCCCGGCACCTTTCGAACCGGGAACGCCAGGCCATCGAGGCCGAACGGGAAATGCTGGCCCGCATGCAGGTGCGCTGCCTGGCCCACCGGGTGGGAGAAGAATTCACCGGCCGCATCACCGGGGTCAATGCCTTCGGCTTCTTCGTATCCCTGAACGAAATTTATGCCGAAGGCCTGGTGCGCCTGGTGGACCTCCCCAACGACTACTACAAATTCGACGAAACCCGCATGCGCCTCCTGGGCCGCCGCACCCGGCGGGCCTTTCATCTGGGGGACCAGGTGCAGGTAAGGGTGGCCGCGGTGGACATCAAACGCCGCCACGTGAACCTGGTTTTAGTCGAAGCCGAATAATTCACCCCCAAGACACCAAGGACACCAAGAATTTCACCAAGAAATAAATTAGGTGGGCCGGCGGGCCCACCTAATTTATTTTTATTCTTTGTGAAACTTTGTGTTCTTGGTGTCTTTGTGGTGAAGCTTTACCGCGACCAGTACACTCTTACGAACTTGTTCATCTCCGCCCAGTTAAAGTCCAGTTCACCCTTATAGGCCCGGTAGATGGCCCGGCCCAGATGTTGGGCCAGCTTCTCCGTGGTGGTCTCCACCACCATTTTATCCTTGCCCTCTTCGATCATCTGGATGATGCGGTCGTCCACGCTGCGATTCCCCACCCGGGCCGCTTCATTTTTTAGCAGGGTAATAATTTCTTCTTTGCGTTCTTTAAAAAACTCCCCGCTCAAGGTGAGAATACCCTCGGCGTACTTGTCCTTCACCTTGCGGCAGGTGGGGCAGGTGACCTCCTTGACTTTATCCGTGCCCGCCAGCTGCCGGGCCAGCTTTTCGTCCACAAACCAGCGCTTGCTCTGGTACAGGGCGTTGCAACTGGTGCAAAGGGATGCTTCCTGGCCCTCTTCCGGCTGGTAAGGGTCGCTGACCCGGCCGGCATGTCCGAATTTCTTCCCTTTCTCCCCGCTCCACTTCTTGCTGTCCTCATATCTTCCCATGTCGCTTCACCTCTCTGGGGGTGGGCCTTATATGCTGGTATTTTTCTAAGGTAATGCCTCTAAGATGCCTTGCAATAGTTTCTCCCGGTAATCTTTCAAACGCAACCGAAAACCAGTTCCCAGTTCCCAGTTCCCAGAAAAAAGCCGGTGCATTCTGCCCTTCTAATCTCTCTGAAAATGTAGCCGCAGGCTTCAGCCGGCGCCGGCTGGCTCGCCCCGGCCAGGAGGCAACCTGCGAGCGACCCGCCGGGTCGCCCCTACAGGCAATAGGCCTCCTTTCCGGTTCTCCTCAAGAAATTTCCCCTCAATGCGAAGAATTCTGGCATTTCCTCAAATTTTATGGTAATGATATTCCAAACCCTCCACCTTTAGGGTGGCTTGGATCCAAACGAGTTGGACTGAGACCGGAAAGGAGGGAAGCCATGCGCCTTCCGCACACTTACCGGGAGGCTTTTTTTTCTGTGTCTCCCATGGACGCGAAGTTTTCCCAGGCCTTGGACCAGATGCGGGTTGAGCTGTCGGGAGTCCTTTCCCAGCTCACGCCGGAGATGGCCGAGACCCTGATGCGAGAAGTGGAAGCCGCGCCCCGGGTCTTCGGGTGCGCTGTGGGCCGTTCGGGCTTTATTCTCCGGGGCTTCCTCATGCGCCTCATGCACCTGGGGTTCGCGGTATATGTGGTGGGGGAGACCATCACCCCCCGCATCCAGCCCGGCGACCTCCTGGTAGTGATGTCCGGTTCCGGCGAGACCGCCCAATCCCGGGAAGTCCTGCGCCGGGCCAACGCCGTGGGGGCCCGCACCCTGGCCATCACCGTCAACCCCGACTCCACCATCGGCCGGGAGGCCCAGGTGCCCATTATCATCCCTGGCACCACCAAGCTCACCCTGGCCCAGGAGTCATCCTCGGTGCAGTGCCCCGGCAGCCTCTTCGAACAGGCCGCGTTCCTCTTCCTGGAAGCCGTGGTCCTTCTCCTCTATCAGGAACGCCTGGGCCGGGACCAGGGCCAGGTCCTGTCCCGCCATACGGATTTGGAATGAGAGATTTGGGGGAGGGGGCTAAGGGCGGGCGCCCTTACCCCCTCCCCCAATCCCTTAAGGACATGAAAAACTACCCTGGGAAGTCGGGGCCACAGGCCCCGCCTTCCCAGGCATCTTGAAGGGTTGGGAGGGGGGCTTGGGGGGAGGGCAGGGAGCGTTGCTCCCTGCCCTCCCCCCAAACTACCTGAGGAAATCTTATGACTGTAATCCTCCAGTTAGCCTTGGATTTCGTGGACCTGCACCGCGCCCTCAACGTGGCTGAGTTGGCCGTGCCCGCGGGGGTGGACTGGATTGAGGCGGGCACCCCCCTTATCAAAAGCGAAGGCCTGGACGCGGTGCGGGAATTGAAGCGCCTGTTCCCCGGCAAGCCCATAGTGGCGGACATGAAGATTATGGACGCGGGGCGCATCGAGGTGGAGGCCGCGGCCAAGGCCGGCGCCACCCTCATCGACGTCCTGGGCACCGCGTCCGACGCCACCATCGAGGAGTGCATCCAGGCCGGGAAAAACTACGGCGCCCGCATCGTGGTGGACCTCATCGCGGTGCCCGACCCCGTGGCCCGGGCCCAACGCGTCGAAGAACTTGGGGCCGACTACATCTCCGTACACGTGGCCATTGACGAGCAGATGCGGGGACTGGACCCCTTTGCCACATTGTTGGCCGTGGCCCAGGCGGTGCATATTCCCGTGGGGGTGGCCGGAGGCATCAACTCCGAGACCGCGGCCGCGGCCGTGGCCCACGGCGCCGCTTACGTCATCGTGGGCGGGGCCATCACCAAGGCCAAAGACCCCGCGGCCGCCACCCGGGAGATCCGCCGGGCACTGGACGAGGGCGCGGTCATCCCCACCACCCTGTTCAAGCGGGCCGGGGCTGAAGAAATCCGTGGGGTCCTGGAGATGGTCTCCGCGGCCAACCTTTCCGACGCCCTGCACCGGGGCGGGGTGCTGGAGGGCCTGCGGCCCCTCTTTCCCGGCATCCGCATGGCGGGCCGGGCCTTGACGGTGCGCACCTACCCCGGCGATTGGGCCAAGCCGGTGGAGGCCATTGACCTGGCCCGGCCCGGCGACGTCCTAGTCATCGCCGCCGGGGGCGTCGGGCCGGCCATCTGGGGCGAGCTGGCCACCCATTCGGCCCTGCAGAAGGGCCTGGCCGGGGTGGTCATCGACGGCGCGCTCCGGGATTCCGGGGACATCGTCAAGCTGGGCTTCCCCGCGTTCTCCCGCCTGGTCATGCCCAATGCCGGGGAGCCCCGGGGCTTCGGGGAAATCGGCGTCCCCATCCGCATCGGCAACCTCCAGGTGGAAACCGGCGATTGGGTCCTGGGCGACGACGATGGGGTCACGGTCCTCCCCCAAAAAATCGCGGTGGAATACGCCAACCGGGCCATGGACGTGTTAGAGAAGGAGAATCGAATAAGAGAGGAAATCAAGGAAGGAAGGACGCTGGCGGAAGTGACGGAGTTGCTACGGTGGGAGAAGAAGGTTTAAAGAGACAGAGGATATAATAAATGACTACTTCTGAAGCACTAAAAATTGTACAATCGCTTGCAGAAGGACAGTGCCCGTTTACCGGTCAGACCTTCCCTCCCGGTAGCCCCTTTCAACATGTAGATGTTGTCCGAGCGTTATTCATTGCAATCAATGCGCTACAAAGGTTGAAAGAAAGGGAGAAAAGAAATAATAATTTGCCTGACCGTGCAGGTAAGCCATGGAACGAGGCAGAAGATCAGGAACTTTGCAAAGAATATGATTCTGGTAAATCTATCGTCGCTTTGGCGAATAGTCATAAGAGGACGCGTGGGGCAATTGAGTCACGGTTGGAAAAGTTGGGGAAGATTCCACCAAAATCGCGTTCTGATTAAACGACTCATCACTTTAACCGGTTGAATAGTTCCCTTGCATAACCCCGCAAAAGAAATTATGATTTTCCCCATGTGTGAGGAGATGTGAAGCACCTGGCATCCCTGGAGTACCATCAGCCGGAGATTAGCAGACATGAAACGCGTTGACTTTTTAAAAGAGTTGCAGAAGCTTACCCCCGCGGAGCGACTGGCGGTCATCGAGGCCGCAGTGAAGCAACTGAGGGCTGACCTGGAATGCACCCCCGAACCTGAGCCTTTGGCCCTCCGCAAGAAAAAAATGGCCGCGGCCGCCCAAGCCCTGCAAGCTGATTACGCCGCGGGCGGCGAGTTAACGGCCTTCACCGCCCTGGATGCCGAGGATTTTCATGCGTAGGGGCGAGGTCTGGCTGATCAATCTTGACCCAACCCTCGGCGCCGAATTGAAAAAGACCCGCCCCGCCGTCATTGTCAATGACGACGCCGTGGGCCTCTTACCCTTGAAAGTTATTGTTCCTCTTATCTCTTGGAAGGAGCATTTCCGCCAAGCCCCCTGGTTGGTGCGCCTTAACCCTAGTCCGGAAAATGGTCTGGCTAAACCTTCCGCCGCCGATACTTTCCAGGTCCGTTCACTCTCACAGGAGCGTCTGGTGCGTCGGTTGGGCAAGCTCACCGATGCCGAGATGCGGGAAATCTCCGCAGCCCTGGCATCGGTCTTGAGCATTGAACTTTAAACACCAGAGGATTGGCAAAGAACCGGCTAACCCACATATCAATGGTTAAGCCTCGGAGGAATTATGACCCGTTTATGCCTGATTATGTCTATCTTGATGATGGTGGGGGTGAGCGCGGTGAACGCCCAAAAGAATTTTGAAAAGGATGTCATCAAAACCAACGCCGGGGACCTGGAGATCACCTTCATCGGCCACGGCACCCTGATGTTCGCGTTCGGGGGCAAGGTCATCCACGTGGACCCGGCGGGCATGTTTGCCGATTACGCCAAACTCCCCCAGGCGGACCTGATCTTCATCACCCACGAGCACCGGGACCACCTGGACCCCAAGATAGTCGCCATGCTGCGTAAGCCGGGTACCCAAATCGTGCTGAATCCGGCTGCGGCCGGCCAGGTTTCCGGTGGCATCATCATGAAAAACGGCGAGGTCAAGACCGTAGCCGGCCTAACCATCGAAGCGGTCCCCGCCTACAACCTGGTGCACCAGCGGGAGAGCGGCGAGCCTTTCCACCCCAAAGGCCGGGACAACGGCTATGTCATTACTTTTGGCGATAAGCGGGTCTATGTGGCCGGCGACACGGAGAACACCCCGGAAATGAAGGCCCTCAAAAACATTGACATCGCCTTCCTGCCCATGAACCTCCCCTTCACCATGACCCCGGAGATGGTGGCTGACGCCGCCAAGGCCTTCAAACCCAAAATCCTTTACCCTTACCACTTCGGCAAAACCGATACGAGAAAAGTGGTAAACCTGCTGAAAGATAATAAAGAGATCGAGGTTCGGATAAGGAGGATGGAATAAGGGGAGAGGAGCAAATGTAGACATAATGGAGCCTCTTGCAAAATTCATTTTGAGGCCGTAATTTTCCCTTGCTGCTCAAAGAAATATCAGGTAGCACAGGCTTTCTAGCCTGTGCCGGCGCAGGCTGAAGCCTGCGGCTACATAATTTTGCAAGAGGCTCAATGGTTAAAAGTTAACGGCCTGCGGACCTTGAGTAAATTAGAGTAAATTAGGTACAGACACCATTTACTTAAAAGGACTGACACAATGTAATTATGAGGGGGTGGTCAGCATGAACCTAAAAGGGATTTCCACTAGGCTGGGACTGATGGCAAGAAAGTCCACACTCTTTGTATCCATCATTCTTCTTACTCTCCTCTCCTCCGCCGTCTTCGCCGCGGATCTCCCCGGCGCCAAGGACCACCCCTTGCTCAAGCGCTTCCGGGGTTCGGAGATCGTGGGCTATGAGGTGAAACGGTTCGATGAGTACGAGCTCCAGACCTCCACCTTCAAGACCTATAATCTGGCCACCGGCCGGCGGGAATTCGTTCAGCCGCCCCTGAAGCTGGAAGGGGCCCGCACCCGCCTCTGGTACGAAGCTGCGGGCGACGCCAGCGCCACCGAACTCATCCGCAATTACCAGAATGAGCTCACCGGGCAGGGCTTCCAAATCCTCTATGACTCCACCAAAGACCCTGGGGCCGTCCAGTGGGTCAACTTCCTGGCCCCCTTTGGGAACCTGAACATCAAAACCAACCGCGGCAATTACATCTTCTATGCCGCGGACCCCCAGGGGGTCAAAGTCACCAGCGCCAAATTAACCCGCCCCGAAGGGGACGTCTATGTTTACGTCATCGCGGTGGATTGGGCCAGGGACGACGCCGTCTACCGGGCCAAGCGGGGGGCCTATGCCGCGGTGGATATCGTCGAAGTGCGCCCCATGGTCCAGGACATGGTGCTGGTGAAGGCCGATGAGATGTCCAAGGCCATCGCCGCCTCGGGACGGGTGGCCCTCTACGGCATTTTCTTCGACTTCAACAAGGCGGACCTCAAGCCGGAGTCCCGGCCGGCCCTGGAGGAGATCGCCAAGCTCCTGAAGCAGGAGCCGAACCTCAAGCTCCACGTGGTGGGCCACACGGATAACGTGGGGGGCTACGACTTCAACCTGAACCTCTCCAAACGGCGGGCCGACGCGGTGGTGGCGGCCCTCGCCCGGGAGCACGGCATTGCTCCCGGGCGCCTTACCCCCAACGGCGTGGCCTATCTGGCCCCGGTGGCGGCCAACACCACGGAGGAGGGCCGGGCCAAGAACCGGCGGGTGGAGCTGGTGCCAAGGTGAGGCGAATTTAAGCGGTCAGCAGTCAGCTTTCAGCTTTCAGCCAAAAATTTTCTTTTAATCAGTATTGCTGACCGCTGACCGCTTCCTCTTTGCACCGCTTTCTCGCCTCCTGGCGGCACAGCTCCCAAATGACGCACTCCCGGCGGAACTTGCAATAGAGGCAGGGATCGGTGCAGGCCCGGCATATATCCAGGCATTCCTGGCAGTACCAGAATTCCATCTTCTGGCATTCCACCACCGCTTCCCGCCCCGGGTGGTATCGACATTCTCTTTCTATGCTCATATAATAATAAAATATTCCAAAGATTCCGGCAGGGAAAGCGCAGGCCGAAACTCTCCCTCATCGGGGCTTTCTAAAAACTTTTTTACCAGCAATAATGTTCTTTAAACGGAAAACGGAAAACGCTTACATGACCGAAGACCAATTCGCCGCGGCTCGCCGGGACATGGTGGAAACTCAAATCCAGCGCCGGGGCGTTACCGACCCCGGGGTGCTGGCGGCCATGCGCCAGGTGCCCCGCCATAAGTTCGTCCCCGCCAATCTCTGGGACCAGGCATACAACGATTACCCCCTGCCCATCGGCGAAGACCAGACCATCTCCCAGCCTTACATCGTGGCCCTGATGACCCAAATCCTGGAGGTCAAGGACACGGACAAGGTTCTAGAAATCGGCACCGGCTCCGGCTACCAGGCGGCCATCCTGGCGAAGCTGGCGGCCCAGGTTTATTCCATCGAACGCATCGCGTCTCTG
This sequence comes from Deltaproteobacteria bacterium, assembly GCA_016874915.1. GTDB lineage: Bacteria > Desulfobacterota > Desulfobaccia > Desulfobaccales > 0-14-0-80-60-11 > VGSO01. The sequence continues at coordinate 8,476 of VGSW01000040.1, forward strand.
GCGGCCAATGCCCAAAAAGTCATGGAGGAGTTGGGCTATGCCAACGTTCACATCAAGGTGGCCGACGGCACCCTGGGCTGGCCGGAAGAAGCCCCCTTTGACGCCATCATGGTCACTGCCGGCGCGCCCCAGGTGCCCCGGCCCCTCACCGAGCAACTGGGCCTGGGCGGCCGCCTCATCATCCCCGTGGGCGACCAGTGGTCCCAGACCCTGACTCTGGTGCGCAAGACCAAGGAGGGCTTGAAAACCGAATACCACGGCGGCTGCCGCTTTGTGCGCCTCATCGGCCAGCATGGCTGGAAAGAAGGCTGGGTGGCGGAGTTTTGAAGATTCTTGGGGGAGGGGGCTAAGGGCGCCCGCCCTTACCCCCTCCCCCCAATCACTCTATCCTCCGCCCCCCGAATGGGCCAGGCGGGGGTCGGGGAAAGCCGCCTCCAGCACCCGCCGGGCCAAAGGTGCGGCCACCGCGCCGCCGCCGCCCCCGTGTTCCACGATCACCGCCACCGCCACCTGGGGATTGGACGCGGGCGCGTAGGCTACAAACCAGGCGTGGTTCTGGGTCCCCTTGCCGCCTTTTTTCTCCTTTTCCAGGGACACTACCTGGGAGGTGCCGGTCTTGCCGGCCACCTCCACCTGGGGCAGCTTGGCAGCCTTGCCGGTGCCGTTGGCCACCACTCCCCAGAGGGCTTTTTGCACCGCGGCCACGGTGGCCGGTTTGGCCTCCAGCCGGGATCTCACCAAGGACTGGGCCTGGAACATGATCTCTCCCGCGGGGCTTGCGATTTTCTCCACCAGCTGGGGCTCATAGAGCACCCCGCCGTTGGCCACGGCCGCGGCCACCTGGGCCATTTGCAAGGGAGTGGTGAGGTTGTACCCCTGGCCGATGGCCACAGACAGGGTGTCACCCTCTTGCCAGGGCGCCTTGAACCGGGACAGCTTCCAGGCGGTGGAAGCCACCAGACCCGGCATCTCCTTGTCCAGGTGCAGGCCGCTGGCCTGGCCCAGGCCGAAGCGCCGGCTCCATTTGGCGATGCGTTCAATCCCCAGGCGCCGGCCCAAGGTGTAGAAGTAAATGTCGCAGGACTGCACCAGGGCGCTGTGCAGGTTCATGCCCCCGTGGCCCCCCTTGCGCCAACAGTGGAATACGTGGTTTCCGAAGGGCAACGCCCCGTTGCAGTAAACCATGGTGCCGGGGGTGATAACCTTCTCCTCCAGTCCCGCCACCGCCATGACGATTTTGAAGGTGGAACCCGGGGGATACTGGCCTTTCAAAGCCCGGTTCTCCAGGGGGTGGTCCTTGTGGGTGCTGAGTTTGTGCCATTCCTGGGGGGTGAGGCCCCGCTCAAAGGCTTCCTGGGAATACGAAGGGGACGAGGCCATGGCCAGGACCTTGCCGTTGCGGGGGTCCAGAGCCACGATGGCCCCCGTCTTCCCCGCCAGGCAGGCCTCGGCCTCCTGCTGCAGCTTCATGTCTAAGGTTAAATAAACATTGGCCCCGGGGGTGGGAAAAAGCTGGTCCAATTGCCCCAATTCCCGCCCGTAAGCGTCCACCTCGATGCGGCGGTAACCCCGTTTGCCCCGGAGGTAGTTCTCCCAGGCTATTTCCACTCCGCATTTCCCCAGATAGTCCCCCATCTTGTAGCCGGGAAAGCGGCCGCTTTTGATCTGAGTCTCCGAAATTTCCCCCAGATAACCCAGGGCGTGGGCCGCCAGTCCTTTCTGGCGATACTCCCGTTTGGGCTGCACCTGGATAAATACCCCGGGCAGCTCCGGCTGGAAGGTCTCCACCAGAGCCATCTCCTCCCAACTCAGATCGCCCCGCAGGCGCACCGAAGTGAGCCCTGCGGCCCTGGCGCTCTCCAGTTGCGCGGTTAACTGCTTGATGTCGAAGCGCAGCAACCCACCCATTCGCCGGGCCAGGAGGGGAATGTCGGGAACGTCTTCCAGGACCACCGCCACCTCGTAGCTGGGGCGGTTGGCCACCAGCACCTGGCCGCTCCTGGCCAGGATCATGCCCCGCCACGGAGGCAAGTCCTGGAGGCGGATGCGGTTCGTTTCCGACCGCTGCCGCATTTCCTCCCCTTGGACCAACTGGAGGAACCAGAGGCGCAGGATCAAAAGGCCGAAGAGGCAGAGGACCAAAAGGGCCACCCCGGAAAATATCCGGCGGATGCGGTCCTGTTCCTCCGGGGTCATCAGCCCCCCGGAAGCGCCTCCCAGGTATTGAAAACCCAGGAACCCTAAAGGATTCCGACGTTCCATCAATTCTGGTTCTCGTTTTTCGGTGAAAAAGACGGGGGACGGGAGACGGAAGACAGGGAAAACCCCGGTCTCCGGTCTCCGGTCTTCGATTTTTCCTATTCCATAACCACTGACCACGACCACTGATCACTGATTACTGATTACTGATTACTGACCCCTGCTCACAGCTCACAGCTCACTGCTCACTGATAAAGCCCCTTCCCGGGGGGGCCGCCAGCCCCAGCGGCGCAGCGCCGCTTCCAGCCCTTTGACCAGGATGGCCATGAGAGGAGCCAGGGCCAGGGTGCCCAGGATTTCCAGGCCGTGGTATTTAAGCTGGTCTGCCGGGGGCAAGCTGGGGCCCCGGGAGACCGTCATAATTAGCTGCCACACCGCCTCCTGAATGACCAATGCGGCCAGGCTGGCCAGCATCAGGGACCCTACCTTCTGGAGCAGCATCCGGGGGCGCAGGAACCGGGCAGTTGCCACCAGCACCAGGAAGGTCCCCAGGTGGAGGCCGAAGGGGGTGGCTGCATAACTGTCCTGGAGCAGCCCCAGCGCCAGACCCACGGAAACGGCCAGGGCCAGGGACGGCCTGAGAGCTACAAAGAAAATGAGCAGCGCCAGCAGCCGCAGGCGGACGTTGGGAAAAAAAACCAGGTTCTGGAGATAAAAGAACCCCAGACCCACCAGGGTGAAGAGGAGAAAGGGCGCCGTCATTTTTCCGAAATGGCCAGGTTGACCACTTTCACCACCAGGACTTCATCCAAGGCGGAAAGGTCCATCGCGGGGAGCACCTCGATTTCCTGGAAGACCCCCGGATTCTTCTTATTGACCGCGCTCACCGTGCCAAAGACCAGGCCCTTGGGATAGACACCTCCCAGGCCGGAAGCCAGCACCAGGTCCCCGATCTGCACGTCCGCGGTCTTGGGGACATAGTCCAGGGAACAGCGGTTGGTCCCCCGGCCCTGGAGAATGCCCCGGACCCGGGTGCGCTGCACCATGGCATCGGCGCCGCTGTTGCGGTCCACGATGAGCATCACTTTGGAATAGCCGGGGTAGGTTTCCACCACCCGGCCCACAATGCCCTCCACGGCCACCACCGGCATGCCGGTCTTCACCCCATGGTCCTGCCCCTGATCCAGCATGGCGCAACGGGACCACAAGGAGGGGTCATAGGCGATGACGTGGGCGCCGATGACCGGTTGGGCCAACTGCCGTTTCAGGTTGAGCAGGCCCTCCAGGCGCTGCAGGGCCTGAAGGGCTTCCTGGTAGCTCACTTCCTTCTGGGCGTACTCCTCCAGGCGGCGCTTCAGCGCGGTGTTTTCCTGGCGCACCTCCAGGAGGGCAAAATATCCTTCCCACACGCCCTTCACCATGCGGCCCAGATAATGCAGTCCCTGAAGCCCCGGCGCGGTGAGGGAAACCACCATCCCCTCCACTTTCTTCAGGATGGGAGCGCGCTTCAAACTCAGGGAAAGCACTGAAACGGTCAGCAGCAGGGCGGCAGCAATGAACAGGAAGGTGCGGTAACGGCGGTGGGGGCGCAAGTGAGCCGCCTCAATCCAACATGACTTCCTTCAAAATATTCAGGTTGTCCAAAGCCCGCCCCGAACCCAGAACCACAGTGGCCAGGGGGTCATCCGTCAGCTTGATGGGCAGGCCCGTTTCCTGGTGGAGCAGGATATCCAGATACTTGAGCAAGGCCCCGCCGCCGGTGAGGTAGATGCCCCGGTCCACGATGTCCGCGGCCAGTTCCGGGGGGGTCTGTTCCAGGGCGGTCTTCACCGTGGCCACGATGGTGTCGATCTGCTCCTGGATGGACGTGCGCACCTCGTCGGAATCAATATTGATAATCTTGGGAATGCCGGTCACCAGGTCCCGGCCCTTCACGTCCATGGTTTCCCGTTCCCCCGGAAACGCGTTGCCGATGGTGGTCTTGATGATCTCCGAGGTGCGCTCGCCGATGAGAAGATTGTAGGTCCGCTTGACGTACTGGAGGATGGCTTCGTCCATCTTGTCCCCCCCCACCCGGACGCTCTTGGAATAGACGATGCCCGCCAGGGAAATCACCGCCACTTCCGTGGTGCCGCCGCCGATGTCCACCACCATGTTGCAGATGGGCTCGGTGATGGGCAGCCCCGCGCCGATGGCCGCAGCCATGCACTCTTCAATAAGATAAACTTCCCGGGCCCCCGCGGACTCCGCCGACTCCCGGACCGCCCGCTTCTCCACCGGGGTGATGCCCGAAGGCACGCAGACGATGATGCGGGGCCGGATCAGGGACCGGCGGTTGTGGACCTTGCGAATAAAATGACGCAGCATGGCTTCGGTGATTTCAAAATCCGCGATCACTCCGTCTTTCATGGGCCGGATGGCCACGATATTTCCCGGGGTGCGGCCCAACATCATTTTGGCCTCCCGGCCCACCGCCAGGACCCGGTTGCGGTCCCGGGAGTTCTTGCGCACCGCCACCACCGAAGGCTCGCTCAAGACAATGCCCTTGCCCTTCACATAGACCAGGGTGTTGGCGGTGCCCAGGTCAATGGCCAGGTCATTGGAAAACCATCCCAAGATGGGATCAAGAAACATAGGATACTCCTTGCTATATTAGAAAAATCGCCGGGATCTGAAAACGACTCTGGCTAAGGGCAAAAAAACGCCCGCTTTGGGCGCGTTGGCAAGATTAAGATATGCCTAACACTTCTATATTGCCTATTTGGACAGAAAATTCAAGTCCAAAATGGCAATTGCCGGGCAAGGAACTGGCCCCACTTCCCCGAGCCCGGTTCTTCAGATTGAAAAACTAACAATTTGTGAAAAAACTCCTAGTTATATTTGTCATTCTGAGCGAACTCTCATGACCTAAGGGTCACAACGAACAATGAAAATTAAACCTTGAAAGGTGGGGCCACCATCCACTGCCACCCACCGGAAGGCGGGCACGGAGGCCCGCCCCCCGGGATATTTTCATATAAAGCGAAGAATCTCGTCTTTTCAGGTAGTTGAGGTCCTCGCTTCGCTCAGGATGACAAAAGAAGGGTTTTCGACAGCCTGTTAAAGGGCGGCCCGGACTTGGGTAAGATTGCCCCTTGGTTGGGGGAAATGTCCCCAGAACCAATAAGCCCTTTGGACCCTAGATCCCTTGGAGCCTATTTACGATAGAAACCTAAAGGCTTCCCAAAGTTCAGCCATAATTGCCCCGGCTACTCTTTTGGCAGAACATTTGCGTAAGTTAATATTTTGAACTAACCAAGAAAGGAGGTGAAATAGATAAATTCTGCATTATTTTAATATCTTAATACTTTTTACACAACAATCTTACTTGAGTTCCATGCTCCCGCTCCCAAAAGACCTCGTGACGCCAGTTCCTCCCAGGGTTTTCAGCAAGGCCATGAAATTCCTCAAAATATTGTCTTTCTCCCATTCGATTGAAATTAATCAGGGTTTTTATTTTATAGAAAAATTATAGATACTTGGATATAGTTAACGGTACGGTCATTTATCCTCGTAACCCGGATTATCCGGGTTACGGCTCACCGAGCGGCGGGAGACTCAGGGACGGCTCCCCACCTGCGAGAAAAAGTTATGAGTGATCAACCCCGCATATTGGTTGTAGACGATGACCCCGCCGTCCTGGAGATGGTTGCTGAGTTCCTGAGTTCTATCGGTTATTCGGCGGAGACCGCCAGCAATGGCAAAGAAGCCTGTGCCTTGCTGGAGGCCCAAACCTATGACCTGGTCCTCACGGACCTGATGATGCCGGAAATGGGGGGAATGGAACTGGTCCAGCACCTCCGGGTCAACTATCCTGAGACTCTGGCCATCATGTTCACCGGCTTTGCCAGCTTCCAGAACGCGGTCACCGCCACCAAGCTGGGAGCTTTTGATTACCTGGCCAAGCCGCTGCAACTGGACATCCTCCAGCACTCCATTGAGCGGGCCTTGGAGTATCAGCGTCTGTGCCGGGCTCAGCGGGACCTGGAAGTGGTCTTCCAGGGGGCCGAAGCCCTGGGGTGGCAGGCCCTGGATTTGATCACCGACTCCCCCCAGGCTGCCATTCTCCGCAATTTGCGGCTAATGGTCTGGGAAGAACAGGACTTAAAAGCAATCGGCCATTGCTTTTTGGAAGCCGCCCGGGACCTGGTCCAGGCCACTTGCAGCTCCATCTTCCTCATGGATGACGTCCAGGGTAAATTCAGCCTGCTGGCGGCCTCGGGCCCCCAGGTCCAAACCCAAGCCAGCGTTGCGGTGAGCGCCACTGAGGGAGTCATGGGCTATGTGGCTGCCAACCGTCGTCCCCTGCTGGTCCCCGACCTCAAAAGGGATCCCCGGTTTCCCCTCCTGCCCCTGCGGCCCTATTATCAGACCAACAGCTTTATGGTTATACCTTTAACGGGCTATAGATTTTGGGGCGTGATGAACCTGGCCGACCGCCAGGATAAACAGCCCTTCGCCCCCCGGGACCTCTTCCTGGCGTGGCTGATGGGCCGGATTCTCGTGGAAATCCTGGAATCCCGGAAGGTTCCGGAGGAATTAGCCACCCCCTGGACCCATGAGGACATCCCCCTGGGACTGGGCCTTCTGGACCAAAACTTAAAAATTATGCAGTGCAATCCCGCCATGGAGCGCCTGGTTACCCTCAAAGGCGATCTCACCGGCAAGGAAGTCTTTCCGTATCTGGGACTCACTTCTCAGGATCAGGAGAAGCTGGAGGAGGCCTTCCGCCAGGTCCTGGCTACCCACCAACCCCAGGAATTTGCCACCCTCAAGACCCTGCTCCAAGATAAGGTGGCAAAGTTTTTCCGGATAAAAATGCTCCCCTGGGTCACGGACCGGGAAAATAATCGGGGGCTGCTGTTGGTGGAAGATGTGAGCGAAATGGAACACCTTAAGCAACGCCTCCATCTCTATGAGCACCTGGCCATCATGGGCAAGCTCACCCTGTGCGTGGTCCATGAACTCAACAACCCTCTGGACGGCATCCGGCGCTATCTCTCCCTGGCCTTGATAAAGAAAGATGACGCCAAAGAGGTGGAGCGTTACCTTTCGGAAGCCCAGAAGGGTCTTCAAAAGATGGCCCTGAGCCTCAACTCCCTGATGTTCTCCGCCAATCCTTATAAAGCTCCGCCCCAGACCATGGATAATCTTCATAATCTTCTCCAGGACGCGGTGAAGATCATGATGTTCCAGGCCAGCGATCAGCGGGTCCAGGTGGCATTCCATGCCCCGCCGGAGTTCCAGGAACTCATCGTAGAAGCCGACCTCTATTACGTCTTTATCAATATTATCAAAAACGCCCTGCAGGCCATGCCCCATGGCGGCCACCTGAAAGTGGACGGGTATCTGCACGACCGGCAGGTGGAGATCGCGTTCCAGGACAGCGGGCTGGGCCTTTCCGCCAGGGAACTGGAGCAGATCTCCCAGCCGTTTTACACCACCAAAAAAACCGGGGAAGGCCTAGGGCTGGGCTTGCCCATATGCCAAAAAATCCTGGAACGCTATAAGGGAAACCTGTTAGTGGAAAGTAAGCCGGGACAGGGGACCACGGTGAAGATCATCCTGCCCCACGTGAGTGAGAGGAAGGAATGCCAGTTAAAGACCTCCTGATTGTAGATGACGATCCGATAGTTTGTGAGTCCTTGAAGGAGATGCTAACCATAGAGGGCTATAGCGCGGATGCAGTTTTTGACGGCAACGAGGCTCTGGCCAAACTGCGGGAAAGCCATTACCAACTGGTAGTTTCGGATATCCAGATGCCCGGCTTAAACGGCATTGAGCTGCTGAAGGAATTAAAAGGCCGGGCTCCGGACACCACCATCATTTTCATTACCGGCCACGGCCACATCGACGGCGCGGTGGAGGCCATCAAGTTTGGGGCTTACGATTACATCACCAAGCCCATTGATGACATGCGCCTTAAGCTCACCATCAAACGGGCCTTGGAACAGAAAAGCCTCCTGGCCTCTTACCAGTCCCTGAAACAGCGCCTGAAGCCCTGGGCTTTGCTGGAAGACCGGCTGATCTTTGCCGACCGCAAGATGGACAAACTCCTGGAGTTGGTCCACGCCATCGCCGACACCATGGCCACGGTGCTCATTACTGGAGAATCGGGCACCGGCAAGTCCATGCTGGCCCACTACATCCATAATCATTCTTACCGGCGGGATGGGCCTTTCGTCAAGATCAGTTGCGGGTCGCTTTCCGAGTCTCTTTTGGAAAGTGAACTTTTCGGCCATATGCGGGGCTCTTTCACCGGCGCCATCCGGGATAAAAAGGGCAAATTTGAAGAGGCCAGCGGCGGCACCATCTTCCTGGACGACATCAACTGCGCTTCCCCCACCTTGCAGATCAAGCTCCTGAGGGTCCTCCAGGAAAAGGTCATCGAACGGGTGGGTGGCAATGTCCCCATCAAAGTGGATGTGCGCATCATTACCGCCACCAACACTTCACTTTTGGAGGAAGTGCAGAAACAGCAATTCCGGGAAGACCTGTATTACCGCATCAACGTGGTCTCCCTGACCATCCCGCCCTTAAGGGAGCGCCTGAGTGACATCGCGCCCCTCATTGACCATTTCACCCAGGTCTTCAACCAGGTGCACCAGAAACAGATCAAAGGCATCTCCAAGAGCGCCCTGCAGCTCTGCCTCAAGTACTCCTGGCCCGGCAATGTGCGGGAGCTGGAGAACGTTATGGAACGAGCCGTGATCTTGAGCCCTGGAGATTTCATCGTCCCCGAATCCTTGCCGCCCCAACTTCATGAAGCAGAAGCCGCCCCCCCGCCCCTGACGACCCGCAACCTGTCCCTGGATGAAGCCCTGGCCCAGGCGGAAAGACAGATTCTCCTGGAGACCCTGGAAAACTGCAACTGGAACCGCCAGCGCTGCGCCCACAACCTGGGTATCAGCCGCACCACCCTGTTCAATAAAATGCGGCGCTTCAACCTGGTGGACCCCCGGCGTCAAACTGCAGTAACCAGTAAACAGTAATCAGTAATCAGTGACCAGTAATCAGTTGACAGCTGGCAGCGACCACTTATCATTTAGGTGTTAGGTATTTGCTGTTTGCTGGTGGCGGTTGGCCGTTAGTCGTTTTAGCAATACAAGATTCTTCTACGGCTCACTGATTACGGATTACTGGTCACTGCACTTGGGAGCCGCCATGCCTTACGACTACGACACCCTGGCCCAATGGGACCGGGACCACCTCTGGCACCCCTTCACCCAGATGAAGGGTTTCCGGGATGAAGAACTCCTCATCGTCACCCGGGGCCAAGGGGTTTATCTCTATGACCATCAGGGCCGGCGTTACCTGGACGGGGTCTCCTCCCTGTGGTGCAATGTCCACGGCCACCGGCGCCGGGAACTGGATGAGGCCGTTAAGGTCCAGTTGGACCAGCTGGCCCACAGCACCCTCTTGGGAATCGCCCACCCTCCGGCCATCATCCTGGCCCGGCGCCTGGCGGAAATCGCCCCCCCCGGCCTCACCAAGGTCTTCTTCTCCGATGACGGCTCCACCGCAGTGGAAGCGGCCCTGAAGATTGCCTTCCAGTACTGGCGCCACCGGGGCCGGCCCCAAAAGCAGCGCTTTTTGAAGCTGAACCAGGCCTACCACGGCGACACCCTGGGCGCGGTGAGCGTGGGCGGCATGGCCCTGTTCCACGACATCTTCCACCCGCTGCTCTTCGACACCCTGGAGGCCCCCTGTCCTTACTGCTATCGCTGCCCTCACCGGGAGGACTGCTCCCTCCAATGTCTCACCATCCTGGAAGAGCAGGTGGCGACCCACCATGAAGAGCTGGCCGCGGTTATCCTGGAGCCGGTAATGCAGGGGGCCGCGGGCATGCTGCCCCAGCCCCCCGGATACCTGACCCGGGTTCGGGAAGTAACCCAGAAATATAACGTGCTCCTCATCGCCGACGAAGTGGCCGTGGGCTTCGGCCGCACCGGCAAGATGTTCGCCTGTGAGCACGAAGCCGTCCACCCCGACCTCCTGTGCCTGGCCAAGGGGCTAACCGGGGGCTATCTCCCCCTGGCCGCCACCCTGGCCACGGATGATATCTATAACGCGTTCCTCTACGAATTTGACGAGTTTAAGGCCTTCTTCCATGGCCACACTTACACCGGCAATCCCCTGGCCGCGGCGGTGGCCTTGGCCAGCCTGGACCTCTTTGAGAAAGACCGGATTCTGGAAACCCTGCTGGAAAAGATCGAGTTATTGACCAACCGCCTGGCGGCCATGGCGGACCACCCCCACGTGGGCGATGTCCGCCAGCGGGGGATGATGGTAGGGATTGAATTGGTTCAAAACAAGAAAACCCTGGAACCCTTTCCCCCGGCCCGGCGCACCGGCCACCGGGTCATCCTGGAAGCCCGGAAACTGGGGGCCATCCTCCGCCCCCTGGGGGACGTCATCGTCCTCATGCCGCCTTTGTGCATTTCCATCGAAGAATTGGAAACCCTGACCCAGGTAACCTACCAATCCATCCGCCAGGGGGCCGGTGGCGATTGATGGTTAGGGTCGAAGGGAACGACTTTCAATTTTTGCTTTCCCAAATCTAACGGTTATCCGGGAGAATAATCAAAAAAAGCCCCCCCTGTAAAAACCCTGGTGGCACAGGCTTGCCAGCCTGTGTCGAGCGTCCCGCCGGGGCGCCCCTACTGGGTGGGGCGGGCCTCCGTGCCCGCCACACCTTATGCCCGATATGACAACTTATTCCGGACGTTAAAGGTGTGCATCCCCAGAACCGTCGGGAGCGGCTGTTATACATTTTCATTGTTTATGGGTGAGCCAAAAGCTCATGTTCAACTACTTGGGAACCAGAAGAATGAGACTCATGTTTTTGGGGGCCTTAGAAACATGAATCGCTCGTGAATAAATTGATGAAAAATCTCGTAGAAATGGCATAAAATGTTAATTAGCCGAACAAACAGGGCGGATATGGCCGCCTTCATTTTTGATAAAAATCGCTAAGGTCACACGAACACTGGAACCCCTCCTGCCATGTGGCGCGCTCTAACCTCCATCGTCCGCTCCCCCATCGTCCGCTGGGTGGCCGGGGTCACCCTGCTCATGACGGCGCTGTTGGTCTGGAGGCCCACCTTTACCGAAACTTTTGAATTGAAACTTTACGACCTCAAGTTCCGCTACCGGGGGCCCAAGACGCCCGGGCCGGAAGTGGTCATCGTGGCCATTGACGATGACAGCCTGAAGGCCGTGGGCCGCTGGCCCTGGTCTCGGGAGGACTTCGCCAAGTTTCTTGCAAAGGTCAAGGAAGCCGGCCCCCGGGTCATTGCTCTGGACATCATCTTCGCAGAGAAGCAGGAAACCGCGGCGCTCCGCACTCTTAACCACCTGGAACAGGAAATGATCCGGCGCCGCATGGCTTCCCGGGAAATCCAGGCTCTGCTGGAAGAAGAAAAAAAGCTGGCTGACGTGGACCGCCAGCTGGCCGCAGTCCTGGCCCAGAAGCCGCCTACCATCCTGGGCTTTTTTTTCCGGGGGGTGGGCGGCGTTACCGGAGAAACGGAATCCAGCCGGCTCCTGGGAGCCTCCTTTATCAGCGCCTCCACCTACAACATGGTGCGCTATATCGACACCGAGCCCTCTCGCCTGCCTCTTCTGGGGGCCGCGGCGGTGGAACTTAACCTGCCGGTAATCACCGCGGCCGCGGCCGGGGACGGCTACTTCAACATGATTCCCGACCAGGACGGGACCATCCGCTGGTTACCCCTGACCCTTCTCTATGGCCCCGACGTGTTTGCGCCCATGTCCCTGGTGACGGTGGCTCACTATCTGGAACGCCCGCCTTTGAGCCTCACCTTGTCCCGGCTGGGGGTGGAGGAAATTCGCTTGGGCAAGCGGATTATTCCCTGCGACCGCTTTGGGCGCCTGCTCATCAACTACCTGGGTCCCCCCGGCAGGATCCCTACCTTCTCTGCGGCCGCAGTCATAGAGGGGCGTCTGCCGCCCCACGTGCTCAAGGATAAAATTGTCCTGGTGGGGGCTACCGCGGTGGGGATTTACGATCTGCGGGTTACCCCCTTTTCCGGCGTTTGCCCGGGGGTGGAGATCCAGGCCACGGTGATGGATAACCTGCTCCAGGGCAATTTCCTGCGCCCCCTGCCCTGGGCTTTGCCCCTTAGCCTGTTCACCGTGCTGATCCTAGGCGTATTAATGGGCGTGGTTCTTCCCCGGCTGTCCGCGGCCTGGGGCTTTCTCTTCACCTTTGTGCTGATGGAAATTTACATAGCCGGCAATTATTTGATGTTCCGGTCGGGCCGGCAAATGGAACTATTTTATCCCCTGGCGGAAATCGTCCTGGTCTATCTGGGCATCACCATGCAGCGCTTCCTGGCGGAAGAGAAGGAACGGGTGCGAATCCGGCAGGCTTTTGAGTCTTACGTGGCCCCCGCCATAGTCCAAGACATGTTGAAGAATCCGGAGCGACTGCGCCTGGGGGGCGAACGCCGGGAGATCAGCATTCTGTTCAGCGACATCCGGGGTTTCACCACCATGTCCGAGGAGCTGGCGCCTGAAGCCCTGGTGAAATTGCTCCACGACTTCTTGAACCCCATGAGCAATATCATCATCAACCAGGGGGGCACCATCGATAAGTACATGGGGGACGCGATTATGGCTTTGTTCGGCGCGCCCCTGGAACAGCCGGGCCACGCCGGCCAGGCCTGCCGGGCGGCCCTGGAGATGGTGACCACCCTGGAGCGGCTCAACCGGGAGTGGGAAGCCCAGGGGCGGCCGCCCCTGGCCGTGGGAATCGGCGTCAACACCGGGGTGGTGGCGGTGGGCAACATGGGTTCGGACCGCCTCTTCGACTACACCGCGGTGGGGGACAACGTCAACCTGGCCTCCCGCCTGGAAGGCCTGAACAAATATTACGGCACCAGCATCATTATCAGCCAGGCCACCGCGGAGGCCCTGGACGGCATCCTTATCATCCGGGACTTGGACCGGGTGCGGGTCAAAGGCAAGGGACAGGCTTCCGGAATCTTTGAAGTGATGGGGGAGGGGGAGCCTTCTCCGGAACTGGCCCGCTTCCTGGAACTCTATCACCAAGGGCTGGCCCTGTACCGGGAACGGCAGTGGAGGGAGTCAGCCCCCATCTTCCAGACTGCTTTGGAACTGCGCCCCCGGGACCCCCTCAGCTCCCGCTACCTGAAGCTGGCCCTAAACTACCTGGAAACCGCCCCCGGCCCGGAGTGGGAAGCGGTGACCCGGATGGATGAGAAATAATACGGTTTCCGGTCTTCGGTTTTCGGTAAAGATAATTACGGATTATCAATAAGTTACAGATTAAGTTTGTTGCACTTGAAAGAGAAAATGGTATAAGTTGGGTTGAAGCGGGCACGAGAAAGATTCACCAAGACACCCAGGCACAAAGATTCACCAAGAAAATTTAATGGCATCCTGGGAACCAGGATGCCATTAAAAAGTTCCTTTGCGACCCTTGGGGTCTTAGTGTTTTTGTGGTTAATTTTTTCCTAACTAACCTGAAAAGAGCTGCAAGAACTTATAATACTTAAAACCGAAAACCTTCTCAGCTTCCGCCGCGACGCCCTGCCACAAAGGCTTCCAGGCTTTCCAGGTTCTCCACGTTATAAAAATTTTCCGCCGGTTCCTGGGGCAGGATTTTCTTAACCAGGCCGGTGAGGACATTTTTTGGCCCCACTTCCACCCAGGTATCCACTCCCGCGGCCTTGAGGTTAAAGATCAGGTCGGCCCAGCGCACCGGTGAGGTGAGTTGGCGGGACATGGCCTGGCGCAGGCGCTCCGGGTCTTCTTCGGGCCGGGCAGTGGCATTGAGGTAAATGGGCAGCTTAGGGACCTTAAAATCGAGCTTCGCCAGGAACGCGGCGAAATCTTCGTTGGCTCCGGTCATCAAAGGCGAATGCCAGGCCCCGGAGACTTTTAAAGGGATTACCCGGCCTCCCTCGGCCTTGGCCAGATTCCCGGCCCGGGCCACCATTTCCGGAGAGCCGGATATTACCACCTGCTCCGGGGTATTGAAGTTGGCCAGGGCGATGGGTCCTTCCTGGACCACTTTACCCACCAGTCCCGCCAGTTTCTCCGGTGTCAGGCCGATGACCGCGGCCATGGCGCCGGGATGTTTCTGGGCCTCCCGGTGCATCAGGCGGCCTCTTTCCCGGACCGCGGCGATAGTGTCTTCGGCGCTTAGCACCCCGGCGGCGTAAAGCGCGCTGTATTCCCCCAGGCTGTGGCCGCAAACCGCGTTGGGAGTGACTCCGGCTTCCTTTAGGGCCTGATAGAGACAAAGATTGACCAGGGTGATGGCCGGCTGGAGATTCACCGTCTGGGTAAGCTCTTCCATGGGCCCGGAAAAGCAGAGGGTGGTTAAAGGAAGGCCGGTTATCTCTTCGGATAGCTGGAAAAGCCCCCGAACCCCGGCATCGGCGTTATACAAATCCACCCCCATGCCCACGTACTGGGAGCCTTGTCCGGGAAACAAGAAAGCCATGTTGGCCATGAGGCACCTCGGAAAATGGGTTCGCGCTTATTTTAGCCACTATCCAGGCAAAAGCAAGTGAGCGGCAGATCAGTGGCCAGTGACCAGTGACCAGTGACCAGTGATCAGTGACCAGTAATCAGTAATCAGTGATTAGTACTATAACGTTAAGTGTTGACAATTAATTTCCCATGTGCAAACATGGGGAGCATGGACAAACAAGAATT
>VGSW01000041.1 GCA_016874915.1 Deltaproteobacteria bacterium
AGACCTCCCGCTTGTCGCCCCCCAACTCCAGGGCGTCCCGGTCTTCCAGGAGTTTTTTAACCACCTCCTGGGTGACATAGCGGCCAAAAGTGTCCCGGATGAAATCCCGCTTTTCCATGTAGTCGGTAAGCTGGCGGCCCAACTCGTTAAAGGATCGGGCCAGGTGCACCACCTCCCTGACACCCCGGGCGGGCACGGCCACGCTGAAGTCGCCCTCGCCGATCTGGCGCACCCCGTCCCGCAAACGGCGCAAGGGCCTTGACAGGGAGGCGGCGAAACCGAAGCCGAAGATGCAGGAGAGCCCGAAAAAGAGCCCCCCGCCCGCCAGGCCCCAGCCCTGCACCTGGCGGATTACGCTGTCCTTGTGCCGTTGGATGGCCACCCGGGCCCGGTCCAAACTTTCCTGGCTGGCTTTACGCATGCGGTGCTGGGTGGGCTGGAAAAACTCGTCGATGTTGACGATCGCCCCTACAATGAAGGGGGTGCCGGGGACGTGCACCCTGACCGAATAGCGCCGACGCTCCTTTTTGTGCACATCAAAAAAGGTAAAATACCCGGAAATATAGTCCTTCGTCAGGGACCGCTGGATGAGGGCCGTGGTCTCGGGGTAGCTCTCCTTCCAGTCCAACTGGTTCTTCCCTTCCACGGCAGGGTCCGGGTGGAACAGGATGAAGCCCTTGTTGTCATAGACATCGGTGTATCCCGCCGCCCGGCCCAGGGAATGGATGGTCTGAATGGCGATCTGCCGGAGCTTGCGGTCCAGGCGCATCCTGGCGTAATCATAGGATTTGCGGCCGCGCAGGAGATAGCTCAGCTCCCGGGCCACGTCTTCGGCCTTGTCCCGGACCACCGCCTCCCCGATCTGGGTCAACACCTCTTCCGCCAACAGATAATTGGTCCGGGTCAGGGACAGGACCCCTTCTTCCACGAAATGCTCGTTGGCTGCCGAAGTAGAGGTCAGAATCCGGTTGCCCATTACCCAAATGCCCAAAAATATCATGATGATCAGACTGAAATACGACAGGAGCAGATGCGTGCGGATACTCATGCTGACCTCCGGGCGGGGTGGAAAAGCGGAAGGTCGGTTCCTCCCCGGTGCGAAAGACCCTGTTCATCATGCCCAGCCGAGGCTATGCCATTTTTCTGTGAGAAAGCCACGGCTAACGGCCCTGGGACCGCAACCGTATGATAAATCAGGCTGATCCCGTCCGGCGCCGTCTTCCTGAAGGCCGGCAGGCACGCGCCGTTTCCCCTTCGGCGGCCCCCTGAAGGGCAGCAGCGCTGAAGTACACCCTGAATTATGTGCGATTGGCAACTGATTATAAAATAAAAACATTATGAGCTTCTTGCAAAACTTCCGCGGCGGCGTCAGGGTTTCCGAAATATCAGGGTGCGCGGTGCGCAACTTACAGATCCCCCGATGTTCCGGCCCCCGTGTATTGTGCCCACCGCGCACCATGAAAGAGATCGGATTCTTGCAAAGCGTTCCAAGACCGCCGGCCCTTTCCCAGGACAAAGGAATAATTAAACAATAGCCTAATTATATTAATAAGTTATAAAAGCCTTCGCCGGGAGCCCCGGCCCCGGAAGGGGAGGAAAAGTGGGAAAGATGGCCGCTGCCCGGGGCGCGACCTGCACTTCAGCCCCCCGGACCCGGAGACCGGCCCGGTGGGGCCCGCCTCCCGCCGGTGCCGCGTTCCCCCTTCCCCCAAATTTTTCCTGAGGGCTTGACAGTGCCAAAGGCTTCGGTTACAAAAAGAAATCGTCGGGGCTGTAGCTCAGATGGAAGAGCGCTTGAATGGCATTCAAGAGGTCAGGGGTTCAACTCCCCTCAGCTCCACCAAAGAAATCAAGGGGTTAGGTCATTGAGACTAACCCCTCTTTTTATTGGTGTGCACATAGTGTGCACAGCTTCAGGGTGAAGGGGGAAATTTGGGGAGGCTGTGCGCTTGTGGCTTTCGGGGACCCGTCTCTACCGTGGCCACGTCAATCACCGGCTGGTGCCCCGTCTGGCAGGCTCTTGCCCACCTCTGGTGCCAGGGTGATTTGTAAGGGCAACCCGAAACCAAAACCCCCATTGCCTCCCCCTCAATCGCCCCGCCACGGGCACCTCAGAGCGTCACAACGGCCTCCTGAATGCCCGGCCTCATGCCCTTTTCCATCTCCGCCGTGCTACCCCTGCCAGCGCAAGCACTGGACCCGATGACCTTCCGCCCACCCTCACCCTGCCCCTCCGCCAGGGCCAGGTGTTTCTCGAAAGAGGAAATCCGGAGGGTGGGACTCCTACCCCCCGGTAGCAAAATTTGCGCCCCCCACAGAAGCCACGCGTGAGCCCACCCTCCCTCCTGGACAAAAATTGACTTTCCGCCTAAATTTTTGTTATTTTGCCACCTAAAAGAAGAATGGGCTTTGGAGAAAATACAGGTTGGCAGATTTTACTTGGAGGGACGGGGCATTAAAACTAATTTATGACAGATGCAAGTAAAGGCGATCTCATAATCTCAGTTTGTATCCTTACGTGACTCTTGCTATTAATGATTATTTTTATACGAGTCTAATCTACCTTCGTCTCCAACTTCTTCTTTAAGTCCGCCGGGTTCATTGATAACACCAAACTCTACTTACACCCCCTCGCCTTGGGCTTTGACCCCGTGCATAATTTTCACATACGACTCATCTCGTCCCTTCGCCAGGTTCGAAAACCATGCCCCATACTGTGACGGAACCAGAAGGTCAAAAGTGTAAAGCTGTCTTTCAATAAAACCGTGGTCCCGGATGAACTCTGCGGGGATAGCCCCCTCCTGCAATTTCTGGTTCAGGACGGCGAAGTGCTCCTCGGCATAGCGCTTCTTAGCTGGCGTCGTTTCGTCGTCATCTTCATCGGACTTGATTTCCACCACTTTAATGATACTGTCGAAACCCTGGTCTTGCAGCGACCGTAACTGCTGCACATCCGTCCCCTCGTCCTGCAAGGTGCGGACATAGCGATTCAGGTCAATCTTGATGAAGAAGTCAGGATTAAAGCTCGACCGCACCCGGTCCTTCCCCTTGCGGAAATATTCATAGTCAATGGCGTAGAAACCCATGTCCCGAGATTTTATCCAGGCCTGCACGTAACGGGAATGCTTGATCAACTCGTAGATAAAGAGCTTTTCCGGGGTCGAGGTGACCCTCACGAGGTTTTGCGGAGTCTTAAAGAGGGAGGTGTTCACGACGTATGGCGCCTGGTAACCATAAAAAAACCGGATGTGGTCCTGATGTTTTTTCATAAAGTCATCCGACGGCTCCGTGAATAACTCCAACTGCTTCTCCTCATATTTTCCCCGCACAGCCTTCAAATATTCCAGGGCAAAGAGATTGTCTGCTCCCACCTCGGTTTCGTAATCCTCACTTAAAAAGACGCTCACGTCTTTCCCTACCTCGCTGACCCGGAGGCTGGTGCGATCCATCTCCGCCGTCTTCACCGGCGTCAGGTTGCCGGGAATGCTCTCCCGCTTGGGTTTTTGCTTCCCCGGGCCGATGAACTGCCCGAAGTAGAGGTCGATAGCCTGGGCATTTTCCAGGGATAAGCGGTCGCCCATGATACCGGCGGCCTCCATGGCTCCCCGAATGACCAAACGGATGTCCTCTGCCTGCAGCACGCGGCTGTTAACCTGTATGTCATCAGAGAAAGCGTACTGTCTGCTCTCAAAGGCCCGCAGGGAAAACCGTCTGGCCTGATTATAGGCCACTTCCTCCACGGTGACGAAAGTCCGGGTCAGCTCAAATTTCTTGTCGCCGGTGACCATGTAGGTGATGGTGGCCTTCAGATTATCGGTTTGGGGCTTGAGCAGCAGCAGGTCTCGCTGGGCTCTATCCTCTGCCAAAGGCTTGTCCACCAGTGTGGACCGTGGAGTATAGAGGATATTGAACAAGGTGAAGTTGTGCCGCGCCCGTTTGAGCCCGCTCTCCGGCTTCAGCGTCGCCGAGCTGAGATAAACTTCGCATTGGGTGACATAGTGCACCAATTCCCGGATATGGTCGGCGAATTTCTCGTGGTTGGTCACCGTGACCACCGGATATTCACTCAAGATGGCCGGGTGGGGGACCTGGCGGGGGATGCGTAGGCCCCGCCCCAGGACCTGGGAGATGAGCCGCTTGGAGTTGAAGACCCGCTCCTGCATGGGCACAATCTGGAAGACGTTGTCCACGTCCCACCCTTCCGAGAGCTTCTCCACCGCAAAGATAAACTCCGCCGGCTCCGCCAGGCTTTCGATATCGTCAAGTTTCTGCTTGTATTCCGACTCGGCAAGGCGGCTCACCACGCAAATGACCTTATCTCTGGCCAGCCCTTCATAGTAGGAATCCGGGTGTCCGCCGCCATCCGCTTTTTTCAGTTGCGCCCCCAGGAAAATGATGAACTCCTCCGACTTTTTAATGGCCACGCTCTGGGTGGGGGCGATGAAAATGGTGATGGGCTTCACCGCCGGTTGGCCGGCCTGCGGGTAGGAGTAGGTCTCCCGGTTGTCCAGGTGGGTCCGATAAATGATTTCAAAAGCCTGTTCCTGGGTGAACTCCCGGCCCGGGTCTTCCGATTCGGTGTGGAGGATGGGGTTGATTTTTTTGATTTGCTTGTCCCCCAGGGCGTCGGGGATGGCATAATTGTAAATGATGTCCGTGAAGTACTCGTCCTGGTTGTAGGGGGTGCCGGTGAAGCCGATATGCCGCTTAATCTTGCGCTCTTCCCGCAGAAACTTCATCCACAACCGTTCGTGGCGCTCTTCGGCTTTTCCCTTGGTTTCCAGCACCAGGTCGGTGTCCGTAAAGGTCAGATGGGTATAGGCGTGGTGCACCTCGTCGGAGAGGACCAGCACCTCGTCCGTTTGGGAAAAGAGGGTGTCGCCGATGGCGTTTTTGTCCTTGTTATAGATGGCGTTGATGTTCTCGATAAAAATCCCATAGTCTTCCGCCGGCCTGGTCTCGTCCAGGAGGACCACCGGCGCGTGGCGGTATTTGGGCGGCAGCTTGCTGTGGAGCTTCGGGTCCTCCATGAGCCTCTTGAACTTGTCCCTGAGCCCCGCCTCAATCACCGTGGAAGGCGGCCCCAGGACCAGCACCCGCTTAATTTTTTTCATCACCACGGAAAGATAGGCGATGGCGAAGATGAGGTAGGATTTGCCGGTGCCGGTGGCCAGGTGGATGACTCCCGAGAGCTTATCCGGCAGGGGCAGGTGGCGCTGGAAATTGTCCTCGGAGAGAAACCGCCGCTGTATGGAATCCTTTTTTTTGAAGTTCTCCCGGGCCAGTTCATTCACATTTTTATAGACGTCGCCCCAGAGATAAATCATGGTGCGCTTGAGGGCTTCATACTGGTAGGTGCGGCTGCCGGTGAGCTGCCTGACCCAATCCTCTATTTCCCGGAAGTCGAAAAGTTCCAGGTCGCAGCGCTTTTCGTTGACTTCCAGGGTGTGCTCCGAAAGATTCAGCTTGACGGCTTTTTTATGGCGTGCCTGGCGTGCCATGGCCGGCTACTCCGTGACCAGGGTGGGGGGCGATTCGTTGCCGTGGCGGTCGATGGCAATGATGGCGGTCTTGCCGGTCACCCCCGCCAGGGTCACCTCCCCGCCCTCCTTGAGTTCTTTGGCATAAACGGCCTGGTCCAGGTTGAAAACCCGGCCGTTATAATTCAGGTCCACCAGAAGGAGGGATAATCCCCCCAGGCCCTGGTAGGGGGTCCCCTCCCGGCTGAGGATGGGGGTGCTGAAGCTGACCAGCTTGAGGCCCTGGGGGGTCCGGGCGGCCTTGACCGTCACCTCGTCGTTGAAGTAGAAGCCCACCGAGGACACCAGGTTGTTGATGTTGGCCGGGGTGTCGGGCTGGTCCTCGATGGCGAAGTTCCGGGCCGCCTGCTCCAGGATGCTGTAAGGGAATTTCAACAGACGGAAATGCACTTCCCCGCCGCTGCCGTTGGGGAGCCGGAGGTCAGATACCCGGCTGCAGGTCTCCGGCACAATGATATAGTAATTGCCTTTGAGGCGGCCCCGGGATTGGGTGATGAGGTCCTGGAGATAATCCGGGTCGATGCGCACGTTATACAGGTAGTCGTCCTCCCACACCGGGAAGATTTCCACCGGGTCGCCGTCCTTTTCGGCGTAGATGTGGTCCAGCTTGTATTTCTTTGGGTATTTGTCGATGTCATCCTCTTCCTTGGGGATGCCGAACAGCGACAGGACAAAGGAGATGTAGGCGCACTTGTTCTCCCGGAGGTTCATCACCCGGCTGAAGTCATAGGCCCCCACCGCGGCCACCGCAAAGGGCTTGGGGGGCTGGCCGTACGTGGCGTTTTTCTTGTCCGCGTCGAAGGCCTTGGAGGCGGCGATGTTCCAGATACGCTTCTGCATCAGGTAAATGGCGTGCTTGCCGAAGTCGCATACAATCCAGCGCCGGCCCAGCTTCTCCGCCACCGCCGCGGTGGTGCCGGACCCGGCGAAAACATCCAGGACTAAGTTGCTTGGGTTGGTTGAAGCTTTTATTATTCTTTCAAGCATCACCTCAGGTTTTTGAGTAGGAAAATCAACCCGTTCTGCTGCCTGTGAATTAACTGGAAATATGTCCTGCCAAATATCCATAACTGGTTGCCCTTGAACCTCTTCCAGATAGCGTTTTATTCTGGCAACTCCTTTCTTTGTATAGTAAAGACGGTTTTCATTTTCATATTTTTGCATGGTCTCAATAGGGCAACGCCATTTTTTTGTTATACCCTTCCATTCATAAAGATATCCTCCACCTTTCAAACCAGCTCCAACTAAATCACCATCAGAAAATCGACGACCATCAAAATCAATATGTTTATACCGTTTTTCAATATGTTCTGTTGAATAATCACTATATAACTGATTGAAGATTCTATTTTCTGATTTCGTATAATAAAGTAGACAATCGTGGACATTGGCATAGGTTTTTGAATCACTATGCGCTGATGTTCTTTTCCAAATTATTTCATTTTGAAAATTAAAGTCTCCAAAAATATCATCCATTATAACTTTCAAGTAATGTACTTTTTTTGTATCTAAATGTAGATAAATGCATCCATCTTCTGAAAGAAGTTCTCTTAGATAAATTATTCTTTCCCTAAGATTCTCTATAAATTCCGCGCTATCAATCTTATCGCTGTAACTTCGCGAACCCTCACCCCCTTGAAAGTCTGACTTCGTCGCAAACGGCGGGTCGATGTAAATCAGCTTAACCTTGCCCTTCACCTTGTCCTTGATGAGCGGGTCCTGATTGAGATACACGGTCTTGAGGAACTGTAGGTTGTCCCCCTGGACGATAAGGTTCTGCCAGCCGTCTTCGCCCGGTTCCCCGAAGCGCCGCACCACCTGCAAGGGCGCGGACTGCCCCAGGGCCACGGCGGAGGCCAGAATCACCCCCTCGGGGCGCTTGCCGGCGTATTCGATGGTGGGGATGCGGATGCGGTTTAAGGTCTCGAAATCAAACTTCCCGGCCTGGCCCAGCTTTTCCAGAAGGGAGGGGAAGAGCTTGCCGACCAGCTCCGGGGCCGGCTCCACCCCGCTGTTCACCGCGTCCAGCAGCCTGGCCAAATCTTCTGCGCTGAGGTCTATCTTAGCCATGGGCATTGCTTCCCATCTTGCCAACGGGTGGCATCAGGATTCCCCCGCCAGTTTTATCATGGCGGCTCGGGTAACAGCGGCCAGGCGGAAACGTAAGGTCTCCAGTTGATCCAGAATGGGGGTCACCCGGGGGATCAACCCGGTCCGCTTGGCGGCCGGAAGAACTCCCAGGGTCCCGGTGAGGCGCAACCCCAACATTTCGGCCACGCGCCGGGCCAAAGCGTCATCGACGATCACCGTGGAACCGGGAGATTCCAGGGCCAGGGCCAACACCTGGGTTTCCCCCGGGCCCAGGTCGGTGACCAGGGGCAAGGCGGCAATACTTTGAGGCGCCCGGACGGTGACCCAAGCCAAAGATTTCAGGTCCGGCAGATCAATCCCGGCCTGTTTGCCCTGGTCGATTTCCTCCACCACCGCCGGGGGCGCCAGAACCCCGCCCGTCAAGGTCGGCAGCAGGTGCAACAGCCCCAATTGATGCAGATATTGGAAGGGTGAAGTGTTGCAGATAACCTCAGGCAAGAGCAGCCTCCCGGGCAAGTTCCTCTTCGGTGAGCCTGAAGGTGTCCACACCGTAGTCCGCCAGGCGGCTGAGAAAGACCGTCCGGGGAACTCCGGCGAGGCCGGCGGCGGCGCCGGAAGAAAGCCGTCCCAGCTCATAGAGCTTAACCGCGGCGGCCATGCGGAGTTCCGCGGCCAGGGCCTCGGGCGTCAGCTTGAGGGCCAGGACGCTCTCTTCAGGGATTTCAAAGGCGATGCGACTCATAAGACACCCCTTGGCATTGCCTGTCCCGCTCTGAGACTTAAGCAGCAGAGGGAACATTTCTCAGGTCAGGCCAATCCTTAACATTTCTAATGTAGCACAACCAGGAACCGCTTGTCAGTATAAGGAGATGATCCTGGCCGGCGGCGCCGGTCGCCTTGCTTCAGGTCTCATAAAATGATACCTTATCAAGCAAGGCCGCCCCACTTAGTGGCCATTTGGAGAGTTACCGGAGAACTTTGCCTGGAGGCGACCTATGTCGGAACCCATGAAGGAGCAAATTACCAAAGATTTTGCTGAAATTTGCCTGCGCCATCGGCTCCCCGAGGAAAAAATCCTCAAGATTCAGGATGCCGTAACCGCTATCTTAGGGGAGGAGGACGAGTCCCTGCCCCTGGAAGAGGTGTTTCCCGACCTGCACCCGGGCAGCGCCATCCGGGGCCTGCGCCTGAGGGAAGGCCTGACCCAGGAGCAGTTGGCCCGCCTCCTGGGGGTCAAGCGCACCAACCTCTCGGAAATGGAAAACGGCAAGCGCCCCATCGGCAAGAATATGGCCCGGCGTCTGGCCCAGGTCCTGAAAACGGACTACAAGGTCTTCTTGTAGGCCCTTACAGGGCGAAGGCTCTGGCCAGCAAGTCGCTCAGCACGTCCACCCGGGTCTCTCCTGCCTGCCGGGGCCGCAAGCTGAACTTGTTTATTCGCAGGAAGTGGTAACCGTAGCTTTCCAGTTCCAATTGCCGCGCAAGGTCGTATTGCAGGTACTCTTCTCTAAAGTCCTCCAGGGACGTGACCACCGTGGGGTCCTTGGTGTGGTACTCCAGGCCGTCGTACTCCAATATCAAGCTTTTCTCTTTCCCCCCATCGGCCAAGCTCACCAAAAAGTCAACCCGGTAGCGGGGCAGATACCGCTGAAATTCCCGCTGAAGGTACTTGCCGATGTGGAACTGGGGGATGATAAGGAGGCGGTCCCGGTGCCGGCGGTAGAAGGCGGTTTGGGTGATGAGGGTATAGAGTTCTTTTTCCTTGGGGGACTCGAACACCGCTTCATCGGCGATGAAATGGTCTTTGGGGCGGGTTTCCTCCAGGATGGTGCGGTAGTGCTGCAAGGCGTCGCCCAGCCGGGTGTCGGCATAGTCGCCCAGGTCCATGCTGTGGACAAAGACCATGGTGTCCTTGGCCCGGCTGAAACCCACATTGAGGCGCTGCATCTTCAGGCTCTTGATGGTGTCGGCGGTCCCCCCGGGCGTGGGGTAGATGGTGCGCAGAGAGGTGTCCCCATGCTTCTTATCCTGGACGAAGGAGTAATAGACAATATCCCGTTCTTCCCCCTGCACATCCCCCACAAACCAGATGGTGAGCCGGTTATCCTCTTTGAGCCGGTGGTAGTTGGCAAGCTTCTCCCGCAGGTACCTCTCCGCCCGGTCACGCTGCTCCCGAAAGGAAGTGATGATGCCGATGGTGCCCTGGTAGCCGTCGGCGCCAAGCTTTTCCAGGTCCTGCCGGATGGCCTCGATTTCATCTAAGTTGACATTGCGGCCGGAATGGCCCTGGGGCTCCACCCTGATAAAGCGAAGGACCGCGTCGATGGGCTTGGTGCGGATGCGGTTCACCACCAGGGGTATCTGGGCCGGGCGGTAAAAGACCTCATTGGAATAGTCGATAATTTCGGGAAAGCTGCGAAAGTGCTCGGTGAGGGCGCTGTAGTAGTTGTAGAGAGCATAGCAGAAATCCAGAGTGGACTTGCGAATGCTTAAGGTCTTGAGCCATTCCTGGGCGGCCTCCAGATGGTCCGCTCTCTGAATGTCGGCCACGAACAGGTCCTCGTCGGCCACCTCGGCGGTCTCCTCCTCCAGCAATCGCCTCTCCTG
This sequence comes from Deltaproteobacteria bacterium, assembly GCA_016874915.1. Lineage (GTDB taxonomy): Bacteria > Desulfobacterota > Desulfobaccia > Desulfobaccales > 0-14-0-80-60-11 > VGSO01. Next base: position 10,239 of record VGSW01000041.1, read on the forward strand.
TTCGGGCGAAATCGTCCGCCGGTATTCCACCCGGTAATCGTCAATGATTTTTTTGAAATAAGCGCCGCTGTACTTGCGGCTGACATGGACGGCGCTCACCGCGCCGTACTGGTACTTATCCCCGAAGACCAACACCTGCTTGGCCCGAAGAATAAGGGAAAGGGAGTGGGCAATGGAGACCTGGGAGGCTTCATCGAAGACCAGGATATCGAAGAGGCCTTCTTCCATGGGGAAGAATCTGAAGATGGCTTCCGGCTCGGCGATGATGCAAGCATAGGTGGAGCACAGGAGTTTGGCCTGCTCGGGGGTCAAGCGCTTGCCGGCGGTGATGCTCCGCTTGATTCTCTGCATATCTCCCTGAAAATGTTGGAAGCCTTTCAGGCGCAGATCGTTATCATATTCCGTCAGGCGCTGGTTATAGGCATTAAGCTCCTCCAGTTGGCCCCGGATTTCCGGCAGAAAGGCTTCTTCCCGACACAGTTCGGCATGGAGGGCGATGAACTCCATGATTCTGGCCTCATCTTGAGTCAATCCGGTAAGCTTGCCCAGGGAGGCCAGGTCGGAAAAATCTATGCCCACCCGCTGCAGAATGGGGCCATAGAGGTCCCTGACCGCTTGGAGGGCGTCGATGGTCTGTGGTTGCAGATTCTCCAGACTCTCTTGCAGCCGGTCCAGCAAGAGATACAGGTCTTGGGGAGACATACTTCCCAGCCCCACGGCCTCCTGAAATTCGGTTATGACCTGGGATGCATGGGAGTAGCGGGTGAAGTCCTGGAGCTGGGTCAACCCATGGCTCAACTCCTTGAGGGTCAGCTCCTGCTTTTCCTTTTTGGATAATGAGGCTGCGGCGCTCAGGAGGTGGCGGAACTTGAGGCTGTTCAGGTCTGCCAGGTCCGCGGCCAGGGAAGCGAAATCAGCCGGCTGTCGGGCCAGGGAATAGATAAATTCCATGGCATAGGGGGTATCCCTTTGCAGATTGTGAAGCATGTCCAGCAGGGAGTCCACCTGCGTCAGCAGCTTTTTAGGCTTGAGGCCGGCCTGTTGGGCGTAAGCCCATACTGCGGGAAAATCCTGCACGAACTTTTCTTTGGCGGCGGCGAATTTCCTGTCCATGCCGATTTTGGCCAAGATGGAACTCTGATTTGCCAATTCATGTAAACGCTGCTGGACCTCTTGCAGCTCCCGGAAGGAGGAGATGGCAAATTGCAACTCCTGCCAGGAGTGCGGCGGTGATGTCAGCCCCCTGGTTTCCAGTCGGCGGATGGGCACGTCATCTTTGAACACCACGGTCAGCCGGTCCACCAGAGGTTTGCAGGCATCCAGATATACCAGGGAACTAGGGTCGATCGTGGGAAGGGAGTCCGCCTCAATCCCATTGGAGTTCAGGGCGTCGCAAATCTTTAGGATACGGGGGATATCATGACGGCGCTCGTAAAGGGCGGTGAGGGATTCAAGCTTAATACCGCGCAAATCCGTCAAGGGAATATGGCCGGGGAGCTCTTGAAAGCGTCGCAAAGCCTCCGGAATCTTCATGGAGGTGAGCCCGGCAATTCCGCCTGAATCTATGGCCAGTTCTTCCTCCAATTGGAAAAGCCGGAATAGTTTCCGGCTTGTCTGCGGGAAAAGCTCGCTATGGGCAATGGCGTTGGAGATTGTCTGTTCTAGGTTTTGTCGGACCTTGGCCTTATCGCGCCCCACAGCGTCAACGTTGAAACTTTCGGCGCGGCGTGCGGCGGCGTCTATCACCGGCAATGCCAGAGAGTTCTCAATGGTATTCAGCGTGACGAGTTCCTGATCCCGGGAAATTCTGATAACGGATGGTTTGCTATGGGGATGCAGCTTTCGGAATTTATCTGTCAGCATGCGCTCCACCACGTCCAGAGCCTCTTTTTTATGGGAGGTGATGATAACGGACTTGCGGTTTTGGTTGGCCCAATAGGTAACGGCCGCGATGGTATGCGACTTGCCGGTCCCTGGGGGCCCGTCAACTACCACAACCCGGTTCTTAGAATTGCCCAGGGCTGTCAATATCTTTTTCTGGGAGCGGTTCAGCGGCATAGGGTTGTCGGAATAGAAATATCGGGGCGAGTTTAAGGGGTAATCCTCCCGGAACTTGGCAACGGTCTCATCATTGGTATTGACGACGTTTTTTGTGAGGTAGCCGTCAATAAAATCAATAATGGTAGAACCTTCCCCCCGCTCAACCTTGGCCATCAGCTCTGAGTAATCCAGAATCCGCTTGTCCTCACTCTTGATGATCTGGAACCCCAAACGGTATTGCAGGTGGGGTAGACCCTCATTGGGTGGGGGTATGGAGCAATTTTCATTGGTGGTGATGAGCTGAGGGGGTAGGTTGCATTCACCGCAGAGGAAGCTGTCCATTTGTCGGAGATGGGGAATGCTACCGGAGAAAGACGCGGCTCGGGGGATAATCAGGACATTCTGAAACTCGAAGCTATTGATGGCCGGCGTGTTCAGCAGCACCAGGTCCCGCGGGATGGTAAGGCGAACGCAATTCGTTACACTCGTGTCGAAGTTGACTTCTATGAAGAAAAACGGACAGGCAAAGTTCGCGATGTTGCCGTTTCCCCCACTGATAGAGCCAAAGAATAGGTAGGGGGTGCCATAGGTTTCCACTACGGCGAACTTTCTGAGGAGTAAGTATAGATCGTAAAGGACTAGGTGATAGTCCCATTTTTTCAGGATGTCTGTAAGGCTTTGGAAATAGCTTCTTTCATCCTCGGACTTAACGGCGGCCTGCTGCAGGGTATCGTATATGTCTTGAGAAAACTTTGGGACGTTGAAGGTTGGGGCCGGGAGCTGGGTTGTTCGATGTTGGGTTTCGATGATGGCGATTTCTTCCTTTTGTAATGTGTAAACAATCTGTTCCAGGGCCTTACGTAGGGCGAGATTGTAAGCTCGCACCCCTTCTAAAAAGGCCTCCCGCAACTCATCGTGTGTAGAAAGGTCTCTCCCTTCCCTATTCTCGGCCAGGAAATGTTGCAGGCTTTCCTGGTTGAATGGTATCGCCAAGAGTTCCTCCAGTTTCTGGTGAAAGCGATGAACAGGGATTTCACGTTTGAACTGGTTTATCCTGACATCGACCGGCCCATGGTCATGCTTTTCCAGCTTCGTTACCCAAAGCTGGAAGAAATCGGGGAAGAACGAAATATCAAGAGTCAGATTAGGGTCGTTGAGCCATTTGTAATTCAGCGTACTCCTATTAGAGAAGCGGGTCTCAGTGAAGGCTGCGTAATAATTCAGCAAACTTTTAACAAATTGATTCACGGGAATCCTTTTCCTTAGTAGAAAAATCTATATCATACAAGGATTGTGGCGTGCTGACCACCCGGACCGGCTCATTGAATTTGGGGGTTTTGAGGATATCGCCCCGTTTGATGGATAGCATGGCCATCTCTGAAGACCTTGTTTAAATTGGGAAGATTCAGAAAAGAAAGGTCGCCTAAGGGGCACGGTAGCAGAGATAGAAGCCTGTGTAAAGAAGAGGTTTATTAGCCTGTGGCTTCTCACATCACCGGGCATTTCTACGCCTCACTGGCCCTTGAAAGGGGCGCGCCAACCCACTTGGTGCAAGCCACCTTGGCCATGCGTCGGTGGCCACCACGGGCCGTTACCTGCACGCCAGGCCAGAGGACCGCTGCGCACGGTATCTGGGAGTGTAAAAAAATTGTCAATCTTCGTTTACAGTTTTTGGAAACCGAGGCTCGCGAGGGCCTTGAACCAAGCCTGAATGAGGAGTGTGGAATAATTGGTCTTGGGCAGGAGGGAGTGGAAAATGTTTGGGGACGGTGATAGCAGGTTTTTCTGATACCCCTCGAAAAACACGTACGTGCCTCACCCATTTCCTTGCGCGTTTTCCTCGACTACCCGGACAAAACTCCTTACGAGTTGGCGTAGGGCCTCGCCAGGCGTCAGGGCTGTCTGCCTGCATGCCCGGTAGAACCGCTCCATCTCCTGGTTTGGTAGAAAGGGTAATTTCAGGATCGCCGCCAGCGTCACCGGGTCAAGGTTGAGGACCCGGCACATTCCTTGAAAAGTTGCCAAAGACGGCGCAATATAGCCGCGCTCATAGGCAGAGAAAGTTTCCCTGGAGGCAAGCCCGAGGGCTTTAGCCATCTCTCGTTGCGTTAGCCCCTGCTGCCGGCGAATTTGAGCCAGCATGGACCCCCGAAAAACCTCCCAGGGAGGTGGGCCTGGTCTGCGCATCATTTTGTCTCCTTGCTCAGGGCCGGTTGCCCCAATGTTCTACCCCAGCCCGTAGGTCATGAAGCCATGCACTTTCTTACGTATGGCCGTTAACCTGGCCTCTTCCTGTTCTTCCCGTTTCCGTTCGGCCACGAAGGGAAGTCTCAAGGTCATGGGCAAGAAGTCCGTCAACAAGCCTGACGGCGCGAAGATGGACGGCGAGTTTAAATTTGTTCGTCATCCCAGCCATCTTTTCCCCGGGTTCGGTGAATATGTCTTCCTATCAAATCGGAAATCTCTGCTTCGCGCTTGCTTAATTGTTCACGGTAATCCTGCTGGAGGGCCTTTCTCCAGGAAATAGCGGGGTCCTTTTCAAAAGTCTGTTCAATGCAGCTTCTGGTAAGTGCAAAGTCTGGTTCCAGACTGGCACGAACCTTCCGCTTCATGGCCTCCAGCGGGAGCAGCCTGGTAATAAGGCGATCCACGATATCGTCCACCTGGTCTCGGAAAATATCCTCGGCCTGGGGAACAAGATGGTCTTCCGGGGGGACCACTTTTCCCAAGGCCCCTGCTGCTTTGAGTTTCCTTTCGATGTAGGTCACCAGCGCCGGCGCGGAGAAGGCATTGAGTTCAACGCGCTGGCAAACCCATGACTTTCTCCCCTGGAATTGACCTCGAAAATATTCTTCCTCGATTTTAGAGAGACGCAAACCCGTGGGCAAATCGTTCTTCCGGGTAAACCTCTCTGTCTGGAGACCGAGGTCCAGCGCCTCTTCCAGCTGCAAGCCCAGATCAATCACCTCCACCTGATAGCCAGGCATCCTCCGTGTTTCCTCTTGCAGAGTTCTGGCAATGTTGTACCCGTGAGGATCAGCATCATGAAGGACAAAAAGCTGGCATCCTTGGAGTCTGGAAGCGTTGTCTAAGAGGAGTCGCACTGCCTCGGAGGCGTATCCCTCGGTAGCAATGACCGCCAAGTCGTAGCGTTCCGCAAGCCTGGCCGCCTCCAGGATGGGCCACAGACCCTTCTTCTCCATATAGAGGACTTTGTTGTACAGCCACTCCGGAAATTGATAGCCTTCGACCTCCCGTGTCCCGAGGGGAATAGCCTTCCCCGAATGGGGCTCGTAGAGCACCCCACGGGGATCATAGTAGAGTCCCTGGATTGCTCCGTGCTGCTTCTGGTATTCGATAAGGAGGTTCTGGGAGAAATAGTTGTAGTCCAACTCCTTGCTGGTGTAGTCCTGAAGCAAAGGCCGCACCTGGTAATAGAGGTTCCGGGCCGACACCGGGTACTGGCCATTTCCTGTGGCAGTAGCAATGGCCTCGGACAACACCTCGAAAACCGCATCTTTCTGTGTCCATTCGCTATGCCGGTGCTGGGCGAGCCGATTGTAACTTGCCCTCTGCGCCTTGGCAGCATCCCTACGACGGGCTTCTCCTTCCTTGTAAAAGTTCTTGACCGCAGCCCACAAAGCCTTGGAAATCGCTTCAGCCATTGAGCCGGGGATTTTAAGCCGGGTTTTTCCCCGATCCAAAAATTCCAGGGCCGGACAGACCAGGTGGATAGCCGCCGCGATTCTGGGGGCACCATGTTCGTCAGAATCTATAGGTGACGCGTGACCGTTGTTCAGAAAATTTCGGAAACCATGGGCATTGAATTCAGGGCTATGGAGAGGATTGCCCTCCAAGGGGTCATCGTAAGTGGGCGAGAAGTTGACGCCATGGTAGAGATCACCTGGCCTTCCGGTTTCGGCCAGCAAAACCTCGAAGACGAAAGGGATGTCACCAACAAGCCCAGCAATTTTTCGGTACCAGTGGCGCTTGACGCCAAACCAATCTGAAAAGCATTGAAGGAGATGGTTCTCGCCCACTACTCCCAGCATATGGGGAGATGGTGGAGTGCTTTGCCGTCGCATTGCCTCCAGAAGATCCTCCACCAGAGATTCATTGCTGGCAAAATCACTGAGACGGGAGATTTTCGGGAGTTCATCGCACGCGGCTTTTGCCTTAGCGGTACCGGACAGTCCCCGGAACTGACGTACGAAATCCCGCAGTGTCAAATCCCTGCCCCCATTTCGGCTGGCCCCGATATGGGAAAAGACTAACCGTTTGATGGAGTCTGTGTCGTACCAATAAACAGAGGTGAGGTCGGTGGGCAGCCATTTGCGCCACCTTCCGGGGAAGTCGACGCTGGGGTGGTAAATTTTCCGGTTTTCGCCCTCATTGCGGTTAGCGTGCTCACTCCCATTTTGGAAATTGCAAAAATTTACCAAGGCGTGAGGGTTGAAGAGAGCGAAAGACTTTACCCAACTGTCCGGGGAAAAAATCAGCTCTCTTCCGGGGAGGGTAACAGCGACCCGAGTCCCTTGGCAGGTACAATTGCGCTGCTGGTGGTCTATCTGAGGGTTCCCCGCCGGATCAATCCAGGTACGGAGGGTGTGCCGAATTCCCTGGGATTCGATGATGACTGGCTCAAGGCTACCCAGGGCTGTGGGGATACCGAAGATGGTTTTGAGGGCATTTCCCTGAGCCCCCCGGCTGGGAGAGCGGTATGCGGCTTTGTCCGAGGTTCTGGTGGCGAAATTCAAAACACGCTGCACCGTTTCCGGGGGGAGGCCGGGGCCGTTGTCGCCCACAGCGATTTTGAGGGTGTCCAGTGATGAAATCTCGATGGTGATTTCCGGTTTGACCCTGGCGGTCTCGCAGGCATCCAAAGCATTATCGACTAATTCCTTGAGCACCACATGGGCAAAGTTCTTTTCCAACTGGCCGGTCTGCGCCTGCAATTCCCGGACGGTGAAGTACTCCGCAGCACGGGAAATTTCAAAAACTTGTCTTTGGAGCTGATGAACCGGCATCGTTGCTTAATGTTCCTTACGTGATTCTAAATTTCTGAACAAATGGGCTGGCCGTCCGCCATCGCCTTTAATTAAGAGCTCCAGGAGTGAATAGTCTCACTAAAGTTTCATACTAATTTCAGTTTCACAGTTTCTCAAATGAGAAATCTAATTTTTAAGTGAGTAATTGCTGAAACTGGTGAAACTTTGAAACCTCTTCCTCTGAAAGCCGCATAATTGCTATACATTATAAGTCTCACTCGACTAAAATTAAATGAAACTCGGTGAAACTTTTCTATCCAGTTTCATTAGTTTCAGGGGTTTCGATGGTTTCATTAGTTTCAGCATTTTCACTAGAACCACCATTTCCCATTTTCATATTTGATTTGATTATCTTTCTTCATTCTATAAAGTCTAGACTTGATTGTGTCTTCATTTATACCAAGGATATTAGCTATTTCCTTTGTAGTCATGGGACCATTTTCCCTGATAATTAGCTCAATGTCCTTCCTGGCCTGACTCTTCCCCACTTCTTCTGCTGATCCGATGAGTTCCCAATGTCCTTCAGCTTGATGAAACTTCAGGGCCAGGGTTTGCTCTTCAATATCCCGTCCTGTGACGAATAGTTCAGCGTCTGCCTGGCCTCTCCCGCGCTTCAATACCATCACGAAGTCAGCAGCCGCGGTGAGTCCGGTGCTTCCATGAACATCGTCCAGAGGGTCCTCTGATTCAGCCTTGCGGTTATGGAAGATTCCCAGGATACAGACGTTGTGCTTGTGGGCCAGGTCACCCAGGGCTCCCCCCGTTGCTAAATCGAGTTGATAGGCATCATCTCTGGCCTTTTTTCTGGGCTTAAATCTCCCTAAAGTGTCAATCACCACCATCTTTGTGTTTAGATTTTCAGTTAGATAAGCGTCTAATCTGTCGAGGCCGCTATCAGAGAACTGCGGCCAGGATTCCGCAAGGTAGAGGTTTTTTGGAAATGCTTCGCCCTGCATGATGGTCTTCAGGCGTTTCTGCACCCGCCGGTTTTTGTCCTCATAAGCGATATAGAGGACGCTTCCCGGTTCGAGCAGTAAATCTTTTTTCCCCAAAGCACAGCCTCCAATTGCCTTTGCCACAGATACGTTTAAGGCAAAAAATGTCTTGCCCTTCTTAGGCCTTGCCGATAACAGGCCGAATCCCTCCGGAATAATTTCAGGCACAATATATTCAGGCTCAGTAAAAATAACGTGTTCCAAGTCGGCTGCTGAAATGATTTCGGGAAACTTCTTGCCTCCATTGTGCGGGGAGTCCTGTGATTCAGCAGATGTCTGGCCTTTCTCCTTGCCAGCGCTATTGGCCTTCCCAGTCCCATTGCCCTTGTCAGGGTCAGGGGGCCTATGACCGCATGTGTAGACCTCTATGGTGTCGGAAATGGCCTTGCTAATGGTGCGCTCCCGGTAGTCGGGCCGCTCCCACTTTTCCCGCATAAGCCTGCTTTTCCGGAAAAGCCGATCCATCCTTTCCGCGTTTTTTTGTGTATAGAAGGCCAGGAGACAACAAAGGGCGAGATCGGCGCGGTTATCATCATCGCCATATTCGGCAATGTCCCCGCGCCACAGCCTAGTAAATTTCTCACCGTTCGCCGCCTGTTTTGCTTTCTCTATCAACTCCTGGTCAGACAAGTCTAAGGTGGGGGAGGTGCCAGGGGCCTTGGCGGAGTCTTTGGCTTTGGCGAATATCTGTCGATGCAAGGATGTAAGCTTCGTTTGCCGTGGTTCAATTGTGTTGGGGGTTCCCTCCAGGCTGGCTCCGGTCATGGTGAAGTATCTATCAACGCCATAAAATTCCCACTTCATGCCGCATGGGGTTTTCTTGCTGTTGCCGTCCTTTAGAGGCCACTCAGCTTTGACAAGAATGTGTACCCCCGTTTCGCTTGGACTGACCTCCGAGTACGAGGATAAATAATCAAGGATAACCTGAGCGCAGTAGCGTAGCTCCCCCGTTTCGGAGTCTCGACATTTGTCCAAATCCACGCCGACATATGGGTCATAATAGCTGAATTCGTACCCTATGCCGGCAATGCCGTTTCCCTGGTGGAGCTGGTAGAATGTAACCGCCTCATTGAATGTGGCCCAGGTGTCCGGGTCGTCGGCCTTAGCATTGCCGCCGGTCCTGGGGTCAACGGGAACCTTGGTAGGCTTCCCATCTCGTACTTCAACCTTCCAGCATACCCATTGTGGCCGGTTTTTCAGTTCCTGCGGAATCCTCGATAAATCCGGGGAAAGGCTATTTCTCACCACTATTGCCCCCCTTACCCCTCCCCGCCTCAAAGATTTTCTCTAGGCGGTCGAGGTCCACAAATAGAGACCCCCCGACCTTAATGAAAATCTCAGCGTATTTTTTCGTGTGGTGCCACTTATAAAATGTCGCTGGGGCAAACGGAAGTCCTTTTGCACGTCTAACTCTCACCAAATTCATCATTAAACCTCCACAGGAAATAAAAAAGCGCCATACTTGGCGCTCATTAAATCAATAAAGCACAATAAAATCAAAAAATTTAAGGGGACTCCTTAAATATCAAAGAACGTATAATACTTCCATTTTTTATCATCTCTTCTGCATCTTTAAGGCAGCGTTCTACTTGAGGAATACCCCAATCTCTGAGATAATCATCTAGTCCATCACTCATGACCTCTTCCTTTTTATAATGATTCAAATCAATATCATCTGCAATATGCTCTGCAGAATATCCTTCTTGATGCATATCGTAAATTTTAAGACATTTCATAATATATTTTTCCTCAATCTTCTTTTCTTTAATTCTAAGGTCTGCTTTACACACAAATATTATGAATTCCAGGGCATATTGGATAAGGTAAGAGGGGGCCTGCAAGTTGACAGTTATTGTCAGTTGTGGGGGGTCTTCAACTTCCCATCCGCGGGGATAGATATCTTTTAGAGCTTGTTTCAGGTCATGAGCACTCTTGATTCCCCACCCGTCTTTAATTGCCTCGCCATATTCTTGCCATTTCTGTTCATCCGCCTCCGTAAGTAAACATTCCGGCCACCTATTTACCGCTAAAATGCCAGGTAATTTTTGCAGGTCAAATTTTTCAATCATTAAAGGTTCCCAGATTACGGGACCAGATTTTTTTCGCTCATTAAGCCAAGATTTAGAAATACAAGCGGAATGCCAATTTCGACCGTATGGGACCGGTTCATCAGGGTCGCATGCAAAACCCCACCTCTCAACCATGTAAGCCAAATTACACCGCTCCGAGTCAGGCGCTTCATCTTCTTCCTCCCACACCGAACGGCCCTTTTCAAAATCAAACGTACTCATTCTTTGTCTGGCTATGTGTCGGAGGATGGTAGAATCGGCCTCTTCCCCCTTTTTGCGCTTAACGTCTTCGGGGGTGAGTCCATAATTTTGTAGTAACCTATTGTAGTTTTCCCGATAAACTGGGTTTCGGCGCACCACTTCCCAGGTGAGTCTAATAAACTTTTTAAGGTCGTTGGCTTTATCGGTGAGTGGTTTGTGTTTAGGCATACTCAGCCTCCTCTTGCAGTTCTGGGGGTGAATGAGGGAAAGCCGGCCAGGATATCCGCCGTGTCGGGTCGCGCTCCCTATCCCCGGAAGCCGGTCTATTCTTTCTCTTGCAGGTTCACCACCTTTGAAGCCGGGTCCTTGGGCCTGAGCAAATCGGCGCTCTTCATCGCCGCGTCTTTGATGGCCCCCGGCTTCAGATGGCTGTACCGCTGGGTAGTCCGGCTATCCTTGTGAGTCAAAAGGGCCTGCACCACACAGAGGTCAATGCCATTGCTCACCAGGGTTGAGGCGAAGTGGTGCCTGAGGCCATGGAACCGGAAGTTATCGGGCAACCCTGCGGCCTTCCGGATACGCTGCCATGGGCCTTTGAAGTCGGTACGTTGCTCACCACCTTTGCCAGGGAAGACATAGGTGGAGGTGAAAGTCAGGCTCCTCAGTACGTTTAGGGCCGGCTCACTTATAGGAAGCGTCTGAGTTTTGCCGCCTTTAGGTTCCCGCAGCGTAATCATGCCCCGCTCGAAATCCACATCATTCCAGGTCAATTTAAACAGCTCCCCCCGGCGCATCCCGGTGAATAAGGTAAATTTTACGAAAGCGGCACTATCCCGGCAGGGCCAGGAGTCGAGAGTTTGCATTAGTCGCCGGGTTTCATCCTCGCTGAGATATTCTGTCCTGAGGTTATCAAGCTTAGGCACCTCAACCCTGTCCATGGGGTTGATCCCCTCATACAGGCCCCACCTCTTCGCCAGGTTGTACAACCTCTTGAGGAGAACCAGTTGATGTTTAATGGTGGCTTGGGAGAAGGGCCGCCCCTGCTTATTGATGCCCTTCTTCATTTCCAGTTTCAGGCGTTCGATATCCAGGCTGGATATCCTGTCCAAGGGCTTCTTGGCGAAGCGGGGTTCAAGGTGGGTCTGGTAATTATAGCTGTCGCATTTCCAGGTCTTTTTATGCTCCTTAGCCCAGGGGAGATATTTCGCCCATAGTTCGCCCAGGGTGGGGGCTTCCTTCACTCCGCGGTTGATTTCATATTCACCCCGCACCAGGTCGCCTTTAACAGCCGCCTGCACTTCACGGGCCAGGGTCAGGTTGTCCACCACACGGGTGATGCGGTGGCCTTTGACGGAGACGCACACCCGATATTTCTTGTCCCGCCCGAAAACCGCACCACACTTGGAACATTCCTTAGCGTCTAGGCCGCTGCTTGATTTACAGTTGGGGCAAAAAATCTGAATCGCCACGGCTCCCCTCCCCCTCATTCTGGTGTGCATATAGTGTGCACGTGTGCATGACAAGCCGTCTGTAAGTAAAAAAAGCATCAAAAACTTAGGTAGGATAATACGCTGAAATTAATGGGTTTGTCAAGAAATTTCTCAAGGCAGGAAAAACAAGAAAAAGATTGTGAAATGGAATGGCATTCAAGAGGTCAGGGGTTCAACTCCCCTCAGCTCCACCAAAGAAATCAAGGGGTTAGATTATAATGGCTAACCCCTCATTTTTTTCCGGGCATATTCTTTGTACGAATATTCAAAGTTCCTTATCTATCAGCCTTTGGATATGCCTCCTTTGCCCCGAATTCACAGGGGCCTGTCCGCTCGTCACGGTCATGAAATTGTCGGAGTCAGATTTTTATGTGAACAGTATTGGACCAGTCTGTCCGCTAAGGATTTTGCATGAACGCGGTTTTTAATGCTACTGCGTTCAGTAGTCCAAAAGTCCTTTCATTTTCCCCCCTTTGCTAAAGGGGGGTCAGGGGGGATTTGTCAGCATTTGTTAAGGGTTAATCAATAATTCCACGTAGTAGGATTAAGTCCCCTCCCCACGGTGGGAGGGGGTTGGGGCATTGGCGCTAACTTAAGAAAAAACCAGTTTACATCATAACATACCGATTTTACTTAAAATCCCCCTAAATCCAATGCTGTTCACTTAAGGCTTTTCATCTTGATAGGCAACATCCCTTAAGCAGGAGAGGATGTAGAACAGCCGCCCCCGGCTGTTCATTTTAACAGAGCAGGCGGGGGCGCCTGCTCCACATGAAACATGGGGTTGTCGCCAAAGTGAACAGTATTGCCC
>VGSW01000042.1 GCA_016874915.1 Deltaproteobacteria bacterium
CCTCCCAGCAGGCGGCCGGTCAAGCCCCCCACCACGGTGGAGGCCACGTAAGAGCCCATGACCACGTTGAGGCGCTCCAGGGGCAGGTTGGCCGCCAGGTACGCGGCCAGACAGGTGGTCAGCGCCGGAACGAACAGCCCCTGGACAAAGCGGGCCGCCACCAGCGCCTCGAGATAAGGGGTCGCGGCGCAGATTAATCCTGCGCCGGCCACCACCAGGCCCCCTATCAGGATGAAAACCCGCACCGGGAAACGGTCCGCCAACATGCCGAAGGGCATATTGGCTAACGCGATGCCCAGGATGGTGGCGGACACGGTGAGGGAGGCCACCGAGGCGCTCACCCCGAATTCCGCCCGGATCACCGGCAGGACCGGCTGGGTGATATAAACGTTGGCAAAAGCCGAGGCCACCAGGGAAAAGACTAGTATTTGGAGGCCGAAGAAGGAGGATTTGCTCATGCTAAGTAGTTGTTAGTTTATAGTTTTTAGTTTTTAGTTAAAAAATATAGGATTATCAAAGTGTTATGATTTTAGCGGGTAACTTCTGAAAATGAAAATGGTATTTAGAGATATATCGCGCCAAAGACAGACGGGAAAAAGGCGAAAAGGTTAAAAGGGGAAAAGGAAAGCTCGCGCCGGTTAGTCAGGATTCCCCGGCAAGTTTGAGAACCGCAGCACGGGTGGTGGGACTGATACGGAATCGCAGGTGTTGCAGATTACTTCAGGCAAGGGGCGTCTCCCTTTGGAGTTCATCTTCGGTCAACTGGAAAGTATCCACTCCATAGTCGGCGAGCCTGGCCAGGAATAGGACTCGAGGCACTCCCGCCAAGCGGGCCGCGGCGCCTGAAGATAGTCGTCCCAACTCAAAAAGCTTGACCGCCGCGGCCATGCGCAACTCTTCGGCCAGCGCCTCAGGCGTGAGCTTTAAGGCTAGAACGCTTTCCTCCGGAATATCAAAGGCAATCCGACTCATGAGCAACCTCTCTGATTCACTTAGTTTTTTACTTTATCATAATCATTATTCTTCTGTCAGGAAAATAGGGAACGTCCATGAAATATTCCATTCCACAGTACCTGTCATAGCTGGCCGCAAGTCGCAAGTGCCACCGGCATTACCAAATTTCACAGGGCCGGTGGGCGGGGCGGGAGGTGTAGGGCGGCCAGGCTCCTGGCCGGAACGCTCTTGCCCATTAAGCTTCGGCTTGTCCAGCCCACTCTATCTCTCGAGGCCACTTGTTAAATCAGTACGCCAACCGTTATAATTGACCATTGATAAAATTGCTGCCGGGAACTTGCCGCGGGACACAGCCAGCCAAGATCAAGCGGAGGGGCCTCCTCTCGTCCTACCCGGAATCGCTTTTATTAGCTTTCAGCTTTCAGCAAAAGACAAAATTATTTGTATCTATTTTAGTTGACGGCTGACAGCTTATCTAACGCAAAGGAGCATAGAAATAGCGGCCGCTTATGCAGCGGTCGCTATTTTGCCGACTTATTATGCAAATCCGAAACGATTTAAGAAACATCGCCATTATTGCCCACGTGGACCATGGCAAAACGACCCTGGCGGATGCCATGCTCTGGCAGAGCGGCATTTTTCGGGAAAATGAGCAGGTGGCCGAACGGGTCATGGACAGCCTCGACCTGGAGCGGGAGAAAGGCATCACCATCATGGCCAAAAACATGGCCATCACTTACAAAGGGGTGAAGATCAATATCGTGGACACCCCGGGCCACGCGGATTTCGGCGGCGAGGTGGAACGCACCCTGAACCTGGTGGACGGGGTCATGCTCCTGGTGGACGCCACCGAAGGGCCGCTCCCCCAAACCCGGTTCGTCCTGGGGAAGGCCCTGGAGAAGGGGCTGCCGGCCATCGTGGTTATCAACAAGATCGACCGCCAGGACCGGCGCATCAAGGAGGTCCTGGACGAAATCTACGACCTGTTCATCGACCTGGACGCCACCGAGGAGCAGTTAGACTTCCCGGTGCTCTACACCAACGCCAAGGCGGGCATTGCCCTCACCGACCCGGAGGGGGAGGGCCGGGACCTGGCGCCCCTCTTTGACACCATTCTCGCGGCCATTCCGGCGCCGGCCGGCGACCCGGCCGCGCCCCTACAGTTTCTGGTCACCAGCCTGGATTACAGCGACTACGTGGGTCTGATCGCGGTGGGGAAAATCGTCAGCGGGTCCCTGAAGCGGGGCCGGGAGGTGGCCCTCCTAAAGGAGGGGCAATTGGCCGGGAAGGCCCACCTCAGCCTGGTTTACAACTTTGAGGGGCTGGAACGCCTGGAGCGCGACTCCATCGAGGCCGGAGACCTGGCCGCGGTGGCCGGAGTGCCGGCGGCCTTTATCGGCGATACCCTAAGCGACCCGGAAGACCCCCGGCCCCTTCCCGGCATCCGGGTGGAAGAGCCCACCATTTCCATGGTCTTTTCGGTAAACACCTCGCCGTTGTCGGGCCGGGAAGGGAAGCTTCTCACCTCCCGGCATCTCAAGGAACGCCTGGACAAAGAAGTCCTTTACAATGTGAGCATCAAGGTGGAGCAGGCGGAAAATAAGGAGGCCTTCCGGGTCAGCGCTCGGGGCGAGCTGCAACTGGCGGTGCTGATAGAGATGATGCGGCGGGAAGGGTTTGAGCTGTCCCTAAGCAAGCCCCGGGTCATTACCCGGGAGCGGGACGGAGTGCTGTCGGAGCCTCTGGAGTTGGCGGTGGTAGATATTCCCGAGGAGTTTATCGGCATTGTCACCGAAAAAATGAGCGCCCGCCAGGGGCGGATGGTCAAGATGGTCAATCACGGTTACGGGCGGGTGCGCCTGGAATTCCACATCCCCTCCCGGGGCCTCATCGGCTTTCGGGGCCAGTTTCTAAACGATACCCGGGGGACCGGATTGCTCAACACCATCCTGGAGGGCTTCACCCCCTATGCGGGGGAGATCAAGGGCCGGCCCAACGGGGCGCTGATTGCCGACCGGCCCGGCAAGGTGGTGGCCTATGCCATTTTTCACCTGCAGCCCCGGGGGACGATCTTTGTGAAGCCGGGGGACCCGGTGTACCGGGGCATGATGGTGGGCGAAAACACCCGGGCCGAAGATATGTGGGTGAACATCACCAAGGAGAAGAAGCTGACCAATATCCGGGCCGCGGGCTCGGATGAGGCCCTGCGTATCGTCCCCCCCAGACAGTTCGGCCTGGAGCAGGCCATGGAGTTTATCAATGACGATGAACTGGTGGAAGTAACTCCGGCGGCCATCCGCCTCCGGAAAATGGCCACCGGGTGAGGGATAAGGAGCAAAATAGGGACAGGTGGGTTGCCATAATTTTCGGCCTATTCCGGCGGGCAGGGAGGCCCCACCACTAGCAAGTATTACACCTGGGTTCCCAAGCGGGAGCTGGGGAACGAGTTTTAAAAAATTCTTGGTGAAACTTTGTGTCTTAGTGTCTTGGTGGTGAATCTTTCTCCTTTTCCCCTATTCCCCTATTCCCCTATTCCCCCTTTTAACCCTCCATCCCTTCCCCCATCCCTATCCCCATCAACCCCCGGATCTTTTGGGCGGTTTCCGGGGGGACCGAAGTAAAGCGGATGGCGGCTTCATGGCCCCCCCCGGGGCCGGTCTGCACCGCGGTCACCTTGCCGTAAATCTTCCCGGTCTCTTCCCGGCCTTCTTTATCCAGCAGGTGAATCTTCACGTCTTCCCATTCCAACAGGTCGCCTTCGTACCCGATGGCGGCCCCGGTTTCGCAAATATGCGTGATCCAGGCTCCCTCAGTGGCCCCGGCCACGATCTTTTCATGAATGCGGTAAAGATGGATGGGCAGTTTCTCCGGCAGCGGCGTCAGGATATCCAGTTTCTCCGGCAGGGTGATACTATAAGGCCCGGTCATGCCGCCGATCTCATAAAGGGTGGCCGGATCCGGCACCCCTTTCATCTCCGCCTTGAGGGTGTCCCGCACGGTGACGACATCCTTCACCTCCCGGTAGGTGTCCTCGCTGATGAGCACCTGACCCCCCAGGGCGTAAGACTCGATGCGGCTGGTGAAATTGACGTGGGCCCCCACCACGCTGTACTTGGCGCGTTTTTCCGAGCCGATGTTGCCCACCACCACCTGGCCGGTGTTCACCGCCACGCCCATCTCCAAATGGGGAAGGCCGTCCGCCTTGTTGGCCCGGTTGATCTCCTCCATGGCCGCCTGCATTTCCAGGGCGCAGGCCACGGCCCGCACCGCGTGGTCCTCCTGGAGTTCAGGAGCGCCGAAGAAAGCCAGGATACCGTCGCCCACAATCTCATCGATAACGGCGTGATAATCCACCAGAATCTCGATCATCTTGCTTAGGTAGCGGTTAAGAAAAGTTATGACGTCTTCCGGGGCCATGCCCGCGGTGAGCGCGGTAAAACCCCGGATGTCCGACATGAGGATGGAGACTTCCCGGGTTTCGCCCCCCATTTCCAGGGCGCTTTCGTCTTCCAGGAGTTTCTTCACCACTTCCATGGTCACATAACGGCCAAAGGTGTCTCGAATGAAGTCCCGTTTGGCGATATAATCGGTGAGTCGTTCCCCCAACCGGTTAAAGGAATGGGCCAGGTGGATGACCTCCCGAGCGCCCCGTTCGGGGACGGTCACGGCAAAGTTGCCTTCCCCCACCTGCTCCACCCCCCGCCTGAGGTGTAAGATGGGCCGGGAAATGGCATGGGCGAAATAGAAGGCCGAGAGCAGGGCCAGCAGGATGAACACGAGGCCGCCCACCAGGCCCGCCGCCTTGACCTGATAGTCCACTTTGGCGGCATGATCTTTAATCTGAACCTTGGCATTGGCGACCACTTCCTGGCTGGCCTGGCGGATTCTGGACACCACGGGGAGGAAGAAGTCGTCAATGTTCACCGCCGCCACCGCGATGAATGGGGTCCCGGGGACCTGTTGCAGGACCATGAACTTTTCCCGGATGCGGTTCTGGGTGTCCATGAAGGTGTAGTAGCCCTTCACCCGGGGCTGGGAGAAGGACTGGCGCACCAGTTCCCACATTTTGGGGTATTGTTCCTGCCACACCTGGAAATTCTTGCCCTCCACCGCGCGGTTGGGATGGAGGACGGCGTAGCCCTTATTATCAATGAGGTCCAGGTAGCCCGCCACCCCATGACGGGAGCGGATCTCCTGGGTGCACAAGTCCCGCAAAACCTTGTCCCGACGCATCTGGGAGTAATCGAACCTTTTCTTTCCCTTCAGTAAATAACCCAGTTCCCGAACCATGTCCTCGGCCTTGTCCTCCACAACAGCTTCCCCGTAGCTGGTGAGAATCTGTTTGGCGAGCTGGTAGTTGGCGGTGGTGATTTCCATCACCCCTTCTTCGGCGAAGGCGATGTTGCTTGCCTCCATGCGCTCCACCACGAACTCGTCCACCGCCCACATGCCCAGGCTGAGCAGAAGAATCAGAACAACGTAGGAAAAGATCAGGTAGGCGCGGATGCTCATAGTCTTTCTCCCATCCACAGATTACGCAGATTTCTCCGATTATCCGCGGGCAATCGAAGCAATTGGCGGCTCAAGGGTACAGCCGGTCCAGCAGGCGGGGAAAAGGAATGGCCTC
This sequence comes from Deltaproteobacteria bacterium, assembly GCA_016874915.1. Taxonomy (GTDB): domain Bacteria; phylum Desulfobacterota; class Desulfobaccia; order Desulfobaccales; family 0-14-0-80-60-11; genus VGSO01. The sequence continues at coordinate 5,582 of VGSW01000042.1, forward strand.
CCGCACGTGGTGGAGGCCGCAGAGCCAGGCCACCACCCGCTCGATGCCCAGACCGAAGCCGCCGTGGGGGACGCTGCCATAGCGGCGCAGGTCCAGATACCACTCCAGGGGTTCCGGGGGCAGGTGATGCTCGGCAACGCGGTTTAGGAGAACGTCCAGGTCGGCGACGCGCTGGGAGCCGCCCACGATCTCGCCGTAACCTTCCGGAGCCAGCATGTCCACGCACAGGGCCAGCCGGGGGTCTTCCGGGTCCGCTTCCATGTAGAAAGCCTTGCAGCTCCGGGGGTAACGGTGCACCAGGACCGGGCGGTCAAACATCCGGGAGAGCACGGTCTCTTCGTCACCGCCGAAGTCTTCTCCCCAGGGGACTTCCAGACCCTGGCTCTGTAATCGCTGTAGAGCCTCGGAATAGCTAATCCGGGGGAAAGGCCCGGCCCCCGCGGTCTTAAGCGGTCCGGGGTCGCGCTCCAGGGTCTCAAGGTCGGCTCCCCGGTGTTCCAGAACCCGCTGAATAATAAACCGCACCAGCCCTTCCGCCAGGACCATCACTTCTCCCAAGGCATAGAACGCGGCCTCGGCCTCCACCATCCAGAACTCCATGAGGTGGCGCCGGGTCTTGGACTTCTCCGCCCGAAAAGTGGGGCCGAAGCAATAAACCTTCCCCAGGGCCATGGCCGCGGCTTCCAGGTAAAGCTGGCCGCTCTGGGAGAGATATGCCTTGCCCCGGTCCAGATAATTGGTTTCAAACAGGTTAGTGGTGCCTTCGCAGGCCGTAGGCGTAAGGATGGGGGTGTCTATGAGGACAAAGCCCCGGTCATGGAAATAGTCCCGGCAGGCCCGGGAGACTTCGTCCCGGACCCTAAGGATGGCCTGCTGGCGGGGGGAGCGGAGCCACAGGTGGCGGTGGTCCAACAGAAAACCCACCCCGTGTTCCTTGGGCGCGATGGGGTATTCCTGGGCGATGTGCACCGGCTGGAGCCGGGTGACCTCCAGTTCATAGCCCCCGGGAGCCCGGGCGTCGGCCCGGACCTGGCCATCCAGGATAAGGGAGGATTCCAGGGTGAGACGGCCGAAATTCTCGAAATCCTCCTCGGGAACCCGGCCCTTCACCAGGACTGCCTGGGCCAGACCGGTGCCGTCCCGCACCACAATGAAGCGCACCTTGCCGCTGGAGCGCAGGTGATAGACCCAGCCCTGGAGGGTCACCACCTGGCCCACGTGGCTCCCCAAAGCGGCGATGGTGGTGAGGTGGTTTTCTGTTTTCTGTTTTCTGTTTTCTGTCATTTATATGAGAGGAGTCGGACCACCAGGCATTTACTGCTCACTGCTCACTACATCATGATTTTAATGACGGCCTTGCTCCGCAGGGTCTTGACCCACTCTGTGTAGAGCTTTTCCAGGTCCCGGCGCATTAGCATCTGGCGGATTTGGGGCGCGGCTTCCTCAAGGGGTATGGCTTTGCCGGTGCGACGCTCCCCTATCTGGAAAAACTGAAATCCCTTGGGGGTTTGAACCGGGACGATATCCCCCGGTTTGCCCTTTCTGATAACTTCAGCCAGTTGGGGAGCCACGTCGGTTTCGGACATGAAGCCCAGGTCAATGGCCTCCACTTCATGTTTCCGAGCCACCTCCGAGAGGGACCTCCCACCCCCCTGGCGCACTTCTTTCAAAATATTATCAGCTTTTTGCTGGATCTCGTCTCTTTGGGCCGAGGTGGCGTTGGGCGGGATGTTTAAGGTCATCATGCGCAGGTGAACCTGCGCCCCGGTGGTTTCCTTGGCATGTTCTTCATAGTAGCGGCGCACCTCCGCGTCGCTTACCGTCATCTTGCCGCCCACGGCCACGTTGGCCAGGCGCTCCTGCAAGAGTTGCCCTTGAATCTGGTCCCTCAGGTCTTTGTAGGTGAGGCCGGACCGGGTCAATGCCTTGTCCAGGGTGGCGTCGTCCGGGATATTATTGCGCCGCTTGAATTCTTGCATGGCCTGATCCAAATCCTTGTCGCTGACGGAGATGCCCCGACGCTTGGCTTCGGCTATGGCCAGCTTCCGGTCGATGAGGGCCTCCAGCATCTCCCGCTGCAACTGCTGCAAAGCCTTGCCTTTGGGGGGGCCCCCTTCGGACTCCAAGGACTTGGCCAGGGCCTCCACTTCCGACATGGTAATGATTTCATCATTAACCTGGGCCACGATGCGGTCCACGACTTCGGCCAGGGCCGATCCGGCCATGATCGCCAGAGCCAGCCCTGCAAGAATTAAAATTGACATGCGGCGGTGGTGGTTTTTATCCATGATGCGACACCTCTTCTTTTGCCTTAACAAAAGTCTCCACTTCTTTCAAGCAGTTTTCCACCCGTGCCAACAAGGAGTCGGTTTCCGGCAAGCGCACCCGGAGAGACTGGTCCGGCCGGAGGCGAAATTGCTCCGGCCGCCGCCGCAGTAATTCAATGAGCCGGGGCAGGTCCAGATGGTCGGGCTGGGCAAACTGGAGCACGGCAAAGCTGTCCTGCACCTCCAGGCGCTTGACCCCCAGCGAGCGCAGCAAATATTTAAGCCGCACCACCTCCAGCAGGTTTCGGCCTTCCACCGGCAGTTGCCCGAAGCGGTCGAGAAGCTCTCCTTCCATCTCCTGGATCATCTCCGGGGTAAGGCGGCCGGAGAGGCGGCGGTAGAGGGCCAGGCGCTCCTGGACGTCAGGCACGTAATCCTCCGGGAGGTAAGCGGCCAGGGGCACCCGGATTTCCGGATCGGGAACCAGATCCTCCGGCTCCCCTTTGAACTCCCGAATGGCCTGCTCCAGAAGCTGGAGGTAAAGCTCGTAGCCCACTTCCGCCAGATGCCCGGATTGGGCCTGGCCCAGGAGGTTCCCCGCCCCCCGAATCTGGAGGTCGTGAAGGGCGATTTTGTAGCCGGACCCCAGCTCGGTGAACTCCATCAAGGCCTTGAGGCGCTTCTGAGCTTCCACGGGCAGGGCTGCTTCGTCGGGCACCAGAAGATAAGCATAGGCCTGGGCCTTGCTGCGGCCCACCCGGCCCCGTAGTTGATAGAGTTGGGCCAGCCCCAGGGTGTGGGCCCGGTTGATGATAATGGTGTTGGCCGCGGGGATGTCCAGGCCGGCCTCGATGATGGCGGTGCACACCAGGACGTCGATCTCGCCCCGCCAGAATTTGATCATGACCCGCTCCAGTTCCCGTTCCGGCATCTGGCCGTGGGCCATGGCCACCCGGCCTTCGGGGACCATTTCTCTAACGTATCTGGTCCAGGTCCCCAGGTTGTGGACCCGGTTGTGCACGAAAAAGACCTGGCCGTTTCGGGCCAGCTCCCGGCGGATGGCCGCCTGGATCACCGGGGCGTCCGGGCGGCACAAGTAGGTGCGGATGGCCCGGCGGTTCTCCGGCGGGGTGTTAATCAGGCTCAGCTCCCTCAGACCGGTAAGGGATAGCTGCAAGGTCCGGGGAATGGGAGTGGCGGTGAGGGTGAGGACGTCCACGGTGCGCCGCCACTCTTTCAGGCGCTCTTTTTGCTTAACCCCGAAGCGCTGCTCTTCGTCCACAATCACCAGTCCCAGATCCTGAAAGGCCATGTCTTTGGACAAAAGCCGGTGAGTGCCGATGACGATGTCGATTTTGCCCTGGGCCAGACCCGACAGGATGCGGCGCTGCTCCGCAACGGATTTGAAGCGGCTCAGGGCCCGGACTTCCAGGGGAAAGTGGGCCAGACGCCGGACGAAGTTCTCATAGTGCTGCTCCGCCAGCACCGTGGTGGGGACCAGCACCGCCACCTGCTTGCCGTCCATGGCCGCCTTGAACGCGGCCCGGATGGCCACCTCGGTCTTGCCATACCCCACATCGCCGCAAATAAGGCGGTCCATGGGCTGCTCCGAGGTCATGTCCGACAGGACGTCCTGGATGGCGTGGAGCTGATCCGGGGTCTCCTCGTACTCGAAACCGGCTTCAAACTCCCGGAAGACCGCGTCCGGCGGGGAAAAATGGTGACCCGGCAACACCCGGCGGAGAGCATACAATTCCACCAGCTCCCGGGCGATCTTTTCCACCGCCTTCTTGACCTTCTTTTTGGCCCGCTCCCAGGACTTGCCCCCCAACCGGGCCACCTGGGGCTGGACCCCTTCCACCCCCAGGTACTTCTGCACCAGATTAAGGCGGTCCACCGGCAGATAGAGGCGGTCGCCCCCCTGGTATTCCATTTCCAGGAAGTCGTTGACCTGGGTGCCCACGGTGAGCTTCACCAGACCCCGGTAGATGCCGATGCCGTGGTCCAGGTGCACAATGAAGTCCCCTTCCTGAAGGTCCGCCAGGGAGGTGAGGTGCTGGGGAGGCCGGGAGTCTTTGCGGCGCCGCCCTTCGGGGCGGAACCCCAGAGCCTCGTCTTCCGTGAGCACGATAAGCCCCTGAGACAGAAGGCGAAAGCCGCCGGAGAGTTCCCCCACGGTGATTTCCACCCCTGGACCCGCTTCCCAGACCGGCTGGGCCGTGACCTGGACTTGGAGGCCTTCGTCAGTTAGCAGACGGGCCAACCTCTCGGCCCGGTGGCGGCTCATGGAGACCAGGACCACATGGAAGCCCTGGCGGCGCCAGTCCTCCAGGCGGTGGGCCAGGGCCGGGATCAGCCTTCCGGATTCGGCCCCGGCCTGGGCCAGCTCCGGGGCCAACCCGTCATTTTTTTCCACCTGGAAGCCAAACTGGACTGCATCCGGGTGTTCCCAAGGGAGCACCGGGCAAAAGAGGGTGGCAAAGTCCCGGCGCCGCGCCTCCCAAGACTCTTCGTCCAGCCAGCCCGGCGGCTCTGAAGCCGCCAGTTCCTCCAGCTTTTGCAGTTCCCCGGCCAGCCCCTGGGGGTCCCATTCCACCACCACCGTGTCTTCCGGCAGAAAGTCCCACAAGGTCTGGGGCTGGGGGTAGAAGTCCGCCAGTTGGCGTTCGATTCCCGGGAAATGCTGGCCGGTCTGAATATTATGATAGAGCTGGGGGTCCTGGCGCCGCCGCAGCCGGGCCAGGGCATGGTCCCGGGCCGGGGCGTCCAGCACCACTTCGCTGGCCGGCAGCACCACCAGGTCCTCCAGTTTCAACCCCAGGGACCGCTGGCTGGCAGGATCGAAGGCGCGAATGGACTCCACTTCGTCCCCCCAGAACTCCAGGCGCACCGGATGGGGATAAAGGGGCGGGAAGAGGTCAATGACCCCGCCCCGGACGCTGAATTCCCCCCGGGCTTCCACCACTGGCCGGCGTTCATAACCCCCTTCCAGGAGATGGCGCAGGAATCCTTCCCGTTCCAGGGACTCCCCCACCACCACATAAGCCAGGATGTCCTTGAGGCGCTCTCCCGGGGGGAGCTTCTGGCGCAAAGCCGCGGCGGGGGCCACCACCAGACAAGGGTCCCGATGGGCCAGGAGACGGTAGGCCGCGCCTATCCGGGTGCAGCTGACGTCGGCGTCAAAACTAAGATCCCGGAAGGGCAGGACCTCGTGGGCCGGAAAGACCAGCAGGCGAGGAACCCCAAGGAATTCTTCCTCGCCATTCCCCAGGAAAAAGGCCAGGTCCTTCTGGATAAATTCATGGACCCCGGAATTGGGCGTGACAATCAAGACCGGATGGTGCAGATATTGAAACACGCGCGCCAGCAGATATGCCCCGGCTCCCTGGGTTAGACCCCCGAGGTAAATTTGCCTTATTCCTTGGGCCAGAACCGGGACCAGTTCCTGCCAGCGAGCGCCTGGAGCAATATTTTGTTCCATTTTTAAAACATAACCCATATGGCCGATCTTTCAAGGATAGAGAGGGCAGTAAAGACCCCTGCTTGAAAGGAAAGTTCGATAGATTAATGACCGAGGAGGCGAGATATTTTCCACCTGAATAATCTTCAGCCGCCTCCCTTATATTTTCCCACAAATTTCCTCGTTAATACAGATTGGCTCTAGAATTTTATGACGGATTTTTTATCTGGGAGCTCGGAAACCAGGGGTTCATGTGCCATAGTTACCCCCCAACCTTGTAACTAACTATAATCCGGCAGTGCTGGGATGGTCGCCCGGCGCTGGCTGAAGTAAAAGTATATAAAATTGAACATTAAAATACTCTTTCCCAACTCATATTTTTTGTAGTATGATTTTCTGAACAAAAAGGAACTCTCCTTCCGGCAGTCCTGAATGACTTGGCAGGGAATTTGCACAAACATTGAAGCAAAAGGATATTTAAAGGTTGCCCGGCTTTTCGATTTATTCTAGAAATTATTTCTACCAAGTAATTGCTATTGGGGAAATTATAATATTAATCCTGGTTACCTCAGCCTTTTTATTTAATTTATGGAAATTTGCAACCGAAGATATAAAATAAAAATCTTATCAAGGGAGGGAACGGGATCGGGCCGCATCCGCGATGAGGTAAGAGTCTGAACCAGCTTACCCCCGGTCTTGGGAATCAACGTGCTGATACTTACCAGAAAGCTGGGCGAAGCCCTACTGATTGGCAAGGACATCCGAGTCGTGGTCTTGGAAGTCCGCGGCAAACAGGTGCGCATCGGCATCGCCGCCCCCGACGAGGTGGTGGTATTGCGGGAAGAAGTTCATCAGCGTCTCACCCAGGAAAACCTCCAGGCCTCCGCCTTTCAGTACCGCGACCTGGAAGAGGTCAGCAAGTCTTGGAGATAATTAAAGCAGATGATTTCTCCGGTAGAGAACAAGCCTTCCGAAGCCAGGTCATTAACCATCACCACCCGGGACCTGGGCCAGCGGCAGGTGGAACGGGAGGAAATCATTGTCTTTCCCGTGGGCTTGCCCGGATTTGAAGACTGTCTCCATTTCGTCCTGCTGGAATATTCCTTTACTTCCCCTTTCCTCTGCCTCCAATCGGTGGACCGTCCCGAAGTGGCCTTTGTGGTCACCGACCCCGTCCACCTGGTGGCGGATTTTAGCCTGAAACCTGGCGCCGCCGGCTTGAAAGATTGGAACCTGGAAGACCCCAGGAATATCAGGGTCCTGGTAATCCTCACCATCCCTCCGGGCCGCCCCCGGGACATGACCGCCAACCTCATGGCTCCCCTGGTCGTCAACCTCCGTACCCATCGAGGCTTTCAGGTGGTCCTGGACAAACCGGGCTATTCCTCCCACCATCAGGTCTTGCGCAAATAAGCCCCCGATTCCGCAGGTTCCAAAAATTTCTATTTCAGAAACCGGTAATTTCCTCCGATCGAAAGCAACAAAAAGGACTAAATTGGTCATTTTGTCGGACAATGACACCATGAGCCCTTTTATGTATGTCTCCGACTATCCGAATAATTTTAATATACTCCAAAAGGTATGGTAAAATATGGTTGACTGATGACCGGGGATGAAAATGACTAGCGGAAGCATCACCAATGTAGCCACCGTGCCCCAAAGGAGTCCATTTCGATATCCAGGGGGCAAGACCTGGTTGGTCCCGGAAATCCGCGCCTGGCTCCGAGCCTTGCCCCAAAAGCCCGAAGTCTTCATGGAGCCTTTTGCCGGAGGTGGAGCGGCTTCCCTAACCGCGATTTTTGAGAACCTGGCCCACAAGGCGGTAATGGTGGAACGGGACGAGCATGTGGCCGCCGTTTGGCAGGTCATTCTGGAAGATGCTGACTGGTTGGCAGAAGAAATTCTAAATTTTCAGATAAGCCTAGAAAGTGTCAGGGAAGTTTTGTCCAGAGATCCAGAATCCTTGCGGGGGAAAGCCTTTCAAGCCATTTTGCGCAACCGGGTCCAGCGGGGAGGCATTATGGCCCCCGGCGCCAGCCTCATGAAAGCGGGGGAAAATGGCCGGGGCCTCTCTTCCCGCTGGTATCCCCAAACCCTAGCCAGAAGAATCCGGTCTATTTATGAATTCCGCCAGCGGATAACTTTTTTCAAGGCTGACGCCTTTGATCTCATTCCAGAGTATCTTGATAATGAAACCACAGTATTTTTTATAGATCCCCCTTATACCGCGGGGGGGAAACGGGCTGGGAAAAGGCTATATAGCTATAACGAAGTAGATCATGAAGCCCTATTCGCTTTAATGACCCGTGCCCGTGGTGATTTCATGATGACGTATGATGAGGCTCCGGAAGTAGAAGAGATGGCGGCCCGGCATGGTTTCTTCACCCGCAAGGTCCCCATGAAAAATACCCACCATGCCAGCTTATTTGAGCTGCTGATTAGTCCTAGGCCGAAATCTACTGTCGCAGTTTCTTGCTTATCCGCCTTTCAAACTCGTGAAGTGAAACAGGAACACCACCCGCGGGTTAGGGCGGCAAAGAATCGGCGTTCGCCCGGGGTTAAATGTAAAAAAGAACGTCCATACTATTCCCCGATGCCGAAACGATACTGAATCCGAGGAGGTTTATTCCTGGAGGCCATTGAAGAACATTAGCACAAACTGTTAAAGTTCTTCCAATCAAAATTTGATATGAATTTGAGACCTCTACGAAATACCTAATTGATTGGCTATCCCTTAAAATCCCCTCCCCCTTGAGGGGGGAGGGTTAGGGAGGGGGTGGCAAAATCTTTAACTGATTTAAGTATCTTAATCAATTTAGCCCCCCTCCCCCCAACCCCCTCCCACCGAGGGGAGGGGGGATCAAGGCCAAGTTTTTCCACCTTTTAAGCTGTTTCGCAGAGGTCTCAACTTATATAATTAATCTGCGCCCATCTGAGCAATCTGCGGATAAAAAAGGACGGGGATCGCACCCGTCCTTTATATTTAGCCAGAAGAAGTTCGAGGTCACATGGGCTTGGTTGCCAAGGTGGATTCCTCGCCCAGGAACTTCCAGGGGGAAGGCCCGGCCTCGGGGGATCCGGTGTCGTAGCCGAAGAGTTCCTTCACCAGCATGTTGCCCTTCTTATAGAGCACCCTTAAAGGGATGTCCGCGGGGCAATTCTCTTCACAGAGGCCGCAGTCGATGCAGCGCCCGGCCATGTGGATGGCCCGCACCAACTGGAAGATGGTGTCCGGAGGCACCGTGCCGGTGCTCATCAATTCGGCATGCTCCAGGCTGCACTCCTTGCAGAAGCACATGGGGCAGATATCCCGGCAGCCGTAGCATTTGACGCAGCGCTGGAAGTGGGCCGTCCACTCTTTAAACGCGTCATCCTCAGCCAGGGTGTCGATACGGTCCACCCGCTGGCTGCGCGAGACCGGCTGGCATTTCTCCCCGTAGTCAATAACTGTGGCCCAGGGGCCGGGACACTCGCAATAATCGGCCTGGTCCTGGGGACAGGCGATGCCCACCAGCACCACCTTTTCCGGGTCCAGCTGCCCCCACTTGTACAGCTCATTGAGGCCCCGTTCGTCGCAGCCCCGCACCTGGATGGCGAAGACCGCGTCGGGATCGGCGGCCGCCACTTGCTGGAGCAGCTTGTCCAGGGGATAGCGGGCGTCTCCGGGGGCTACGATGGCCCGGTCCACTTCCTCCAGCCGGTCCTTGGTGAAGAAATGGGGCAAGGGGTGCCCCTCCTTCACGATATACCCGATATATCCGGCCACTTGGTCTTCCGCCAACAGCTTCCGGACTTTGTCACGCAGTTTATCCATGGATATTTATCCTCTTGGCTCGTCCCGAACTGACTCTAAGCCGCCAGGGCCGCCCGCTTCAAGGGGGAGGGGCCCATTTTTATGATCTTATCGGTGAAATTCCGCACCGTTTCGGCCAACTTGGGGCCTTCGGCGGCGGAGATCCACTCCAGGTGCAGCCGGCCTTCCTCATAGCCGGTGAACTTCAGGAGATCCTGGAGGAACCGCATGCGCTTAATGGTCATGAAGTTGCCCCGGAGGTAGTGGCAGTCGCCGATATGGCAGCCGCCGATGAGGACCCCGTCCGCGCCCTTTTGAAAGGCGCGCAGCACGTGGTGGGGCGAGACCGTGCCGGAGCACATGACCCGGATCACCCGGATATTGGGCGGGTATTGCAGCCGACTGACCCCGGCCAGATCGGCCCCGGCATACGTGCACCAGTTACAGAAAAACCCAATGATTTTCGGTTCGAACTCTTTTTCAGGCATATCTTGATCCTTTATCCGTAGTGGGGTCTAATCAAGCTCCCGCCGCTTCATCCATCATTTCCAGCTCGGCCAGGGCCTCATCCACCTGCTTGTAAATCTGCTGATGGCTGAACCCGAAGAGGGTGATGCACTCCGAGGGGCAATTGGCCGCGCAGGTGCCGCAGCCCTTGCACAGGGCCTGGTTCACTTCGCAGACGTCCTCCCGCTCCTTGTAGTCGATGGCCCCGAAGGGGCAAACCCCCACACAGGCCTGGCAGCCGGAGCACAATGCCGGGTCGATGGAGGCCACCACGCCCCCGGCCCGAATGGCATCCAGGGCCAGCACCAACCCGGCCCGGGCCGCGGCGGCCTTGGCCTGGGCGATGGCCTCATCTATGGGCTTGGGGTAGTGGGCCAGGCCGGCGATGAAGACCCCGTCAGTGGCGAAATCCACCGGCCGCAGCTTCATATGGGCCTCCAGGAAGAAACCGTCATTGTTCAAGGGCACCTTGAACATCGTGGCCAGGGATTCCTGGTCCTTGACGATGATGGCGCTGGCCAGGCCCAGGACGTCGGCGTTGAGGACTACGGGCATTCCCAGGATGTGATCCTTGACCGTGACCCTGAGCCGTCCATCCCCGGTTTGTTCCACCCTGGGCTTGTGGTCCACATCGAAGCGCACAAAGATGACGCCCTTTTCCCGGGCTTCTTTGTAGAGGTTTTCCCGGAGCCCGTAGGTGCGCAGATCCCGATACAGGATGTAGACGTTCATGTCGGGATTGAGCTTTTTCAAGGCCAAAGCGCTTTCCACCGAGTGGGTGCAGCAGACCCGGCTGCAATAGGGCCGCTGGGGTTCCCGGGAACCCACGCACTGAATGAAGACCGCGTTCTGGGCCTCGGCCACCAGGGGATTGTTCTCCCGCAGGGCCTGGTCCATTTCCAGGGAGAGCATGACCCGGGGGTTCTCTTTATAGAGATACTCCGTGGGCTTGAAGGAGTGGCCGCCGATGGCGATGATGGCGGCGCCGTGCTCCAATACGGTTTCCCGGCCCTGGGTGGCCACGGTGGTCTTGAAGTTCCCCACGAATCCGCTGACCTGGGTTAGCTCGGAGTTTAAAAAGACGTCGATCTTGGGATGGTCCGTCACCCTCTTGATCAGGGCGGCCAGGTAGGGCTGCACCGGCTCACCCCTCCAGGTATGGTTCAATTTAAGGGCATGGCCCCCCAGGAAGTCCTTTTTTTCCACCAGGTACGTCTGGTAACCCTGATCCGCCAGGCCCAAGGCGGCTTCCATGCCCGCGGCGCCACCGCCGATGACCAGCCCCGCCTTGGTGACGGGCAGGTCAAACTCCACGAGAGGCGGCTGCAGGGCCACTTTGGCCACGGCCATGCGCACCTGGTCTTTGGCCCGCTGGGTGGCTTTTTCCGGCTCGTTCATGTGCACCCAGGACCCCTGGTCCCGGATGTTGGCCATTTCAAAGAGGTATTTGTTCAGCCCGGCCTCGGTGATGGTTTCCCGGAAGGTGGGTTCGTGGGTGCGCGGGGTGCAGGAGGCCACCACGATGCGGTTCAGCTTATTCTCCCGGATGCGCTCCTTAATGAGCTCCTGGACGTCCTGGGAGCAGGCGAACAGGCTGTTTTCCACGTACTCCACGTAGGGCAGGGTCTTGGCATAATCCCGGAGCGCCTCCACGTCCACCACGCTGGCGATGTTGATGCCGCAGTGGCACACAAAGACGCCGATGCGGGGTTCTTCCCCGGCCACATCCCGCTCTTCGAAGACGGGTTTCTTCCGGGCCAGGGAGTAGCGGGCCGGGGCCAATAGTTCGCTCACCGCCGCGGCGGAGGCCGAGGCCTCCATCACTGACTGGGGGATATCTTTGGGCCCCTGGAACGCGCCGCATACATAGATCCCCGGCTTGCTGGTAGAAACCGGCGTAAATGACGACGTCTGAGCAAACTGGTTATCTCCCAGGTCAACCTGGAGAGTTTGGGCCAGCTCTTTCACCTGGGGATCCACTTCCATGCCGATGGACAGGACCACCAGGTCGAAGACTTCGGTGAGGATTTGGCCGTCATCGGTGAGATAGCGGATGGCCACGTCTTCGGTGCCCGGCACCGGGTCCACGGAGTGCACCCGAGAGCGGATGAACCGCACCCCGAACTCATCCCGGGCCCGCCAATAGTACTTTTCAAACTCTTTCCCCATGGTGCGCATGTCCATGAAGAAAATGGCGGCGTCCAGGGGTTCTTTGCTGTGCTCCTTGGAAATGATGGCTTCCTTGATGGCGTACATGCAGCACACCGCGGAACAGTGACTGTTGTCGCAGTGGTTTAGATCCCGGGACCCCACGCACTGGAGCCAGGCGATTTTCCTAGGCTCCTTGTGGTCCGAGGGGCGCACCAGATGCCCGGAGAAGGGCCCGGCGGCGGCCAGAATCCGCTCCAGCTCCATGCTGGTAATGACGTTGGGGTAAGAGGTGTAGTGGTAGGCGCTGTACCGCGACGGGTCATAGGGCTTGAAGCCTGAGGCCAAAATGACTGCGCCGACCTTGATCTCCTTGTCCACGTCCACCTGGGAGAAATCTATGGCCCCGGTGGGACAGAACTTTTCGCAAGCCTTGCACTTGCCGCCCTTCTTGAAAAAGAGGCAGGTGGATCTTTCTATGACATACTTGGAGGGTATCGCCTGGGGGTAGGACAGGTAGGCGGACTTCCGCTTGGCCAGGCCCTCGTTATACTCATCAGGCACTTTCTTGGGGCATTTCTCGGCGCAGATGCCGCAGGAGATGCACTTGGCCATGTCGATATAGCGCGCCTGCTCCCGCACTTTGACGGCGTAATTCCCCGGCTCGCCGCTGATGCCCAGGACCTGCGCGGGAGCCAACATTTCAATGTTAATGTGCCGGCCGACCTCGACCAGCTTGGGAGAGATAATTCACATGGCGCAGTCATTGGTGGGGAACGTCTTATCCAACTGCGACATCACCCCGCCAATGGCCGGCCTTCTCTCCACCATGTACACCAAGTATCCGGAATTGGCCAAATCCAAAGCGGCCTGCATCCCGGCGATCCCGCCGCCTACGACCATGACCGCGCCTACCGGTTTGTTTCCCTGTTCCGATTTCATAGGTTCACCCATACTATTTTTTCTTTATAGATACTAGTTTACCTAAGTCTTGTGAGAAATTCAACAAAACCGGACAAACCAACTCCCCGCGGATGTTTTACGGGGATGAAATGTTTTATAAAACAAGGGGGAAGTTCCCGTCAAGAAAAAACCAGTCTTTCTTTCCACCGGAAGAGGTCTGGGGGGGAAAATTACAGAATTGTTGACTTAACTAGTTTTTTTTCCTACAAATTTGGGGGGTTGACCCCGGGGCCGGAAATGGCTATGTTGATTTTACCCAGGTATGGCGCCGGTAAAGGGGCCAAGGCCAGGGAGGCTGGTATGCCACCCCCGGCCGCCATTCCTCCAGAATTTTGGCGGTTTTAAAGACGAATAAAAAAAGTTGAATGCCGTTATCGTTATTTAACCCTTAACTTACGGGAGGACCAATGATGTTTAAGAAGATGCTGCGAGTACTGATGGCAACTCTGGCGCTGGTGTTGGCCTTAACCTCCATGGCCGCGGCGGACAAGCTGCTGTGCATCTCCAAACAGGAGTTGAAAGGCGAAATGACCGTAGCAGAATGCGTGGCTAAGGGCGAACAATTCGCCGTCATGGACGATAAAGGGGTGGTCCGCATTCTATCGCCCAAGGAGATTGACCTGATGCGGCAGACCAATCCCAATCTCTTCGAAATGAAGGCCTTCGGGATGAGACATCGGGAATTGGCCCCGGAAATTCCCAAGCTGCCACCCCTGGCGGTCCCTAAGACCGGGGCCATGTAGTGCAGTTTTCGGTCTTAGATTGGCAGTTTTAAAATCTGCATTATCCACCCTAAGTAAACATCGCCTTAAGGCCTGATAATAGTGCCCAGCCTGGGAGGGGGGCGCCAAAATATTTCTTTGTGCTCACGACCTGCGGCATACCTACGCGGCCATCTTATACGGTTTTCGGTTTTCGGTCTCCGGTTTTCGGTAAAGATAATTACGGATTATCAATAAGTTACAGACTAAGTTTGTTGCACTTGAAAGAGAAAATGGTATTACTCATGGCTCACATCTCCCCGGCCTACGTCCAGAAACAGTTAGGGCACCACTCCATCTCCATGACCGTGGATATCTATGAGGACTGGATACCGGGCGAAGGACCTAGTTGATATCATCGAGGAAATTTGGTCCATTTATTTTTTGTTCGGTCAAATCTTCGGTCAGAATTCGGCCAGAGGGAAAAAGAAAAGGCGTAACCCCTTGAGATTACGCCCCATTTAATCTGGTGGTGCCGAAGCGGGGATACGTCAGGTGAGGCTTAACTTATTGAATTTACTACAAGTGCTCACGCAAAAATTGGCGGTTTTGTGTAGCCATCCGCAACCTATCCGCAACCATTTGCTGCCATCTGCAAGTTAGGCTAAAATCCCCGTACAAAGGTTAAGGTTTGGTCCCTGGGCGGTGATCTCGCCGCCTCGGGGCCATTTTTGGTATAGCCATAAGGAGAAATGGCAATGAAAGAGTACACTTCAAAGAAAAAAATAAGCCCTTACGATAAATTTCAGGCTCTGCGGAGAAAACCTTCCTACCGGGCGGACTATTGGGATTTCCTCTTTTGGTGCAGAGAAAACCAAATAGATGAGACGGAATACCTTGACCATCCGGAAGCAGCGAAAAAGGCGGAGGAACTATGTAATAAATACAGCATAACCTACCTATTTAATCCCTCTACAGCTATTCCCAAGCATTGGGGAGGCAGCTTTTTTGATAATGAAGAAGAAATAGTGGAAACCATTTATCCAACCGATTATAGGGATTTGAGCGAAGATGAAATAAGGAAAGGAATAATCCTACCTTATTTGCCCATTCCGGTCTTTAATAATGGGGAGGAATTAATAATAAGAATAAAGCTTAATGCTGATTTAGAAGATATTGTAAAAGAGATTTTTGCTAAAATTAAGTACTATCAGAGTTTTATTCAGAGAGATAATTCAAGAATGACTCCCGATAGAAAGATTGATAAATGGGAAGTTTGGGACGCCTATAACCGAACGAAGTCCTTCAAAAAAGCTGCCGAAACACTGAATAAGCGTGCCTCTCTTCGTATAAAAATCCTAAATGATTTCGGCTTTAGAACAGAGCCTCTCCAAAAGGTAAATATTTCTACCGTTAGGAAGGCATATTACAGGGCCTTTGAACCAATTCATGGGGTAAAATTTGACCCTGCGGTGCATAAGCCGGAAAAACTACCCGTCAGATTAAGTAGAACTTGTGACAGGTGTCCTGAGCGTTCAACCTGCAAAGCTCTTTGTCCCGATATTCTGGAATATGTCGTCCAAGATAAAAAATCTCAGAGAGAGACCCTTAAGCTCGAACATGAATTAGATATTCTTTCTGGTCCCCGGATACATCGTAAAGCCCCTAAACCAAGGATGGAATAATTTCCAGCCTTCCCTAAAGGAAAATAAGCTCCTACCTTAAATTCCCCTTCTACAAGAGTGGAAGGGGAATTTATGCAACTTTATACCCTTAAAGAAGCAGCCCTATTCCTAAAGATTCCTCCCGCAGACCTTGAGGCCTTGGTGAAGGCTCAGAAGATTGCGTTCGTGGAGGTTGGGGAAGAACGGCGCTTCCGCTGCGATCACATCGTCAAGTTCATCCGGGAAAACACCAAGCAGGCGCAATCAGAGTGGCTACCTGGGGGAGCATAGATGGCCTGCAAGGGTGTGATCCAGAAAGATTATTTTAACCTCCCGGAGCTTGCCGCCTACTCCGGGCTGGGGATTCGTTTCCTGCGAGACGCCCTCAAGGACCCGGAACACCCCCTCCCCCATTTTCGCATGAATAACAAAACAATCTTGGTTTGCCGCCTGGAATTTGCGGAATGGCTGGAAAGGTTTAGGGCCGATAGCCGGGGCAGCCTTAATCAGCTTGTAGAGGAGGTGATGGAGGAGCTTTCAAATAAAAAACCCCGGCAGGGCAGGCCGGGGCGTAAACAAAAATCCACGCATGGAGTGTGCTGATGAAGAAACTACCATCTTTCTCTTTTAAGATCAACCCCTTCCTGTTCCTCCATCATGCCTGCTTGCCAATCATGGCTTTGGAAGCCTTGGAGGTGGGCCATGTCTGACATCGGGGGGGTTGAAGAGATTCAACAGGAAGCCAGGAAAAAAATCGCCGAAGAAAAGACAGCCTTCGAAAAGAAGCCTGACGCCCCACATACCGGATGGGATTTTGCCGGTCAGATGTTCCCGCGCATCCCATTTCCGTGGGAAGTGCTCCCTGGCGGCGTTGCCGACAGTCTCCAACAACTGGGCCGGGCCTGCGCTACTTCCCCAGCCGCCCTCCCGGGGGCCGGATTCTGTCTGATGGGCTCCATCATGGGAAGGACGTTGGCGGTTTCGCCCAAGATGGGATGGGATTCGCCATTGAACATCTGGCATATGGACATCAGACCATCGGGAGAAGGCAAGACCCCTCCTGTCCATTTGATGGCCGGACCTATCCATGAAGCTCAACTGAAAGAGGAAGTTCGGTATAGAGGAGGAATGGAGGCTTACAAAGGGTTAAAGAGAAAGGATCGGGAGCAAACGCCACCGCCAACACCCCCCAGAGGGTATTTCTTCTCAGACCTGACTTTGGAAGGGTTGCGGGATGACCTTATAAACTCCCCCCATGGTGGAATCGTAGGAATTCATGATGAAATCAGTGCCTTTCTCAGTGGTCAGAACCAGTATAAACCCAAAGGCACTGACCGGGAAGCCTGGCTGTGCCTCTTTGATGGAAAACCGACCAGGATTGTGCGGGCCGGGAAGACAATGTACCTCCATGGGGCGCGGGTATCCATTTTTGGAGGGGTCCAACCCAAGGTCTTTAGAACCTTCTTTGCCGGGGAAGAAGGGTTGTACCTTGAGGATGGCACCTTGTACCGGTTCTTGGCGATCTGTGAATCCCCCACCTATTATGACCTTACCCCGGAATCGTGGGGCGATCGGGACCGGGGCAAATGGGAGGCGGTTCTCTACCGGGCAATGGACTGGGGGGATGGGAAAATCTTTGACTGCGGGGGAAGGATTGAGAAATCCACCAGGATGATGTTTAATTCCGAGGCCCAGACCAAATTCTTTGGATGGCGAAACGAAATCTATAGTTTCAAGGACCTCCTTCCTCCACAACTCCGCGGATTCCTCCCTAAAGCTGTGGAGTATGTTCT
>VGSW01000043.1 GCA_016874915.1 Deltaproteobacteria bacterium
GGAAGCTGGCCCCCGGCGAGGTCCTGGGCGGGTCGGCGCCGGTGTCCTTCGCCGCGGGCTACGGCACCTTCTGCCTCGTCCCCTTTGCCGGCGGCGGCGCCATTTCCTTGCTGCCCAGGTTCACCCCGGACGACATGATGGGTGTCATCCAGAAGCACAAGGTCACGGTGGTCACGGGTCTTCCCACCGCGTACCGCAAGCTGTTGGAAATGCCCAACTTCAACGACTATGACATCAGCAGCGTGCGCATGTACACCACCGGGGGCGACGCCTTGACCGGCAAGACCCTGGCCATGTGGCAGGCCAAGACCGGGAAGCCCATCTGGGAAGGCCTGGGCGGCACCGAAATGATGCACCTGGTGACCTCCAACTCCATGAGCGACATCCCCATGCCCGACTCCATCGGCAAGGCCCTGCCCGGCTTTGAGATCAAGGTGGTCCGGGAAGACGGCACCACTGCCGGCCCCGGTGAAGTAGGCAGCATGTTGATCAAAGGCCCCACCGCCACCCTGTACTGGAAGCCCTACATTCAG
The DNA here is from genome assembly GCA_016874915.1 of Deltaproteobacteria bacterium. Taxonomy (GTDB): domain Bacteria; phylum Desulfobacterota; class Desulfobaccia; order Desulfobaccales; family 0-14-0-80-60-11; genus VGSO01. Next base: position 534 of record VGSW01000043.1, read on the forward strand.
GACAACAAGCTCCTGAAAACCATGAAGAAGGGCATCAAAGACGGCTATAACATGATGGGCGACGCCGTCATGATGGACAAAGACGGCTTCATCTTCTTCCAGGCCCGGGAAGACGACATGATCAAGTCTTCCGGCTTCCGCCTGGCCCCCACGGAGATTGAAGACGCCATCATCCGCTACGCCGCGGTGCGGGACAACGCGGTGGTAGGCATCCCCGACGAAATCATGGGCCAGAAAGTGGTGGCCATGGTGGAATTGGAACCCGGCCATGAGCCCTCCCAGGACCTGGCCAGTGAGATCATCAAATCCACCATGGACGTGCTGGCCACCTACAAGCTGCCCCGGGAAGTGGTCTTTCTGGCGGCCATCCCCCGGACCCCCACCGGCAAGATCATCAAGAAGGACCTCCGGAAGCACTATCCGGAGTACACCAATAAGTTCGTGCCCAAGGTAAAATAAGTCTAACTCCCACCGGGGGCGGGAAACCGCCCCCGGTTTTTTTTAGCTATCGGCTATCAGCATTAAGAAATCTTTGACTGAAGGCTGATAGCAGTAGTTGACAGCTTTTGATTTGACATCTTTGAACTCCCTTCCTAAAAGCCTTTCCACAAGAGTCTGATAATCAGTGGACCCATTTTATCTTTGACTTTGTCCGGCTTCTTGTTTAAATTTATGTGGCTTTTTAAGGAGGAAGAACATTGTCTAATGTAGTCGTAGTGGGCACCCAGTGGGGCGACGAGGGCAAGGGGAAGATCGTGGACCTCTTGACCGAACGGGCCCAGGTGGTGGTGCGTTATCAAGGTGGCAACAACGCCGGCCACACCCTGGTGGTGGCGGGGGAGAAATTTATCTTCCACCTGATCCCCTCGGGAATCCTTCACCCCGGCAAGCAATGCTTCATCGGCAACGGCGTGGTCCTGGACCCGGAAGTGTTGCTCCTGGAGATGGACAACCTGGAGAAACGGGGCGTGAAAGTGGGGCCGCACAACCTCCGCGTCAGCGAGCGCACCCAGGTGATCATGCCTTATCACAAGCGTCTGGATGTGGCCCGGGAGCGGGCCAAGGGCGCGGCCAAGATCGGCACCACCGGCCGGGGCATCGGCCCCTGTTACGAAGACAAGGTGGCCCGCCGGGGTATCCGGGTGGCCGATCTCCTGGACCCGGACCTCCTCAAGGCCAAACTGGCAGAGGTGTTACCGGAAAAAAACTTCCTGCTGGAAAAATTTCTGGGGGACGAGCCGTTCTCCCTGGATGACATATTTATCCCCTACCAGGCCATGGGGGAGCGCCTACGGCCGCTGGTGGCCAATGTTTCGGTGCTGCTGGATCAGGCGGAGCGGGAAGGGAAGAATATCCTCTTTGAAGGCGCCCAGGGAACCCATCTGGATATTGACCATGGCACTTATCCCTATGTCACCTCCTCCAACCCCGTGGCCGGGGGCGCGGCCACCGGCGCCGGGGTGGGGCCGGGCCGCCTGCACCGGGTCCTGGGGGTGGTCAAGGCTTACACCACCCGGGTGGGGAGCGGTCCTTTCACTTGCGAGTGTCTGGACGCAGTGGGGGAACACCTCCAGGTGTGCGGGGTGGAATTCGGCGCCACCACCGGCCGCAAACGACGCTGCGGCTGGCTGGATATGGTGGTGGTCCGGGAAGCGGTGCGCTTGAACGGTTTGACCGGCATGGCCATCACCAAGCTGGACGTGCTCACCGGCGTTAACCCGGTGAAGCTCTGCGTGGCCTATGAGTTGGACGGGGTGCGGCGGGACACGGTCCCGGTGACGCTCAAGGACATGGAACGCTGCCGGCCGATATTTGAAGAATTTCCGGGCTGGACTGAAGACCTCCGGGAGGTGCGGCGGTACCAGGACCTCCCCGGCGCCACCCGGGCCTATCTGGAACGGGTGGAGACCCTGGCCGGAGTGCCCATTCAGATCATCTCCGTGGGCCCGGACCGGGAAGAAACCATTATGGTGCGGAATCCTTTAACCAATGAGTAACTGCACCGGATAAACGGATGAAAAAATGGGCCGGGGATATCCCCAGGCCCATTATTTTTGGTAACGGGTATCGATTATTGCCTTGGTTACGAAAAGGAGGTCTATATAGCGATTGCCAATAAAGCCCTTACAAAATCTCCCGGTTTTTGTAGCCCCAGGCTTCAGCCGGCGCCGCCACAAACTGGAAAGCCTGTGCCACCGGTCATTTTGGAAGCGCCTCGCCCGATCCTTCCTAACCTCCACCCTGGGAATTCATCCATAAGGACCAGTCTGTAGCGTTCCACTCCTCCTGGTTGGGAGATGACATCATTTGGTCCACATTGTGCTTATAAGCTTGCCCGGCAACGTCCAATACCGAGTTCGTTCCGGCGCATCCCCCCAGGAAAAGGGCCAGAGTCAGGATAAGACCCAGAGATTTCCCCAAAATCCGTTTGGTTGTCATAATTAAAATTTAATTTTAAATCTCAAACAAAGCAAGTTTCCCGGATTTCCAAAATTCTCCGTTTTTTCCTCTTTGGGGATAACAGTCGAGTTTGGCAAGTGATTCTCTTGGTATGCCAGATTTTTGGAACAATTACTTTTCCTGCGAAATTTGGGCTATCATTGGTAGGGATCTGTGCCCCGGGGTCCCTTGATCGCGATTTTCGCGAAAACTGTAATCTGACCGTTACGTACAGTAAGGCGTGGCCGCATATAAGGTCTAGTTGCCCCCATTCGCAAGTTGGACCTCACCACCCAATCCCATGAGCCGCCCACTTCCTCCTCAGGGCAGGTAACGATATACGCATCTGCCACATACCAACCGTTTTTCAACTCAAAGTCCTTGTATGCCTCCGGTTCCGCCACCGTGTCCACAAATTTCCTCTATTTTTCCAAATCGTTTCTGGGATGGATAATAGCACAAATTTCCATAAATTTATCAACTGGAGAGACGGATCTGTTAATTTTTTAGAAATTTTTGAATTCCTAACATTCACGAGCAGGGACCTAACAACCATGGGGTTTCCTCAACCTCTCAAGCATGTCCTCTTGTTAAATTCGAATTAAAATATAAGAAACCTTCGAGGTTGAATGGCTCTGTCGGGGATATGAGCATAAAAGTTTGAAAAATAAAAAACCTACTCAACTTTCTGAAGTGAGTAGGTAAGGCGGTTCAACTTCTTGAACCGGAACTCCTTGATATTGCTGGTGGCGGGGGACGGAATCGAACCGCCGACACGGGGATTTTCAGTCCCCTGCTCTACCGACTGAGCTACCCCGCCTCACCGGAATTTTTTATCCCCCACCCCGCGGTTTGTCAATATAAAAACGTTTTGTTTTCAGTTTTCGGTTTTCGATTATTGCTTGGCTCCGGTCTCCCGGCAGTCTGTTGGGGACCTTGCCGGACCCGGAAAAAAATTGTGGGGGCGGGGTCTCCCCGCCTGCATGATTTGGGATTTTCAATCACAAAAAAAAGCAGGGTATCATGGAAACCCTGCCCTCGGGCGAGTCGAATACCGACAGAAATTATTTCTTCAGCTTTATCCGCAACCCAACCAGTCCTAACAGGCCCGTCCCCAGGAGCAACACCGCGCCGGGGAGGGGCGCAACGTCAGCGTTAAGCTCGAAATAATCGAAGGCAATAAAATCCATGGAGCCGGTGTGATCGAGATTAATAATGAAGGCGCCGGCCAGGTTGGCCGCGGCAATCTCCGCCGGTCCGAGGACAAAGGTCCGCACTACAGTGTATGTGTAACCATCTTGAAACGCCCAGCCTTGGAGAACGCCGTTGAAGTTCACCGAGATGGGGCCGTATGTGCTGGCCTCGAAATCACCCATGTCCACAGTTAAAGTGGCGGAAGTGAGATGTAACCCACCCAATGGGAAGATCACGCTGGCTGTCTGGCTTGGGTTGGGTCCATAACCAGGGAAAATGGCGCTGTACACGTCAGTGATCTGGGCGCCGTTGGTGGCGGCCGCTTCCGCCGTGCTCCGGCCATCATAACCCCAAGTGGGATTTGGCGCAGTACCATTGTCAGGAATACCGAAGCCATAGCCGTCATTGTCACCCACGGTGATGGTGAGTGGGAAGGCCATGGTTGTGTAGGAGATCAAGAGGACAAAACTCAAGACGAGCATAAATCTGCGGGACTTCATGTGTGCCTCCCTATTAGGCAACCCGGCTATGCCCATTGAAATCAGTAGCTTTCCGTTTCAGTCTCGCTGCAGGTCTTTCTGAATGTTTGTCAGTACTTAGAACATAAAATAATATTCAAATAAAATATCTGTCAAGTAATTTTTTTAAAAAGTTAGGGCTATTGAAAAGTCCAAAAACCGTGGGGCGCGATATCCTCATAGATTTTTCCTTTTGCCTAACCTTGCCAAGTCATTAAATTTTTGGGAAAATATCCGTATCCCGGGATGGGAGTCTATTTTGATGCATATCCTCATTGCCGCAGATCAGGAAGCAACAGAGACTCTGGCCGCGTCCCTTACCCAGGGCGGCTACGAGGTTAAGGTATGTTTTCCGGAGGAGCTGGTCCGGGAGGTGGAGGCCCAGCCCCCTAACCTGGTGATCATCCAGGCTGACGCCCGCCAGGCGCCCGACCTGGTGCAGCGGGTGAAGGCCGCGGTCCGGGACCTCCCGGTCATCATGGCTCTCCCGGCCTTTTCCGACACCGACGCGGCCCGGGCCTTGGAAGCCGGGGTCGACGAGTACCTCTTCCCCCCGTATAATGCCCCGGAGGTTCTGGCCCGGGTGGGCGTAGTGCTCCGCCTGGCCCGGGACCGGCGGCTGCTGGTCAGCTCCCGGGAGGAATTTAACCGCCTCTTTCAGGAGACGGGGCAGCCTCTGTTTGTCTGCGACCGGGGAGCAGGGTCCTGCAAGCTCAACCAGGCCCTCCGGCGCCTGCTGAACTATATCGGCCAGGACGATTTTCTGCGTCTGCCCCTGACCCTGGAAGACTTGTTCTATGGGCCGGAAGACGCGGCCCTCTTCAAGGAACTCAGCTTGAAAGCCGGCGACGTGAGCCACGTCAAGCTGCGCCTGAAAAACCAGGAGGGCGCGCCCGTGCCGGTGCTCCTCAAAGACCTGGTCCCCCGCGGCGCCCCTTCCCCGGAGATGGTGGGCTTCCAGGTGCAGCCGGTGGGACAGCTCTCGCCCCTGAAAAAGGCCCTCCAGGGACTGGTGGAGCACTTTATTCCCAGCGCCCGGGACTGGCTGGCCCTGCTGCAGCTCACCCCACTGTTGGGAGGCCGCTACGAAAAGGTGAAGAAGCTGGGCCAAGGGAGCTTCGGGGAAGTCTGGCTGGTGGTGGACACCGAAGCCCTGGGCCAGGAGAGGCATTACGTGGCCAAGATCCCCTTCTCCCGGGCCGCCAACGCCAAGTTCCGCAAAGAGGCGGCCATCTGCCAGCGGCTGGCCCCCCACCCCGGGGTGGTGGGGCTGGTGGACACTTTGGAAGACGATGGCAAGTTAATCCTCATTCAGGAATACGTGGACGGCCAGACTCTGGGCGAACTTTTGGGGGAAGAGCTGCCCCGGCCCCTGGTGGAGCGTATCATTCTCCAGCTCATCGACGTGGTGGCCCACGCCCACCGGAACCGCATCATTCACCGGGACATCAAGCCCAACAATATCATCATCAAGCCGGAGGGGACCCTGAAACTCCTGGACTTCGGGGCCGCCAAGATTCTCCGGGAAAAGGACGTCTCCGCCACCGTGGTGGGCTCCCGGCCTTTCATGGCCCCGGAGCAGATCATGGGGAAAAGCGAGCGCCGCAGCGACATCTGGGCCATCGGGGTCCTCATGTATCTCTTATACACGGGGGAGTTGCCCTTTTACAGCGTAGTGGAAAAATTGCTCATCGACCAGATCCTGGAGCAGGAACCCCCGCCGCCCCGGGAGATCAACCCGGAAATCCCTCCGGCCCTGGAGGCCGTCATTTTAAACTGCCTGAAAAAAGACGTGGAAGAACGCTATAACAACGCCATCGCCCTTAGGGACGACCTGCTGCGCCATTATCCCCACTACGGCACCAGCGGCGGGAGGTGGCCGTGGATCCACTAACGCACGTGGCCGCGGGAGTGTTGATCTCCCAGTTAGTTCCCACGCCCTCCCGGTTCTGGGGGGCGGTGGCCGGGGTGGCCTTTGGCCTGCTGCCGGACGTGGATTATTTCCTGGCGTGGATTGACCGTTTGGTCTTTATCCGCCACCATCGGGGCTTCACCCATTCCATATTTGCCCTACCGCTATTGGCCGTGTTTGGCGCGGGGGTGAACGCGGCCATCGGCGGAAAGGACTGGTTCCGGCCCTTTTTCATCCTGGGAGTATTAGTGCTGGCCAGCCACTTGATTCTGGATCTGGCCACTTCCTATGGCACCCAGATTTTGAGCCCTTTTACCCGGCGGAAATTCACCCTGGATTGGCTATTTATCATTGATCCGTATCTCACCGGGATTTTGCTCCTGGGCGCGGTTGCCGCCCTGATTTCTCCCGGCTGGGGCCGGAAAGCGGGGTCGGTGTGTCTGGCCTTGGCCACGGCGTATTTTTTGATCTGCGGCCTCTACCACCGCCAGGCCCTGGCGGTGGCCCAGGAGGTATTCAAAGAGCAAAACCCAACAACGGAGAAAATCGCGGCCCTGCCCCAGCCTTTTTCCTACCGGCGCTGGCAGCTTCTAAGCTCGGGGCCGGAGGGGGTGAGGCAGGCATTTGTGGAACTGCCGTGGGCGAGTTTGATGGGAAACCGGCCGGAAACAAATTTTGATTTGGAACAGGTTCCCTCCGGGCCGGGATGCCAGGCGCCGCCGGGCGGTTACCCGCCGCCCCGGGACCTCCGGGTGCAGATGTGGCCGGCGGCCGGGAATCCCCCTCCTTGTCCTCCCGAGGCCCAAAAGATCCTGGACATTTACCTGGACTTTGCCCGTTTTCCCTTGCTTTACCGGGTCCGTTCCCTGGGGGCCACTCAGATCCAGGAGTGGCTGGACCTGCGATTCTCGGTGCCGGGGCGGGAGTTCCCCTTTGTGCTGCAACTGCGTCTGGACGCCGACGGCCGGTTGGAGCAGTGGGTCATCGGCCGCTGCCGTGGGGATTAACGCCGGTTTTCAGTTTTCGGTTTACGGTTTTCGGTGTATCGGTGATTGGCAATATGCTGGGCCAAAAGAACGTTGAGTGGACGGCACCCCCAAAAAAATATTACCACCTCCTCGTTCCCAAGCTCATGCTTGGGAACGGGAATTTTAGCGGAAGCTCCTGCTTCGGCAAACTGGGTGATACTTAGGTTATCGAGTTTGTGAAAACGCATTTATCTTGGAAGGAAATTGGTAAGAGGGAGCGGGTTTGGAAAATCTATTTATCGGAATCCCCGAAGATTCTTCCGCGGAAATCATAGAAATCCTGCTTCAAACGCCTTATTTTCGATTAGAAAGAATTTTGTCGGCGGGCCAGGCTTCGCCGCCCGGTTATTGGTTCGACCAGGACACCGATGAATGGGTGGCACTCTTGTCGGGAAGCGCCGGGTTGTTATTGGAAGGGGATCCGGAGCCGGTGACTCTCAAACCCGGGGATCATCTCCTCATCCCGGCCCACCGCCGCCACCGGGTGGAATGGACCGACCCGGAGGAGAAAACCGTGTGGCTGGCGCTGCATTTTTCAATATAAAAAATAAGACAATTTCATGAGTGGCACAGGCTTCCAACCTGTGAAATACTTTCTTGGCGGAGCTGACGTTGCCCAGAGGCCAGAGGCCTGTGCCACTGATTTTTCTGGTTGGTGGTCTCGCGGGAAATAGGAAACTTTTCTTTGGCGCCTTCTAAACTAAAGAGACAATTTTGGAGGTGCGGGCCTCCGTTTCCGCCAAACATCACTTCCCGGGAAATGTTTGGGATTGGCGGGACCGGAGGTCCTGCCAAATAAAAACTCAATAAAAACCCTTCGTAACGATTTTAAATCAGATAAAATTAATCTATATTAGCAATACACAAGGAGCCGGTCTTATGTGGGAATATTCGGACAAAGTCATGGAGCATTTTCTTCACCCCAAGAACGTCGGCGTGGTGGAAAACCCCGACGGCGAGGCCATAGTGGGGTCCCTGGCCTGCGGCGACGCTCTGAGGCTCACCTTCAAGGTGGACGAACAGGGGCGCATCGTGGACGCCCGGTTCAAGACCTTCGGCTGCGCCAGCGCCATCGCCGCGGCCTCGGCCCTCACCGAAATGATCAAGGGCATGTCCGTGGATGAAGCCGCCAAGCTCACCAACCAGGACATCGCCGACTTCCTGGGCGGCCTCCCCAAGGAAAAAATCCACTGTTCGGTGATGGGCCGGGAAGCCCTGGAAAAGGCCATCGCCAATTACCGAGGCATCCCCACCGCCGGGGTGGAAGAAAAGATCATTTGCGAATGTTTCGGGGTCACTGAAAACGAAATCGAGCGGGTGGTTCGGGAAAACGACCTCAAGACCGTGGAGGAGGTGACCAACTACACCAAGGCCGGGGGCGGCTGCGGCGGCTGCCACGAGGCCATCGAGGAGATCATCGCCCGGGTGCGGGCCGAGGCCCGGCCGGAGAAGGCCCGGCCCCAGCTCACCAACCTCCAGAAAATCCGGAAGATCGAAGAGACCATCGAGCGGGAAATCCGGCCCCAGTTGCAGCAGGACGGGGGCGACCTGGAGCTCATCGACGTGGTGGGCAACAAGGTCCTGGTGGCCACCCGGGGGGCCTGCGCCGTATGCCAGATGGCCCACCTGACCCTCAAAGACTTTGTCCAGGCCAAGCTCCGGGAACTGGTATGGCCCGAACTGGAAGTGGAGGAGGTGGCCAAATGACCACCATCTACCTGGACAACAACGCCACCACCCAGGTGGCTTCGGAAGTCCTGGAGGCCATGCTGCCTTACTTTTACGAGCTTTACGGCAACCCCTCCAGCATGCACTTCTTCGGGGGCCAGGTGGGCCGCAAAATCCGGCAGGCCCGGGAGCAGGTGGCGGCCCTGATCAACGCCGAGCCGGACGAAATCATCTTCACCTCCTGCGGCACGGAAAGCGACAACACCGCCATCCGCTCGGCCCTGGCCACCAACCTTGGCAAGCGCCATATCGTCATCTCCCGGGTGGAGCACCCGGCCATCCACGCCCTGGGGGCCCACCTGGTAAAGGAGGGCTACCGGGTGACAGAGTTGCCGGTGGACAGCGACGGCCGCATTAACCTGGACCAGTTCGCCCGCAGCCTTACTTCGGAGACGGCCATTGCCAGCCTCATGTGGGCCAACAATGAAACCGGGGTGATCTTTCCGGTGGAAGAGGCCGCGGCCATCGCCCGGAATAAGGGGGTTCTTTTCCACACTGACGCGGTGCAGGCGGTGGGCAAGATTCCCATCGACATGAAGAAAAACGCCATCGACATGTTGGCCCTGTCCGGCCACAAACTTCACGCGCCCAAGGGGGTGGGGGCGCTCTACGTCCGCCGGGGCACCCGGTTTTCCCCCTTTCTCATCGGCGGCCACCAGGAAAAAGGCCGCCGGGGTGGCACGGAAAACACCGCCAGCCTCATCGGCCTGGGAGTGGCCTGCGAGCTGGCGGCCCGGAACATGGAAAAAGAGAACACCCACGTCAAGTACCTCCGGGACAAACTGGAGAACGCCCTGTTGACCCGCATCCCCAACAGCCGGGTGAACGGCGACCGGGTAAACCGGCTGCCCAATACCAGCAACATCAGTTTTGAGTTCGTGGAAGGGGAGGCTATTCTCCTTATGATCAACGAGCTGGGCATCTGCGCCTCCTCGGGGTCCGCCTGCACTTCCGGCAGCCTCCAGCCCTCCCACGTGCTCCGGGCCATGGGGGTGTCCTTCACCTTCGCCCACGGCTCCATCCGCCTGAGCCTGAGCGTTTACAACACGGAGCAGGAAATCGACTTCGTCATCGAAAAGTTCCCCGTCATCATCGAGCGGCTTCGGGGGCTGTCGCCGTATTGGGGGGTGGGCGACGCCGTCTGCGCCACCATGGAGACCTGAATTATGGCTGAACCCACCGACCTGGAACGCTGCAAAATTGAAGAAAAGACGGTCCGGGAATACCGTCGGGAAATTCCGGATATCGTCCAGGAACTGATCCTTTCCTGCCGCCGGGAGGACTGCTTCGACCACGTGGGCCCGGAGCCCATCCCTTCCCGGGAGGCCATGATCGACATCATCCACCGGGCCTGCCGCCTGCTCTATCCCGGCTACTTTATCCGCCACCGGGTGGATGAGGTCAACCTGGGCTACTACTTCGGCCAGGAAGCGGTGGCGTTCTTCGAGGGGCTAGCCGAGCAGATCGCGCTCTCCATCCGCCACGAGTGCCTGCGCTACAACCTGGACTGCACCCATTGCGAGGAGCGGGGCCAGGAAGAGGCTATTAAATTCATGAAGGAGCTGCCCCGGTTGCGGGCCATGCTGGCCAAGGACGTGCGGGCCGCTTATGAGGGGGACCCCGCGGCCAAGAGCTACGACGAAATCATCTTCAGTTACCCCGGGGTCTTTGCGGTGACGGTGTACCGCATCGCCCACGAGCTCTGGCACCAGGGGGTTCCCCTCATGCCCCGGATCATGACGGAATACGCGCACAGTCAGACGGGCATCGACATTCATCCCGGGGCGCACATCGGTGAAAGCTTCTTCATCGACCACGGCACCGGCGTGGTGGTGGGGGAGACCACGGAAATCGGAGATCGGGTGCGCATCTATCAGGGGGTGACCCTGGGGGCCTTGTCCCTCCCCAAGGACGCAGTGGATAGTCTACGGACGAAAAAGCGCCATCCCACGGTGGAAGACGACGTCATTATTTACGCCCAGGCCACCATTCTGGGGGGCGACACCGTCATCGGGGCGCGGTGCGTCATCGGCGGCAACGTCTGGATCACCGAATCGGTGCCGCCGGACACCCGGGTTTTTTTGAAGCGGCCGGAGCTGGTTTACAAGGGCGCGGAGAAGTAGGTTTTAGGTTTTAGGTTTCAGGTTTCAGGTTTTAGGTTTCAGGGAATAGGGGAAAATCTTATCTTCTGCGTAAACCCTTTTAACTTGTTCATTCTGCTTTTAAAATGTAGCCGCAGGCTTCAGCCTGCGCTTGGAGGGCGCCCCATCTGGTCATATTCGGTGCCGGTCAAAGACTGACAACGAAGGAATTTTATCTTCGGAAGGATCATGGTGGAACAAAAATCTTCGCTGCTCACCAAGGGCCGCATGGAGCAATTAAGCGACGGGGTTTTCTCCATCGCCATGACCTTGCTTGCCTTCCAACTGGCGAGTCCGGCGCTGGCGGCGGCGAAATCCGAGGAGCAAATTATTGCGGCCCTGGGGCTGCTGTGGCCGGTGCTCGTCAGTTATGCCATCAGCTTCCTGGCCCTGGGGCTTTATTGGAACAGCCACCACGCCCTGGGTCATTTCTTGGAAAGGACGGACACGCGCCAATTGTGGCTTAATCTAACCTTTCTTTTTTGTGTCTCGCTGATTCCCTTCTCCGCCGGGATGCTGGGGGAGAAATTCGGCCTGCGGTCCGCCACCGTTATTTATGGCGTCAATCTCAGCGCCGCTTCCCTGATGATGTTTCTGTCGTGGCGGGGCGCTTTGGATCTCAGGCATTTGGTCCAGCCCGGATTCGACCCTGCCTCACGCTTATACATATACCGACTTCATTTGGGTATGACGATTATTTATCTGGCGGCGGCAGCGGTCGCTTTTCTGAGTCCGGTGGTCTCCTTCTGGGCTTATGTGCTCATCGCTTTAATCCATCTGGGGTTACAACTGCTTGCTCCCGTCACCGAACGCCCATCCCGGGTTTGAGATGAAAAGAGGACGCTATGAACACCATCTATGCCAACATCATGGAAGCCATGGGTCGGACCCCCCTGGTGCGGTTCAACACCGTGGGCAAAGGTCTGCCGGGAACCATCCTGGGCAAACTGGAATCCATGAACCCCCTGGGCAGCGTCAAGGACCGCATCGGCGTGTCCATGATCGAAGCCGCGGAAAGGCAGGGCCTCATCCGCCCCGACACGCTAATAGTAGAGCCCACCAGCGGGAACACCGGCATCGCCCTGGCTTTTGTGTGCGCCGCCAAGAAATACCGCCTCCTGCTCACCATGCCGGAAACCATGAGCCTGGAACGGCGGAAGCTTCTCAAACACCTGGGCTCGGAGCTGGTCCTCACTCCCGGCGCCCAGGGCATGACCGGCGCGGTGAACCGGGCCAGGGAAATTCTGGCGGAAACCCCCGGCGCTTTCATGCCCAACCAATTTGCCAACCCGGCCAACCCGGAAGTCCACCGGCGCACCACCGCGGAAGAGATCTGGCACGATACCGGAGGCCAGGTGGACATCCTCATCTCCGGGGTGGGTACCGGCGGCACCATTACGGGGGTGGCGGAGGTGATCAAGGCCCGCAAACCTTCCTTTCAGGCGGTGGCCGTGGAGCCGGCCGCGTCCCCGGTATTATCCGGCGGCCAGCCCGGGCCCCACAAAATTCAGGGCATCGGCGCGGGTTTCGTCCCGGAAATCCTGAACACCGAAATCATTGACGAAATCATCACCGTGACCAACGACGAGGCCTTCGCCACCGCCCGGGAAGTGGCCAAAAAGGAGGGGATTCTCTGCGGCATCTCTTCCGGTGCCGCGGTTTTTGCGGCCCTCAAAGTTGCCGCCCGCCCGGAGAATAAGGGGAAGCTCATCGTGGCCATCATTCCCAGCACCGGGGAGCGTTATCTGACCACGGACCTTTTTGCGGAATAACTGAGGGGAAACATTTCACCACCAAGACACCAAGGCACAACGTTTCACCAAGGAAAGTTATTGGCGTCCTTCAGGACGCCAAAAACTTATTTCTTTGTGGCCCTTGGTGTTCTTGGTGTCTTTATGGTGAAATTTCTTTTTACAAATTGTCTGGCGACGGATAATTATCCCAAAACCATGGACCTGAACCGGGACGAAATCCGAACCAATCTAGCGGCCCACCTGCGCTACTTGAGCAAGGACTTGGGGGACCGCTCCATTTATAACCCCAAGAATCTCAAGGCCGCGGAAGACTACGTATTTGAGAATTTAACCCGCATGGGCTACACCCCCCGGCGCCAGACCTTCATCTGCGAGCGCCAGGAAGTGAGCAACGTCATCGCCGGGGACCAAAGCTCTCAGGGCTATTACATCCTGGGCGCCCACTTTGACACGGTTTACGGCACCCCCGGGGCCGACGACAACGCCAGCGGGGTGGCGGTGCTCCTGGAGGTGGCCCGCCTGGCCAAAAGTATGGCCCCGCCCCGGCCCTGGACCTTCATCGGCTTCACCACCGAGGAGCCTCCCAATTTTTTCACCCCCTACATGGGGAGTTCGGTCTATGCCCGACTGGCCAAGAAAAATAAGGAGAAAATTCTGGGCATGCTCTGCCTGGAGATGGTGGGCTACTACCGCCAGGAGCCCAACAGCCAGTCCCTGCCCTTAAGCTTGAAACTCATGGGGTACCCCACCACCGGCAACTTCATCGGGCTGGTGAGCGACGGGCGCTCCAAGCCCCTGATGCAGCGGCTGGATCGAGCCATCAAGCAGGGCTGCAAACTTCCCACCGTCACCCTGGCCGTGCCCCTGGGAGGTCATCTCCTGCCGGAGGTGCGCCTCAGCGACCACGTCAATTTCTGGGACGAGGGCTACCCGGCCATCATGCTTACGGACACCGCCTTTTTCCGCAACCCCCATTACCACGGGCCGGGGGACGTCATGGAAAACCTGGATCTGGATTCCATGGTGGAATTGACCCTGGGATTGGTGAATTTTTTGCGCACGGAAAGGTGATTTTATTTAACCGCCGATAAACGCCGATGAACGCAGATAAATTAAAGATAAAAAGCTGATAGCTGAACGCTGATAGCTTGTCCCTTTCGCCGCGAGAAAATGATAAAATTATATAATCGATAAAAATTCCAAAAACATCCAAGGCTTTTCATGTCAAAACAATTTATGGGCAAACTCCTCCATGCCGATCCCTGGGAAACTTTGGCTAAGGGTCCCCGGGAGGCCATGGCGTCTTTGTGGGAAAAATATCTGTCTGAGGTCCTGGAGGCCTCGCCTAAAAGCCGCCGCGTTCAGAAGCTGCGCCGTGAAATCGAAAAGGCGGCGGACTACTCCAAGATCTTTCAGGATTGGAATGACCTGCCGGTGGAAGACCGGGCCAGGGCCTGGAAACGGTTGATTGCCGCGGCCAAAGAACGGGAGGCGGGCCTCCGGGACGCCTGCGTTCGCTGTGGCGAGTGCTGCGAGATTTCCAGCCCTACGTTGCTCACCGCCGACTTGCCCCTGTTTCAACGGGAAGTTCTCACCTGGAACGAGGTTTACACCCTCCGGGCGGGAGAGCAGGTAACCGGTCGGGAAGGCCAGCCGGTGGTCTTGAATGAAGAGCGTCTGAAGGTCCGGGAGGTCCCCGGCAGCCGCCAGTGCTGGTTCTATCTGGCGGCCACCGGCTCCTGCCGCATTTACGAACACCGGCCGGAGCAGTGCCGCCGCCAGAACTGCTGGGGCGAGCCGCCCCCGCCGCCCCTGACGGAAGAACTGCTAAACCGCCAAAACCTGCTGGGCCAGGTGCCCGAGGTGTGGGAGCTCATACAGGCCCACGAGGCCCGGTGCGCCGCTTCTTTGATCGTCCAAGGACTGAAAGACCTGGCCGCGGGCCGGGCCGAAGGGGGCGACGTACTGTTTGAGTCCCTCCACTTCGACCATTACCTCCGGCAGATGCTCCGGGAGGACTGGGGCTTGAGCCCGGAGGCCGCGGAATTGCTGCTGGGGCGGCCCCTGCCGGATTTTTTGGCGCAACACGGCATTAACGCGGCTCTCAACCCGGAAGGGGTCTTTGAGCTGTCCCCCCGTGAAAAATGAAATATTAACCACAGATGAACCCGGATGAACACGGATAAAGATTAATGGCGGGCAATGCCCGCCATTAATCTTTATAATTATCTGCGTTCATCTGCGTTCATCGGCGGTTAAAAAAGCTGACTCGGACCGCTATACGTGCGCCTATGACAACAGAGTAAAGAATGAAAATTAAACTGGCCTCCATTGTCACCCTGGCGATATTTGGTTTGGCGGGAATGGCCGCGGTTGGCCGAAATGTCTTTGAAGCCCCCCGTCCCGGACGGGTATTCCAGTTTCCCCGGGACCATGGGGCCCACCCGGAATTTCAGACGGAATGGTGGTACTTCACCGGACACCTGGAGTCCGGCCCAGGGGAATCCTTTGGGTACCAACTCACCTTCTTCCGCTCGGCCTTGCGGCGGCCTGAATGCCCGGCCCGTTCCGCCTGGACCTTGAACACCATCTACTTCGCCCACCTGGCCGTCACCGACCCCCAGGGGCGCGCCTTTATCTTCCGGGAAAAAGCCGATAGAGGCGCCCTGGGCCTGTCCGGCTCCGACACCGAATCTCTCAAGGTCTGGATTGAGTCCTGGAAGGCGGAAATGAAGGGAGAAGAAATCCTTTTATTTGCCAGGGATGAGGGAATTGAATTAAATTTGGTCTTGAAACCGCAAAAGCCCCCGGCTCTTCATGGTCAAAAGGGTTACAGCCGCAAGGCCGCCCAGACCCCTGCTGCATCCCACTACTATTCCTTGACCCGGATGGATACCAAGGGACGACTAGTGCTTAAAGCGCGGCCCTTAGAGGTCAGGGGCCTATCCTGGATGGACCACGAGTTTTTCACCGGGGGCCTGGCCCCGGCCCAGGTGGGCTGGGACTGGTTCGCGTTGCAGTTATCAGACGGATGCGAGGTGATGCTCTACCTGCTGCGGGATGCCCAGGGCGCTACGGACGCCGCGTCCTCGGGCACTCTCATTGACCCCCAGGGCCAGGCCCGGCATCTGGCCCTGGCCGATTTTCAGGTCAATCCCTTGGGATCCTGGAAATCACCCCACACCAATGCTTCGTATCCCGCGGGTTGGGAGATCGTTATCCCTGAGGCTGGCTACCGCCTCACCCTTACCCCCACCTTGGCCGACCAGGAAGTGCGCAGCGAGGTTCCGGCCCGCATCGCCTACTGGGAAGGGCAGGTGCAAATCCAGGGCGCTAAGGATCGGCAACCGCTGTCTGGCAAGGGCTACGTGGAACTCACCGGCTACGCCGGGCCGGTGCGGGGCTGGAGTGAGTAATTTGGGGGAGGGGGCATTTTAGCTGTCAGCAGTCAGCTATCAGCTATCAGAAAAAAAAGATACTTTTAGCTGAAAGCTGATAGCTGAAAGCTAATACCGAGTTGCAATCATAAGGCAACAATTGTAGGGGCGTGATTTATCACGCCCGCCTTTCGGGCGCAATAAATTGCGCCCCTACAAAAATACCTTTTTGATTGCGATTTGGTATAACACATCCGCTTCTCAAAATTTTTTAGGGACTGAGAGAGCAACGCTCCCTCAGTCCCTAAGACTTTTATATATAAAACGCCCGCTGCGCCTTAGCGCGTCAGCCAGCGGTCGTTGCGCACGGTGATGAAGGCGTAAGGCTGGACCCAGTTGAGCAGGAAGAACGCGAAGTAGGAGTACAGGATGCCGTAGATGAACTCCAGGTCGCGTTCCTGGTGGATGTAGTAGAACATATAGCACAGGGTCATGACCCCCAGCCCGGCGAAGAACTTCACCATGACAAGGGGGTACACGAAGAACGACACCATCAGCAGGCCCAGGAAGAGGTAAGTCAAGGGAAATTCGATCTGGGTGATGAAGAAGTCGATGATGGGGAGAACCCGATGCCTCTTCCGGTAGTTGGTGAAAATGAAGCCTAGCTGCACCCAGGATTCCCGGAAATTGCTGCGGTCCCACCGGAGGTACATTTTACACAGGCCCCGGTAGGTTTGAGGAACCACGGTATAAACCACGGCGCTGCGCTGGTAGGTGACGTAGTAACCCTGGCGCATGACGAAATTGGTCAAGGCCCGGTCTTCACCGATGATGGCCGGTCGTCCCATAAAGGTCTGATGGCGCCACTGCTCCAGAATGGGCAGGATGGCGTCCCGGCGGTAAGCCGACAAGGCCCCGGGAGTGCAGGTCACCGCGCCGTACATGGATTGGGAGGCCCGCAGGAAGTCGAAGGCCAGGACAAAACGCACCGCCAGCATCCGGGGCAGCAGCGCCATGGCCCGGTTGTACACCTTGACGTTGCCGGCCACCGCGCCCACCCTGGGGTTAGACATCATGGGGGCCAGTATCTGTTTAATGGTTTCCGGGGTGATGATGCTGTCCGAATCCATGGTGACGAAAAAATCGCCCCGCCCCTCTTTGAAGCCGGTGTGCAGGGCCTCTTTTTTCCCCTGGTTTTTGGGGAACTTGAAAGCCTTGATCAGGTCCGGGAAACGCTTTTGGGCCCGTTCGATGTAAAACCAGGTATCGTCTTTGGAACCGTCGTCAATGCAGATTATCTCCAGCCGGTCCTTGGGGTAGTCGGAAGCCGCGGCGGAGTAAATGGCGTTTTCCACCATGGCCCCTTCGTTATAAGCCGGGATGATCACGGTTACCGAAGGTAAAGGCGCGTCGGGCAGGCAGTAAGGTTTGTAGCGCCACCATAACACGGTGCGCACCAGTTGGAAGAGCAAATAGGCCACGGTGAAGCCGGCCCCCAGAGCCAGGAGGGGGGTGGCGTAGCTTTGGCGGCTCAAAAGTTGTAGATAGCCGTTGAAGGAACCGAATTTAAAGGAAATCACGATGCAGACCAGCAGAAAAGCCGGCACCAGGATCTTCAGAATCAGATCCAGAATCTGGACCCGCTGTTCTTCTTTGGTGTGCCACTTTCCCTTAATCCGGGGAAAGCCGGGTTGATTAATGCTCATGGACGTTGGATTTTCTCATCGAATTCACGGATTGGGATCGATGGGAGAATATGCAAATGGCTTGCCAAGGCAGGCGGCCATTCCTTATTATTTATCTAGCGGAAAATACAGGAAAAATTGTGTACTAAAATTTTGTTCGAAAATATTTGAAGCAGCCGCTCTCGAAAATTTCTCTACTTGAGAGAAGGGCTGGGAAGCTCAATAAATTCTTCTCATTTTGAGAAAAAGATTGGCAGAAATCACCGGGCGCGGCAGATTTTTTAGCTGTCAGCTATCAGCTGATTTATGAATGGAGCGCAGGGCGCACCCTGCACTGGCAATATAACTGAACCGGCTGCCAGAGACTCAGCTATCCAACGAGTTAAAATATTATTTCGCTGACAGCCGATAGCTGACCTCTGACAGCAAAAACTCTCCCAGGCGCGTTTCGCAAAAGTTCCTATTTTAGCCTTTCCCAACAGCCATATCTTGTGATAAAAGAAAATGGCAGTTATCTCAGGTTAATCATAGGATTCCGGGTTTTCCCCAAGTAAGGAAAATTTGCCATGGAACCGAAGCAGCCGCCGCCATCCGGGGAAGATCCCGGCAAACTGAAGCTCCTGGAGGTGGGGCAGGAAATAACCGTGCCCCCGAAGACTCGTATCGTCAGCCAGGGTGAGGCTCCCCAAGCCTTTTACGTCATCCAATCAGGGAAGGTGAAAGTTTTTCGGGAGACTGCGGATGGGATTCGCACCGAGCTGACAGAATTGGGCATGGGAGATTATTTCGGCGAGGTAGCCCTGGTCACCGGCAAACCCCGCACCGCCTCCGTGGAAACGGTGGAGGAAACCCGGCTCATCGAGATTTCCAAAGAAGAGTTCGACCAGGTGTTGGACCATAACCCCCAATTGGCCCGGCACATCATCCGGCAATTAGCCAGTTGGCTGGTGGATGGGGACCAGCGTCTGGAAAGCGAGGTGGTGCACCAGGTCAAGCTGCGGCAGATTTCCTGGTTCGACTATGTCCTCATGGTGGGCTTGAGCATTGTCTTCGCCATAGTTTTCAATCTATACAACGACAACCAGATACCCTTATTCTACCACCCGGGGGGCAAAGACGCTGTAGGCGAAATCACCCTCAGCCAGGCCCTGGAACTGTACCGTAAAAACGAGGCCGTGTTCGTTGACGCCCGGAAAAACAGTTTTTTTGAGCAGCGGCACATCAAGGACGCCTTAAGTTTGCCGGTGATTTTCTTTGACCTGATGTACCCCATGTTTGAATTTATGGCGGCGCAGAAAGGGGGGGCCAAGGACAAGCCGGTAATTGTGTACGGCGGCACGCCCAGCCGGCGTTTCGACCTGGAGCTGGCCCGCCTCCTGAATAAAAAAGGTTATGAAAAGGTAATGGTGCTGGCTGGCGATTACCAGGCCTGGCAGAACACCTTCCCCCTGGGAGAGAAGCCGGCAAAAGCGCCGGCGGCCCTCCCCCTGGGGCTGGCAGGCTTCATCGAGTGGCTGCCGCTGTCGATTTTCGTGCTTATGCTGGTGCCGCCCATCCGGCGCAGCCCTTACCTGTCGGTTATTTGCCGGGTGCTCCTGGGATGGATCTTTATTCAATTCGCCCTGAGTAAAATCATGCGGCCGGCGGTCTTTGCATTGAACGTGGTGGATTACGGCATGATGCCGGCCTGGGGGGTGAATTTGTGGGCCCTGGTCCTGCCCTGGGCGGAATTGGTGGTGGGCCTGTTCCTGGTCCTGGGCATCCGCACCCGGGCCGCGGCTACCCTTATCGGCGCCATGAACATCATCTTCATCGTGGGACTGGTCAACGCCATCCATCATAATCTGCCCATCAACTGCGGGTGCGTGGGCGAAGCAGGGGAGCCGGTGAACTGGTGGAAGGTCACTAAGAACGCCGGGATGCTGCTCATGGCCATCCAAATATTCCTCTACGACCGCATCTTTGTGCTGGATCGGGGAGGGTTCGTCTGGCGGGAAAGAAGAATATGAAGAAAAGTCTTTTTAAATTTGTTGCGGTTCTCGTTCTGGTATTTGTTTGTCTGGCCCTGGGAGGTTGCGGCGAGTCCCGAACCCCTTACGCGGCGACCTATAAATCCGTGGAGCCTTTCGCCGGCAAGGGCCACGTGGAACTGGAACTCAAGGAAAATGGCGAGGCCACCTGGACCCATTTGGGGAAAACCCTCAAGTTGAAGTGGAGGGTGAGCGATGGCAAGATCTGGCTTTACACCAAGGAAGGCGGCCTCCTCATCGTCACCCCTGCCGAGGAGGGGAAAATATTGTCCGCGGACATCACCGGGGAATGGCACCCTGGCTGTCCCCCGGAGCAGTGCGTGTTGTTTAAGCGAGTTGAAACCGGGGGATAGGGCGCCGGCCCGTCCCCGGTTGCCGGTTTTTAACATGGGGATGGCCCTACTAATAAACGCTATTAGGGGGTGCTATTGTGAGGCATTTTCGAAGAATGAAACCTGGCTGCGAAGGTTGAGGCATTTTTTTCCTTCCGCCGGGAGGAGGGTGAAGGGATTACCAGTCAGCGCATTTCCTGGGCCTCCTTGGGGGGCCTGGCAATTCTTGGGTCATTGCTGTTAGGAATCTGGGGCGAAATCCCCGCCGCCTGGGGACGCAACCCTGGAGTGGAAGTCCGTCGGGTGGGCCTGAGCCGCGTGGGCGATACCACCATGCTCACCGTGGTGCTGGACCGGCCGGCGGAAGCGCGCCTCAGCACCCGCACCTCTATGGGCAAACCCCAACTGGTGGTGGAGTTTCTCCAGGCCCGGGGGGCAAGGCTCCCCAGCCGCCTGGAGGGCGACGACTTGCTGGTGGAGCGGGCCTTAACCGAGGTCGCCCCGGAAGGCGTCCGGATTGTTCTCGAGCTTTTCCCCGATCGGCCCTACACCTTTTGGAAAAAAATCCAAAAAGGTCCGGCAGGTCAATCCTTATGGGTCCTGGGGTTGAATCCTGACCCCAGCGCGCCCCGGATGGAGAGGCCTCGCCCGCCGGAGCCGCTGGAGCCCCCCGGAGGGGTCACGGAATCGGAACCGGGATTGGCCCCTCCGGCTCCGCCCCCGGAAGATTACAGGCTGAAAGAAAGCGAGCGGGTCCAGGGGTCCCCCGGCAGTTTTGCCGAATTGAAAAGCCTCATGCCCAAGGCCGCCACTCTGCTGGAAGGCCTGGAGAGGGACGGTTGGACTATCTCCGAATTTCACAGCTACGACCGGCCGGGCCAGCGCTTCAGCCGGGATTTCATCCTCACGCACCGACAATACCCCGAACTGGCGGTGAAGATCGTTTACCTGCCGGCCAATATGCCCAACACGCCCAACATTAATATCCTTTCCCTGACCACGGACCGACTGGGGGGAGAGACGGCCGACAAGTACCGGCAAATGCGGAAAATGAGCTTCTCCCAGATCAAGAAGGAGCACGAAGACATCGGAGACTTTTTCGACGACGCGCTGAAGCCCCTGAGGGTGAAACTGCGGGAACAGACCAAGGCCGTGGCCCTAAGGGACGCCCGGGTTTTTCAAAACTTTCTCAGCCGCGCCGCCCACAGTCCCCAGGTGGCCGAAAAAGTCATGAATCACATCCGGGAGAAGGTGAACCAGCGCTTTGAAGGGGTCCAATACACGGTGATGGAAGACCCCCTGGTGCTCCTCAACCTGGTGGATTTTCTTTACGTGCGGGTCTATTTTTTGGAAACCAGATAGGGGACCGCGGTTGGCGGATGTTGTTACTTCTTAACAACCCACAATTGACAACTGATCACTGATCACTGACAATTGACAACTGATCACTGATTACTGATTACTGATTACTGACCACTGCAAGGAGGAACCCATGGCAAAGGAAATCACCATCTACGGCAAGCTCTCCTGACCCTTTACTCAAAAGGCCCGGGAGGCCAAGGAGAAAGAGGGTTATAAGATTGATTACCTGGATGTGGTGAGCGACTCTCAGGCCATGGAGGAGATGTTGCGCGTGACTCAGGGGGTCCGCCAGGTGCCGGTGCTGGTGGAAGAAGGACGGGTGAAGATCGGCTTCGGAGGCACCTGAAAGGTCTGAGAGCGGCCCCCGGGCGGGGGCTTCAGGTTGTGATTAACCCATCACAGACAGGGACGCCAACCCCTGTGTTTCTTTCATTTCTTCTCGGATGGCTGGGAAAGCTAGCTCAGCATGGCTTTTCCGGCCATTTTTTCTCCAGGTTTCCCCACCTAGCCAGAGTTTTCCGGGAAATTCCGAAGAAATTTCATAACTGGAACCGGCGGGCGAGTGAATGGCCAAGGGGAGAAAATAATTTTATTTTTCCATGCACCTGGTTTAAAACCTTCGCCTTTAGGCGAAAAGCTTCAGCACGACGAGTTAGACCGTATGGTATGATCGGCTCATGGGAGGTGACCCATGGGCGAAGAATATCGGAAGGGG
>VGSW01000044.1 GCA_016874915.1 Deltaproteobacteria bacterium
ATTGCCGTTTTGATCCAAATCAATGTAGAGGTTCTCCGTGATTTCTCTCGTTTCCACCACCGGCGCCGTGGAGAACTCAATCAATGCCGTATCCGTATCCGGGAAATATCGAATTCTCATCCATTCCCCCCGGATAATTCACTTGTCCGGACGATGTTTGATAAAGAGAAAGTAGGGCGTGCATTTCATAAGCGCATTGTATCATGTTTATGGCGCTAACGGCAGGAATATCATCCAGGCGTGAGACTTCTCTATCCAAGAGCCTCAACCAGTGCGCACCCTACGAACCGCCGGGGCGGCTATTCCACAATTCCGGGACTTGAAGCGAACAACCGCTTAAAACCCCAGGCTCACTGTCCCGAACAGAGCCTGGCCGTCGAAGCGGTTCTTGACTTTCAATTCATTGTAATACCGGACATTGAGGCCGAAGGGATGACCGGCTATTTTGCTGTTGAAGGTAAGGCATGGCCCCACCGCAATGGTCTGGCCGTGAAAGGCTCCCAGTCTGGCCCCGGGACCATGGTCCGCAGTCACCTGCTGATAAAGGTAACCGGCCAGCCCCAGAGCGAAACCCTTGGCCAGGTGCTGCCCCAGGAAGAATTCCAAATGAAACTCGTTGCCGGTAGTGTAATCCGTGGCCTTATTCTCAAAGTTTACCGTGTAACCCATGGAGATGGAAACTTCTTGACCATATTGGGGCAGCCAGGTGACTGCCACGTTGGGCTCCAAAGCCCAACGGTTCAGCCCCGTATTCAGCCGGCGGGCGGCATTATACGACCCCACCGGGGCATAGAAGTTCCCGAAGGCCATGATATGAACCTGCCCCAGGTGCCAGCCGAGGCTAACGGGAGTCACCACCAGGTCCCCTACCCCGGTATATTCTCCTTCCCGGGAGACATCGACGACCCCGCCGACTTGGAGCCTGCCTCTTAAAAAGTTGCTGGCCACGGAGGACCAGATGATTCCCAGGGCGTAGTTACCTCCAAGGATTTTTAGAGGCGTGACATAAGCCGCGGACACCAAGTCAGTGATGAAGCGGCTGCGCAAATCCACCTCCACCCGGCGGGAAAAGGGAAGGATTCTGGCGGTCCCCCCGTAAATATAAAAGTCATTGCGTAAATATAAGCCAGGCTCCGGCTGGAAACCGGCCAGGGAGCTTTGATAGCCCAGCACATATAAGCCGGTGCCGAACTCTGCGCTCCAGGCCCGGAACAACGGTCCTGGCGCCGAAATCGAAACAATTAACCACACCAAAATTATCATTACGTGGCGCCGCCGTGCGGAGGATTTCCCCCTATTCATGATGTCGCCACCTCCAATGGAATATGCCCGTGTCACCTTAAGATGGGCCAAGGCTTTCTTGGTTATTTATCTTTTTAACCGAAAACCGAAAACTGAGCCTTTTGCAAAATTATGTAGCCGTAGGCTTCAGCCTGCGCCTTGCACAGGCTGGAAAGCCTGTGCCACCGGATATTTATTTGAACGCCAAAGGAAAATTGCAGCCTCATAATTAATTTTGCAAAAGGCTCGAAAACCGCATTTTTCTGCTAATTCGCCTCGTAGACAACGTTGCCGGCCTACGATGGTCTTGACGACCTTGACACCCTTGAGGCCCTCCTTGGGCATACAACGGAATCTCTTTAGTTCGGGCCAGTCCTTGTTGATTTGCCTCAAGTTATCGCCTGGCCCGCAAGGCCGCAGCCACCTGCCGGGCCGCTTCGCAGGTGCAGCCGTGGTGCAAATCGTTATGCTCTCCGTGGCCTGTTAGTTGCATAGGCTGGCCGGGCAGTCCGGCGCCGCCGCCGGCAGACTTGGGGGCCGCGACGGGGAAAATTCTCCCTTCGAACACTGTGCCCCAGATAGGGATCTCATTCAGCTTCATAGGCTCTACGGCAAAGGGATCCTGCTCCAGCACCGTGAAGTTGGCGATCTTGCCGGGGGCAATGCTGCCCAATTCGTTTTCCTTGCGCCAGGAATATGCTGACTCGATGGTGACCGCGCGCAGAGCCTCTTCCACGCCGATCCGCTGCTCGGGTCCGGCCACGCGGCCGGAAGGCGTGACGCGATTGACCGCGCACCAGACAAAATTAAGGGGAGCGCTGGGGCCCATGGGCAGGTCGGAGTGGAAGGAGAGGGGGATGCGGCGTTTCAGCACCGAGGCGGAGCGCACCATGGCGTCGGCGCGCTCCGGGCCAAGACCGACCTTGGCGTACTTGTCCGCGAAGCCCACGGTGTAGTAGGGGTTGGCGCTGACAATGGCGCCCAGCCGGGCCATTCGGCCCACCTGCTCCTCGGTGGAGCAGGCAAAGTGCACGATGACCGAGCGGTGGTCGGCGCGCGGGTTATGGCGCATCCGGCGTTCCAGGATATTTAGCACAGTTTCGAGGCCCAAATCCCCGTTCACATGGGTGTGGATCTGATAGCCGGCGTCCCAGTATAGCTGGGCGCGTTCCTCCAGATGCTTCGGAGTCATCATCCACTCGCCATGATGACCGTCAGTGTAGCCGTCCTTCATTTGCATGAGTTGGGAGATGATGGCGCCGTCGGCAAAGAGTTTAATCTGCCCGGGGAAAAAGGAGACTTTGCCCCGGGGGGCCATGGCAATCTGCTTCTCGGTGTCGGCCAGGGACTCGGCCAGACCGAGCCCCGAATCCACCTGAGTGCGGCCATCCACAACGAAATAACTATAGAAAGGCGTATCCTCAGCCCCCAGAATCTGTTGATATAGCTTCCAGATGTCCGGCGTGTAGAGCGCCCCGGGCTCCATGTAGGCGGTCACGCCGTTCTGGTGGAGATAGGCTACCATCTGCTTGAGCCCGAAAACCATGCGCTCCGGCGTGGCGAAGACCTTGAGGATGGGGGGCAGGACCAGGTTCATCCCGGTTTCCCACCAATGGCCTTCCTCCCAGTTGTACATCTTGCTGGCATCGCCCTTCCCCTTCATCGCCGCCTCGGTCAGGCCCAGCGCCTTGATGGCCGCAGTGTTCAAGTACCACTCGTGACAGGAGCGCTGCCACACCACAATGGGCCGGGTGGGGCTGACCGAATCGAGCATCTTGCGGGTGAGCTTGCCGTGCCACAGGGCATGATACCCCCAGGAGAACAGAAACTCGTTCTTGTCCGGCATCGCCGCGTCCGCGGCCTTCAGGCGGGCGAGATACTCCTCGGAGCTGTTGGCTGCCTTGAAGGTGCGCCCCGGCAGCACCCAGTCCTCCGTGGCGATCACCTCCGTGGAGAGGGTCAAGGCCCCGAGGATCGGATGGAGGTGCTGATCGATCAAGCCCGGCAACACGACCTTTGATTGGAACATGTCGTTCACGGTGAACTTGGTGTCAGCGAGGGCGGCCTTAACCTCATCCAGGGAGCCCACAGCCAGGATGCGTTTGCCGGCCACGGCCACGGCGGTGGCTTCCGGGTTGGTGCGTTCCATGGTCAGAATCTTTTTCGCCGTAAAAATTGTCGTAGCTTCGGGCGCCGGCGAGGGCACCATTTTTCTGCCCACCTCCCATTGAGCCGGGGCCGGAAAAGCGGTCATGAACAGCCAAGACGCAGCCAGCCCGGCAACCACTGTTGGAACCAGAAGCCGATGGCTCTTCATAAGGGGAAACCTCCTCAAAGAGTCTCATTAAACAGGGCAGTCATTAACTCCTTACTTCGGGGCCTGCAACTTGAAATGAAAGACTTGGAAAGCATCAGGGTCTGGGCCTTTTAGGCAATACGGTTTTAATCAAAAATCGGCTTTTTCACCAGGGCCGGCACCACTGGCTTGAAAACAAAACGGATATTGAACCTCTGCCCGAAATCATCGGGATGCCAGGCCATCCACTGAAATTCCAGGCTGATCTGGATGGGCGGAAGCACCCCGTATTTAAAGGTCTTGCCCAAGCCCAGGCCCAGGGGAAAGGTGACCAGGTTTTTGCCGTCGGCCCGCCAATCCACCAGCACGTTGGGAGCAAAGCCCACCTGCCAGGCGTCGGGCAGCATCCGGAAAAGGAAATATTGCAGGTTCATTCGGTTCACCACCGGGGTGGCGTGGGTGCCGGCCAGGGACCACCAGTTTTGCACGAAAATGCCGCCGATCCACTGCTTGGTGAGAAAGCCCACCACCACCGCCGGCCCCAACTGCACCTTGCCCTGTCCCAGGTTGTAGGTGTTGGCCGAAGGGAGAACCAGTGACGGCGCCGCGCCCAGAATCAACCAGGGCCTCCAGTTGGGGACCAGAAAAGGCTCCAGGGTGATGTCCCCCAAGCCCCCGGTGCGGCGCCACTCCACGGTGCGGGCGGCCAAATCCACTGACCGGACGTAAGGATTCGATTCAACCGGGACTATCGGCCGCATTACCAGGTTCCACTCCCGGGTCAGGGGGATGGGCAGCACCGGTTGGAAATTCATGAGATATTGGACCCGGTAGGCGGTGGAGGGAAAACCTTTCTGAAAGGTCCAGTTGTGCTGGGTGACGATATTCCACACCGGCCCCACGGGATTGTTCAGGTGCCGGGCCAGGTCCGTCAAATCACCGTGTTCTACTGTGGCCGGTAAGCCGCTAAGCTTGGTTGGGATTTCGTCTCCTCCGGCCAATAGGCTACTCATAAGGGAAAAGGCGGGTGCTAAGATCAATACCAAAATAAATGCCAAAATTGCTTTTTTCAGCAATGCCACCCAGTTTTCTCCCCCTTAACGCATAGACATCTGGAATAAATTTTTGGTATGCTACCCCAAATGCTTTAAGGTTTCAAATAAAATTTGCTGTCAATTGAGGCTCTTGCAAAAAATAGTTGTTTGTCATCCTGAATGAAGTGATGGATTTCAAATATGAGATTCTTCGCTACGCCCAGGATGACAATTCCTGCCAAGAGGGGAATTTTGTAAAAGGCTCAATTGTTAATGAGTTAATAAAGCGGCTTTATTGGTAATTGCATGACTTTAGTTTTTTCAATTATCTTCCTGCTTTTGAGTCTTATTCACCTGCCGCTGGCGGGCCACGCTGCGCCCCACGATGCAGCAAACATCCAAGGAGACGGCGAATACAAATTCGAGACCCAAGAGAAACCCGATACCGGTCTTGATCCCACTGTGCAGACTTCCAAAATCGGTGTGCAAAACTTATTCACTAAACAGCCGCAGGGGGCCTATTTGAACCAGTTCATCCTCCGAGGCACTTACGCCTTCGGCCTTTACGGAAAAAATGACTGTTCCATCAGCGTGGCTATGCCGGCCGTGGATCATTTCGACTCCGGAAACGCGGCGGGGGCGAGCGGCGCCACCGGGCTCGGGGATACCAACCTAGAATTCGTCAAGATCTTTGCGTTGGGGAAGCTGGCCCATGCCCCGGTGCTGGACGTCTGGTTTAGACCCAGCAACCCTAATTTGGGGGATACGGCCAGCACCGGCACGGTCCTGGGCGCGGGCTATGCCGCTTCATACCCTTTCACCCCGAATATCCAGACGCTGTTCTTCGCGCAATACCAATGGACGGTGGAGAGGGCTCCGGGCACCGCATCCGTCAGCAATTTGAAACTCCGCCCCTTCCTTATCTGCTATTGGCCGTATAATTTCTTTACCTTGACGGAATTTCGGGTGAGCCCGGATTTTCGAAACCATAATACCGAATTGATTCCCTCGGCCGTTCTGGGGAGGTTTTTCGGGCCCAAGCAGGAAACAAATCTCACCCTCACCCTGGATGTGCCCATTGACCGTTTTACCCGCATTCACAATGAACAATTTAAATTGAAATTGACCTGGAATTACTTTTTCAAATGAGCCTTAATTCGACCGATTAAAGGTTTCCTGAATTATCCGAGGTTGTGTTAACATTGGATGAATCTTAAAGCATGCCTGAGTTTCTTCCGAAACTAGAGGTGCTATGACCTTCAGATTGAATCCCACTCACCGATAATGCCAATAACCCCGTCATTCGAGAAAATTATCCGAAGGAGGAAAATTATGGACCAAAAGATTTCGTGGGGGCTGTGCATCCTGGCGGTAATCTTCCTGGTTGCTCCCGTAACCATTCACGGACAGGAGAAAGCGCCGACTCAGGCCCCCCAGGCCGCCCCCCCGGCGCCCCTTGGCGAAAAGGCCCCAACCCCCGCGGCCAAGGCGCCGACTCCTTCCCCGGACCCGAAGCAAATCTTGCAGCAGATGTGCGATTTTCTCAAACAGCAGCAACAGTTCTCCTTCAAGGCCGAAGTTACCGACGACCGGGTTTATCGGGGGGGACGGAAACTTCAATACAGCCTGGATATGGAGGCTTTTGTACGCCGCCCCGATAAACTCCGGCTCAACGGCGACGGCGACCTGGAAGACAAGCAACTCATTTTCGACGGCAAAACTCTTACCCTTTATGACAAAGATAAGAACTTTTATGGGGCCATCGAGGTGGCCGGTGACTATGACGCGGCCCTGGATAAAGCCAGTAAGGAGTATGGCCTGCACGTGGGTCTGGCCGAGTTGGGCGGCAACCGTCTCGCCGAGCACGCCAACCAAGGCCTGACCAATGCCTTGTATGTGGGCCTGAGCAAGGTCCGGGGAGTCCCCTGCCACCACCTGGCCTTCGACAAGGAAAATGTCCACTATCAGCTGTGGATCGATACCGGGGAGAAGCCGCTGCTGCGAAAAGTGGTGGTCACCCAGAAGAAACTCCCCTTTGCCCCCCAATGGACCGCGTATTTAGCCGATTGGAACTTCTCCCCCCAACTGGCGGACAACCTTTTCACTTTTACACCCCCGGCCGGGGCCCAAAAGATCGACTTTCTGCCGGTGAAAAAGGCCGAGGCTCCTGCGCCCAAAGGAGTAAAACCTAAGGGAGCAAAACCGAAGAAAAAAGGAGGTACGTCATGAGGCTGGCTCAATTCACCCGTCTTTTGACGGTGTTATTCCTGGTGGGGTGCCTGGTGAACTTTCCCGTTATCCCTAAAGAAGCTCAAGCCCGGGGGGGCGGCGGCTTTCATGGCGGCGGCGGCTTCCACGGCGGTTTCGGCGGCGGCAGCTTCCGGCCGGAGGCAGCCCATGCCGAGGGTTTTCATCCGGAGGGAGAAGGATGGGGACGGCGGCCTGAACCCGGCCCGGGCCCCCGCCCTGAACCCGGCCCGGGCCCGCGGCCTGGACCTCGTCCAGGTCCCCGGCCCGATCCCAACTGGCACCGCCAGCCCCAAAACGTTAACGTCAATGTCAACAACGGCGGCGGCTGGGGGCCCTACGGCGGCAACGGCTGGGGCGCGGCCGCGGCCGGGGCCGTGGTGGGAGCCGCGGCGGGACTGGCCATCGGCTCCGCCGTGGCCTCTCTGCCGTCCCAGGCCCAGCCCGTGGTGGTTAACAACTATAATTACTACTATGACGGCGCCAATTATTACCGCCCCTGCTATCAGGGGCCGGACGTGAATTACTGTGTGGTCCCCGACCCCAACCAGTAGGCTGAATTAAACATAGGGGCGGCCCGGCGGGCCGCCCCTATGGACTGATGCAAACTCCTCTCCCCGCCCCCCTTTAAGGGGCCGATAGGCAGGGCCTTTTTTGTTAGTTGCTACGCCTTCCTTTTTTTAACGACTAAACTCAAATCTTACTTTTTATAATATCACCTATAGTTCCCATATTAAGGTTCTCCTTATGAGGATATTATGACTAACAATTGAAATTATCTGCCAGGTAATTTTTTTAGCAGAAAACAGAAAACAGAAAACTAAACCACTTTGGGCTTATCCCAAATCCCCGGAATCTTCGCGCCGCAGTGGGCGCACTTACCGTCCTTAAGAAGGACTTCCCCCACCATGTAGCCTTTGCGGGCGATGATCAGCTTGCCGCAAGAGTGGCAGAAAGTGCTCTCCGCCTTATTTCCCGGGATGTTGCCGATATAAACGTATTTGAGTCCGGCCTTCAGGGCCAGGTCCCTAACCTTCTCCAGGGTGCTCACCGGCGTGGGGTAGTGGTGGAGCATCTTGTATAGGGGGTAGAACCGGGAAAAGTGGAGCGGGGTGTGGGGACCCAGTTCGTCCCTGATCCAGGCGCACATCCGGGTGACGGCCTCGGGCTTGTCATTCATCTGGGGAATGACCAGGTTGACAATCTCCACGTGCACCCCCCGGCGGCGCAGGGTTTTAAGAGTGCCCAGCACCGGGTCCAGCTCCGCGCCCACCAGTTCCCGGTAAAAGTCGGCCTCAAAGGACTTGAGATCGATGCAGGCCGCGTCCAGAACTTCGCACAGGGCCTCCAGGGGCTTCTCATTGACATAACCGGCGGAGTGGCAGACGTTGAGAATGCCGGCCTTTTTGGCCAAACGGCCCACGTCCATCATGTATTCATAAAAAATGACGGGCTCCACGTAGGTGTGGGCGATGGAGGCGCAGTTCGTCCGCCGGGCCAACTCCACCACCTTTTCCGGGGGCAGGTCGAAATTGTAGGTTTTATCCGGCCGGGTCTGGGAAATCTCCCAGTTCTGGCAGAACTTGCAGTGAAGATTGCAGCCCGCGGTGGCGATGGAAAAGGAGCCGCTACCCGGCAGCACGTGAAACAGGGGTTTTTTCTCCACCGGGTCCACGTGCACCGCGCAGGGGTTGCCATAAGTCAGGCTGAAGTATTTTCCCTGGCGGTTTTCCCGGACCCCGCATTCCCCCCGGTCGCCGTCCAGGACCTCGCAGGTCCGGGGGCAGAGCTGGCATTCCACCAAGCCCCCGTCCAATTTGCGATAATACTGAGCCGGGTGGGGCCGGATAAAGCCGTGACGGGATTCCCCCGATGCGGCTCCCGCCGCCACCGGGAGGGAAAGCAGGGTCAGGGCCGAGGCGCCGGCCTGGATAAACCTCCGGCGGCTGCACCTCCAGCCGCATAGGCTCCGAAGTTCCGCGCCTATCCGGCAAAAATCGGTCATGCCCTGAATCCTCGCCCTGGAAAGGGGTGGGCACCCCGCCGGCCAAGGGCCGGGGGGTGGGAAAAAGGGGGTTTTACAGAAATGCTGGCGTGCTTAAGACCTGAGACCGTTGATGCGGTTGCGCAGCACTCCGGAGGTTTTGAACACCACAACCTTGCGGGCCCGCAGGATAAGATTTTCCTTGGTCTGGGGGTTCCGTCCCCGGCGGGCGTTTTTCTGCCGCACGGAAAATTTTCCGAAACCGCTGATAAGCAAGTCTTCTCCCCGGGCCAGGGTTTCCTTCATGATGTCCAGGACCCGCTCCATCGCGGTGCGGGACTCTTGCTTGCTTAAACCCACCTGGGTTTGCAAGCGGCTGATCAACTTTTCCTTGGTGAGGGCCATGGCCCGCGTCTCCTTCTGCTGAAGGCCGTTAATGTCTAATTATAGATAATGATGGATAAAATTACCTACGGTGTCAAGTTTTTTTTATTTTTTCCCTAGCCAGGGCTGACCCCCAGGCTGGCTCAGGGGCTCCGGCAGAGGCCGCCGGATGCTGAAATCCAAGGCCCGGAACCGGCAGGCATCCAGGCATTTCAGACACATGATACACTCCCGGCTGCCCTGGTCCTCGTAGGGTTTCACCCCTGTGGGGCAGTAGCGCACGCAGGACTCGCAGTTGACGCAGTTGCCTTCGATGAACTCCAGATGCACCAGGGTATTCCGGGAAAAAAGCCCGTAGAACGCGCCTAAGGGACACAGCACCCGGCAGAAGACCCGGCTGATGAGCACGGCAAAGACCAGGATAAGGATCAGGATGGTCACCTTGTTCCAGAAATAGAACCCCACGGTGACCCACAGGCCGGGCTTGAGAAAAATCAGCGGAATGGCCCCAAACAGGGTGCCGGAAGGGCAGATGAGTTTGCAGAACCAGGGCTGGCCCAGGCCCACCACGTCCACCAAGAAAAACGGCAGGATCACCACAAAAATCACCAGGACCCCATATTTAACGTATCTCAGAGGCGCCCACAGGTTAAACTTGCGGCTGGGAATCTTGTACAGCAGATCCTGGATGAAGCCGAAGGGGCAAATCCAGCCGCAGGGCAGACGGCCCACCACCGCGCCGATGAAGCCCAGGTAGCCGAGGACCATGAGCCCCAGGTGCGGCCATTGCCCCGGCGACCACATGCGCAGACTGCCAATGAAGTTCTGCACCGCGCCCACGGGGCAGGAAAGCAAGGCCGCGGGACAGGAGTAGCAGTTAAGTCCCGGATGGCACACCGCCTTCAGCGGTCCCTGGTAAATTACCGACCCGAAGGGAAAGAGGAGATAGGCGTTGGTCCCCAGGGCCATGATGGTCTGGACCAGCCAGCGAAAAGAGACCATTTTTCAGCCTACCCCGATGCAAGACAGGCAAATGGTATTGCCCAGATTCAGCAAATAGTCCAGGTCACCGGTGTTGATGCCGATGATGAACAGCAGGGTGAAAAAGATGATGAGCCATAAAGCTTTCTTGGGCATGAGGCCCCCTTGTTAAAGCTTTCAGCTTTCAGCTATCAGCATTCAGCTTCTTTAAACATGTATTATATAACCATAAAGACACCGAGATACCAAGATTTCACCAAGAAAATTTTTGCTGGTTGAACGCCTGGGGCGCCAAGCCTCTATTTTGTCCTTGGCGTACCTTAGTGTCCTTGGTGTCTTGGTGGTGAATCTTTTAAACAAACCCCTTCTTGAGCGCGGCGATGGCCGCGTCGGTGCGGGCCGCGGCGTCGGCCCGGTCCTGACGGATGGCCTCCTCGGCGGCCTGAACCAGTTCCTCCAGTTCGGGTCCCAGGATGCCGTAAACTGCAAGGAAAGAACGCCGGCGCCGGTGGCGCCTAAAGGTTAGTCTTTCCCCCAAGGGTTTCGTTAGGTAATCGCGAATCAAACTCAACATTTTTTCTTTATCCTGGGGCAGCCGTCCCTCCACCTCCCAGAGCAGGTTGGACATTTGATCCGAAGCCAGGTACGCGTTGCATTGGAGATTTTCCACGAACCAGCCGATTTCCTCCACTACCTGGTCTTCAGGGAGCTCGTCAAATTCGCCCTTCTCCCATCGGTCCAATAAAGGCGAGCCGCGTCGCAGGGCCAGGCTGCGCAGCCGGATAAAATCCGGGTTGATCTCGTTCAAGACTTGGGCGCTGTCCAGGGCGTGCTTACGGGACAGGGCTTTCCCTCCCAAACCCGGCATAACGTATTCGGAGAGGGAAAATCCCGCGGCCACCGCCTTTTTGCCTCCCTCTACGTGCTCCCGGGCCGTCACTCCCTTTTTCATCCAAGCCAGGACTTCATCGCAGCCCGATTCCAGGCCAACGTGGAGGCGCACCAGGCCCGCGGCCCGGATTTGGGCCAGCTCCTCCATGGACTTGCGGGCGCAGCTTTTGGAACGGGCGTAGGCCGTGACCCGCTCCACCGTGGGAAAAACCTCTTTCAGATAATTTAGAACCGCCACCAGGTCCGGGGTGCGCATCACCAAGGCGTCGGCGTCCTGGAGGAACACGGTTCGGGCTCCGGAATTGATCCAGTTGGCCACGTTCGTTAGGTTTTGCCATTTGAGAGTGTTGTTGCCCGCATTTTCCCCATAAAGCTCCGGATTTATGGCCCAGACCCGCCGCAGCGCGTCCTGGGTCACCCGGCCACCCAAACCCGAGTTCTGGGCCGCGTCCAGCAGCTTGTCATAGATGGCCTTGACCACTTCCAGATCGCCTTTGATTTCCGGGACCTTACGGAAGCTGAACTTATGGCCCTGATAGGTGGAACAGAATTGGCACCGGTTCCAGGGGCAGTTCCGGGTGGTCCGCAGCAGCAGCGAGTGATCCTGCCCCTCGCTGGGGGGGCGGATGGGTCCCATTTCATAGAAAAAACTTTGCGGCGCTATCTCATTCATACGGCCTGCTTCGAAAAGTTGTTGTTGGGGGAGGGGGCCAAGAGCCTTGCTCCCTGGCCCTCCCCCCAATAAAAACCTTTTCAGGCTTTACGGGTGAGCCGAAGGCTCATGAACGGCTTCTCCGAAAGTGCTGCGCGCACAGACTGGAATATTTAATTAGATTATATCCAAAGGCTCCCAGGGCAGGAAAAATTTTTGCCGGAGGAATTTTTTCTCTTCACCGATTTCCCGTGTTTCTGGGCGCGGTCATTGCCGACCGGCTCTGGAAGATTATATTAAAATGCAGGTAGGTCTTCGTGTGGCCGAGGCCATCACCTACCCTCAAGGAGTCTCTATGGGTAAGCGGGCTTTGATCGTGGCGGACATGCTCAATGATTTTATCGACCCCCAGGGGGCCTTGTATGTCGGCGATGCGGGGCGGGAGATCATCCCTTTTGTGGCCCGAAAGATCGAGGAGGTCCGGGCGGAAGGCGGGACAGTGATCTTCGTGTGCGACGCCCATGCCCCGGATGACCGGGAGTTCAAGCGCTTTCCGCCCCATGCGGTGAAGGGCGCCCGGGGGTCCCAAATCATCCCCGAACTGCCTTTCCGGGCCGGTGACTACCGGGTGGACAAGACCCGCTACAGTTGCTTCTCCCGCACCAACCTGGACGATATTCTTAAAAAAGAAGGAGTGGAACAGGTGGAAGTGGTGGGGGTCTGCACCTCCATCTGCGTTATGGAGACCGTCAAGGAGCTGTTTGACCGGGACATCCCGGCGGTGGTCTACCGCCAGGGGGTGGCGGACTTTGACCCCGAAGCCCACGCCTTCGCCTTGAAGCACATGGAGCGCATCTTCGGGGCCAGGGTGGTTTAAGGGCAGTTTCCAGTTTTCAGTTTTCAGTTTAGCGGACAGAGAAACCCCGCCCTTACAACCCATTGGCTCACCCATAAATGATGAAAAATATTGGTGGAACAGGCTTTCCAGCCTGTGCGATCAGCACTTTCAGAGCAGAAGGAATCCCCCGATCACATATGACAAACCTGCCTTAACTTATTGATTACTCTTATCCTTAATTAACTGAAAACTAAAAACTCGAAACTGAAAACTAAACTACCAGCCTGCCGTCCCGGAGGTGGAGGATACTCCCGGCGATGGCCGCCACGTTGGGCGAATGGGTTACAATCACCACGGTTTTTCCCTGTTGATTGATTCTCCGGATATGGTCTAAAAGTTCCCTTTCGGAATTGCTGTCCAGATTGCCGCTGGGTTCATCCATCAGCAAGATATCCGGATCGTTGGCCAAGGCCCGGGCGACGGCCACCCGCTGCCGCTGCCCCCCAGAAAGCTGGTGGGGGCGGGCATAAAGTTTGTCTTCCAGTCCCACTAGGCCGAGGAGCTCCCGGGCCCGCGCCGGATGCTCCGAGGTCGGGACCCGGGCCAGCATCATGGCCACCTCCACGTTTTCCTGAACCGAGAGCACCGGGAGCAAGTTAAAGAACTGAAACACGAAACCGATCCGGCGGCCGCGCACCTCCGCCAAAATGTTGGCATTCATGGCGCTGAGGTCCAGGCCGTCCAGATAGACTTTGCCGGAAGTGGGGCGGTCCAGGCCCCCCAGGAGGTGCAGAAGGGTGCTCTTGCCATGGCCCGAAGGCCCCATGATGCAGGAGAGACTCCCCCGGGGGATTTCCAGGTCCACGTCCGCCAGAGCCACGGTCCGGTAGCCATCGTCATAAGCCTTGGTCAGTTTTTCGGTGCGGTAGATAGGCTCATTCATAGCTGATGGCCTCCACCGGGCTGAGCCTGGCGGCCCGCCAGGCCGGATAAACTCCCGCCAGAGACGCCACCAGCAGTGAGAAAACCAGGCACTGGCCCATGATCTCCAGGCTGAAAATCCTGACACTTTGCTCGCTGCCCAGAAACGCGGAAAACTCCGAGTGGCCCAGGTAGGGAGCAGCAAAATAGGAAAAAGCCGAACCCGCCAGAATCCCTAAGACTCCGCCAAAGAACCCGTAAAACGCGGACTCCCACAAGAACAGGGAAAAGATGGTGCTCTTCCGGGCACCCAGGGCCTGGAGGATGCCCACTTCTCTTTTGCGTTCATAGGTGGCGGTCATCATGGTATTGACGATTCCGAAACAAGCAGCCAGGATGGCCACCGCGGCGATCAGCAAGAGGGTGGTGCGCACCGCGCCCACGATGGCCAGGACCGATTTCACCAGTTGCTTGTCCGAGACCACGGCCACGTTGGCCTGCTCCGGAATCTCCAGGATATAGCGGTCCATCTGGGTGAGATCGTGTACTTTAACCGCGATGAAGGAGACCTTATCGCCCACCTGGTAGATTTTCTGGGCGACTGAAAGGTCCAGGTAAATGGCCAGGTCGTCCCGGTTTCCCAGTTCTTTCAGGACGCCGCGGAGGCGGAACTCCGTGCCGCGAATGGTCAGGATTTGGTCCGGATTCAGCTCGAACTGCTTGGCGACGCCGAATCCCACCACCGCGCTTTGCTGGTCCAGGAGGTATTCCCCCCGGTCCATCTCCCAGTTCTTGAATTTCTTCATGGCATCGGGGGGGATGCCCACTACGGTGACGGGCTGGTTCCGGAGAGCGGTGCGCTGCACCAGGTAGGGGATGGCGGTGAGGCCGGGAATGGCGGTCACCTTTTCCACGTCTTCGTTGGGGATGGCTTCGGGCAGGGACTCTCCGGTGAGCACCGAGATCTGCTCATAGGCGCACCAACCCTTGGGGGTGACCACCAACTCGGCGCCCAGGACGTCGGCCTGTTTGCGGACCTCTGCTTCCAGGCCGCTCCCCAGGGAGAGCAAGGTCACCAAAGAGGCGACTCCCACCGCGATGCCCAGGACGGTAAACAAGAACCGGCTTTTTTTGCGGACCAGGTTCCTTAAGACCAGTTTCCTCCGGGTCACTTGACTTTGACCTCACTGGCCTTGAAGATGAAGCCGCCTTTCCCGGCTTCATTCTTCTCCATCTCCCCCTTTACCTCCACCACGTCTTTGGCCGCGGGGAGTTTGCCGTTAAAGGAAACGGTGATCCACTTGGCCGCGCAGGTGATCACTCCGCACTGGCCATATTCCCGGTAGTCGATGACTTGAAAGAGGTTCTTTTCCGGCTCCACGCTCATGACTGCGCCGCGAATCGTGATGGCGCCCTTATAAGCCAAGGGGTCGGAGACCACCGCGTCCACGTCCAGCCCCTGGGCTTTGGGTAGGGAGACAGGGAACCCCGGTAAGACGAAAACCCCCAGCAGCAGGATAATCAGGAGGCCGGGGATAATGAGTTTTTGGCGCTGCATTAAATTTCTCCATGAACTTTAGAACATTAAGTTGCCTGGGGCGTTATTGGCGGCTCGGAGAGAGAATGCCTTTCTCCGAGCCGTCGTTTCATTGATTGATTTACCAGATAGCCTCAGTTTACTTTTTCTGTGGTTGCTGCGGCTGCTGGGGCATCATTTGCATCATGGGGCACTGCTGCATCCATTGCGACATCTGCTCCTGCATCTTCTTCATTTCTTCAGGAGTCATTTGCTTTTGAGACATCATCATCATCATGCAGGGACACATCATCATCATGGGCTGCTGCGGCTGCGGCGGGGCCTGGGCCTGTTGGGCCAGAGCCGCCCCGGAACCGACCATTAACGCCACTGCCAAAATCAATGCCGTAATCTTCTTCATGTTTATCTCCTTTTTAAGCACACTTTTAAGCACTCTGATTACAGAGTCAATCTCAGTTTAATTAAGACCAGGGTTAATTATGGACAAAAGAGGGCAAGGTGATAGCCCTGCCCTCCGGTATCCTTTTTACCACCAGGAGCCGCAGCCCATGCGATAGGAGCGCTGGTAGCCGCGGCCCCAGGCGCCTCGGCTTACCTGGTAGCGGGAACCGGTCCAATCGGCGCTGCCGTTGACGTAGCCTTTCCCGGCTGCATCAGAGTAATAGCCAGGTCCCATGGGACACCAGGCCCCCGTGTACCCGGGGGTGTTGAGGCCATAAGCGTCAACCGCATAATCCGGCCCGGAATTTCCAGTAGCCAGAGGAACGCCCTGGCGCGCTTCCGCGGCGCCGGGCAATCCCAACGATAAGGCGGCCGTCAGGAGCAGGGCTGCACATATGGACAACCTAATAGATTTTTTCATGATTTTTCTCCTTTTTTAGGTAGCGGGGGAAACTCATTTCTCCCGTCTTTACTTGACCCGTCCCTTTCCGGGGCGGGCTCAGTTTGAGGGTTATTGGTCAAAACGAAGCCACATGGGTGCAATAGACACCACCCTGAGCATCAATAGCAGTCACGTTAAGATGTTGAAAAAGACTTTAGGCAACCAGATTCAAAGATGTGGGATTAAACCCGGGGAGGATGGAAAATGGGTGCGATAAAAAGTATCGGGGTCCGGGTGATCGGAGCCAGACAGTATGGGATTACTTGATTAGCGTAAGAAATTTGCGCGACAGAAGGGAGATAAGGCAACTGACAACAGAAGCACGGGTTGGAATTATCCAGGTCAAGTTGGCAAACCACCACCTCGGCCACGGTTAGCAAAGATACCAGCGC
This sequence comes from Deltaproteobacteria bacterium, assembly GCA_016874915.1. Classification (GTDB taxonomy): domain Bacteria; phylum Desulfobacterota; class Desulfobaccia; order Desulfobaccales; family 0-14-0-80-60-11; genus VGSO01. The sequence continues at coordinate 16,322 of VGSW01000044.1, forward strand.
GACGCAAGCTATTGCCGCCCACTTAACTGATTTGCCCTTCCTGAACCCTACCATAATTTTATTTTATACATTTATTAGTACAAGTCAAGAGATGGGTTTTTTATTCCGAAAAGGAAAACCAAAAACCGAAACCCAGAGATCAAATATCCTCGATTAGCCCCAACCCTTTGGCAAAGAATTCTTCCTCCGGCAGTTTCAGGCAGGTGAGGAAATTGCCGTACACCGCGCCGGTGTCGATGCCGATCTTGTTGGGCATCACCAGGGGGCGTTTGAAGGGGGTGTGGCCGAAAACCACTATCCGGCCGAAGTCGTCCATGGAGGCGATGAACTCCCCCCGGATCCACAGGAGATCTTCTTCTATCTGCTCTTCCAGGGGAATGAAGGGTTTGAGGCCGCCGTGGACGAAGATGTATTCCGGCGTCTCGTAATAAGGCAGGAGTTCCCGGTAGAAAATTTCGTGCTCCGGGGGCAAGATCAGCTCCCCTTTCCCATCCCAGCCGTATCCCCAGTAGTTTTGGAGGGTGCTCAGACCGCCGTTAAACAGGAACAGCTCTTTTTCGTTTCCCTGGAGGAAGTCCAGGAACATGGCCTCGTGGTTGCCCTTGAGGCAAATGATGTTTTCCCGGGGATACCGGCTCTTAAGGTTGATGAGGTAATCCACCACGGCTTTGGATTCCGGGCCCCGGTCGATGTAGTCCCCGATGAAGATAAGGCGGTCCCGGGTGAGGTCCGGCTGGACTTCATCCAGCAGCTCTTCCAGGAAGCCCAGGCAGCCGTGGATGTCGCCGATGGCATAGATTGACATACAGTTTTCAGTTTTCAGTTTTCAGTAAAACAAGAAGAATGAAATAAAGGCGCGTTCTACAGCCAATATACGCCTCAAAGCCAGCGAAACAGTTTTTCCCGTCTATCCAGCCGCGTCAGGCCCGCTTCCAGGGCCAGGCGCAGGGCCTCATGGTGCTCCGGGCCGGTGAGGAACTTTTTCAGGGACGGGTGCTCATGGGCCCGGCCGCAGGGGCGGTACTGGCCCATGACGTTGACGTAGGTGTGGGGGGAGAGTTCCTGGGCCAGAAATTCCATGCACCCCTTGGTCCCCGCCAGCCCGTCGGGGAGCACCAGGTGGCGCACCAACAGCCCCCGGCGGGCCACCCCATGTTCATCCATCACCAAATCCCCCACCTGGCGGTGCATCTCTCTTAAGGCCTGCCGGGAGATATCGGGGTAATCCTCGGCCTGGCAGAGGTCCTTGGCCACCTGGGGGTCCCAAAACTTAAAGTCGGGCATATAAATGTCAATCACCCCGTCCAGGATCCTCAGAGTGTGCAGGGCGTCGTAGCCGCCGCAGTTGTAAACCAGGGGGACCTTTAGACCGCCATCAATGGCCAGGGGCAAGGCCGCCAGAATTTGATAGACCTGATGGCTGGGTGTGACGAAATTGATGTTGTGGCAGCCCCGCCTCTGGAGACTGAGCATTATGGCCGCCAGGTCTTCAATGGCGATCTCTTCCCCTTCCCCGCCGTGGCTGATTTCATAGTTCTGGCAGAAAATGCAGTAGAGGTTGCAGTGGGTGAAGAAGATGGTGCCGGAGCCCCGCTGGCCCACCAGGGGATCCTCTTCGCCGAAATGGGGGTTGAAAGAGGAGACCACCGGCAGGTCCCCGGTACGGCACAGCCCCCGCTCCCCGTGATGGCGGTCCACCAGGCAGTTCCGGGGACAGAGATTGCACTGGCTCAAAATCTCAGAAGCCGCGGCAATCTTTTCTTGGAGCCGCCCTTGGCGATGGGTTTCTAAATAGAAAGGCTCCCATTTTCCCATAGTTATAGGCCCCGGCGGTTTGGCGGTTTGGCAAATAGCAGTTAGCAGTTGGCAGTTAGCAGGATTAGCAAAATTTTTACATATTATTCAGACTGAAAACCGAATGAATAGTCTGTCCCATAAAAATTAGTCCGCCGACCTGCCAGCCCGCTAAACCGCTAAACCGCTAAACCGCCAAACTGCTCACTGCTTACTGCTCACTGCTCACTGCTCACTGCTCACTCACTCCACCTCCATCCGCCACAGCTCCAACAAACTGGGGGGCAGGTGGCTGATAAAGCGGGAGGGGGAGTTGATGGTAGTTCCCAAGTATCTATTATAGCCGATGTAGTCAAGTGGGTCCGGGCCCGGGTGGCGGCCACGTACATGAGGCGGCGTTCTTCTTCCATTTCCTCTGCCCGCTCCTCGGAATAAATGCTGGGGAAGCGGCCTTCCGCGGCCCAGATGATGAAGACCGCGTCCCATTCCAGTCCCTTGGCGGAGTGGACCGTGGAGAGGGTCAGGTATTGGTGGTGGGGCGTGGCGATGTCTGCCACGCTGCTGGGGGGCTCCAGGGTGAGGTCGTTGAGGAAGCTCCGCAGTTCCCGGTAGCGGGCGGTGATGGTGAGGAGGTGTTCCAGGTCTTTTAACCTCCTGGGGAAGTCGTCATAACGACTGCGGACAATGGGGTCATAAAATTCCAGGGCCAGGTTGAGGCGTTCCACCAGGTTTTTGGTGGGCGACGCCAGCCGGGCCAGCAGCCCGGCCAGGTCCTTAAGGCCCTGTTGGCGCTGTTGTTTGAGCAAAGCCAGAGCCTGGTCCAGAGTGAAATTATCCTTGATCTGGGCGGTGAATTTATTGGCACTCTGGCGCCCCACTCCGGGCGCCATGAGCAGCGCCCGGTTCCAGCTCAGGCCGTCCCGGGGGTTGGCCACCACCCGCAGGAAAGACAGGAGGTCCTTGATATGGGCGCTCTCCATGAATTTGAAGCCGCCGAACTTCACGAAGGGAACTCCCGCCCGGGTCAGCTCGATTTCCAGGTCGAAGGAGTGATAACCGGCGCGAAACAGCACCGCGATGTTCTTTAAAGAAATGCCTTCCTTCTGTAGGGCCTGGACCTGGGCCACCACGGCCCGGGACTGCTCGTTCTCCGAGCCGGTGCAAATGAGCCGGGGACGTTTTCCGTCTTGCCGCCGGGTAAAGAGGCACTTGGTGTATTTCTCCCGGGCCGGGGCGATGATGCCGTTGGCCAGATCCAGGATGGGCTGGGTGGAGCGGTAGTTTTCCTCCAGCTTGATGATGCGGGCCCCGGGGAAAAGCCGGGGAAAATCCATGATGTTCCGGAAGTTGGCTCCCCGAAAAGAATAAATGGATTGGGAGTCATCCCCCACCGCCATGACGTTATGGTGGGTGTAAGCCAGGAGGCGCACCAATTCCGCCTGGAGGCGGTTGGTATCCTGGTATTCGTCCACCATCACATGCTGGAAGCGCTCCGACAGGCGGTGGCGCACCGGCTCGTGCTCCTGGAGCAGCCGCCGTCCCTCCAACAGCAGGTCGTCATAGTCCAGGAGCTGGTGGCGGCGTTTCTCTTCCTGGTACGCCATCGACATTTGCGCCAGGCGCTCCCGGTGCTCCAGGAACTGAGGGTAATCCCGGGCCAGGATCCGCTCCAGGGACAGGTCTTTGTTGACAGTAGCGCTGAAGATCTCCGCCACCGTCTCTTTGCGGGGAAATGGAGTGGGAAGCTGCTTGAAACCCAGGCGGTCCTTGAGCATGTGCAGGAGGTCGCCCTGGTCTCCCCGGTCCATGACCGTGAAACCCTCCCCATAACCCAAACGGTCGCCGAATTGGCGCAGCCATTGGTAACAGATGCTGTGGAAAGTGCCCCCCATCACCTGGGTCAAGGGCATCTGAATCAAGTGGGCCGCCCGGTTGAGCATCTCCCCCGAGGCCTTGCGGGTGAAGGTGAGGAGCAAGATGGAGCGGGGGTCCGCGCCCCGCTCCACCAGATAGGCCAGGCGGTACACCAGGGTCCGGGTCTTGCCGCTTCCGGCGCCGGCAATGACCAACACCGGTCCTTCCGGCGCGGTCACCGCCTCATACTGGGCCGGATTAAGCTCCTTCTGATAATCAATGCGCGGTGGATACATGTGAACCTGGAACCCTGTGCTGTTAGGGACACTGCCCTTACCCCCAAACCCTTTCTGAGAGGAAATAAAGATGAAACGCCTTTAATGCTCCCAGGAAGACAACGTGGGTAAACCGGTTTTCCCTCTCCCCATGCGGGCGGGGAGAGGGATGGGGGTGAGGGGGGATTAAGCTATTATTATACCTATGAAATCATGTACTTGGTGAATCTTGGTGTCTTGGCGCCTTGGTGGTTAAATATTTTTCACCATCCCTCAATCCTTCTCCAAAGCCAGTTCGATGAGCTTGTCCAGCAGGGCCGGGAAATCCAGCCCCATAACCGCGGCGGCCTGGGGAAAAAGGCTGGTGGCGGTCATGCCCGGGATGGTGTTGGTTTCCAGCACGTGGACTTTCCCGTCCCTAACCAGCATGTCGGTGCGGCTGTAGCCCCGGCAGCATAAGGCTTTATGGGCGGCCAGCGCGGCGGCCTGGCACCGTCGGGTCAGTTCCGGGTCGAGGCGCGCCGGGCAAATCTCCGTGGAGGCTCCGGGAAGGTACTTGGCGTCATAACTGAAAAAGGCGTAAGATTCGGAGGGGCAGATTTCCACCAGGGGCAGGGCCGTCAGGTCGTGGTTCCCCAGGACGCCGCCGGTGACTTCTATACCCTTGATGAACTCCTCCACCAGGACCCGGTGGTCATACTGGTAGGCGGCCTCCAGGCCGGCTTTCAGCTCCTCCAGGGTGCGGGCGATGGTCACCCCGATGCTGGAACCTTCGTTCACCGGCTTGACCACCGCGGGCAGACCCAGCTCAGCGGCGATTTCTTGGGGGCTGGGGGCTTCATGCCGATCGAAAAAGATGGCCCGGGCCACGTCCAAGCCGGCCTTTTGATAGAGGAACTTGCTCAGCTCCTTGTTCATCCCCAGGGCCGAACCCAGGACTCCGGAGCCTTGATAGGGGACGCCCAGAAGATCCAGCATCCCCTGCAAAGTGCCGTCTTCGCCGCCCCGGCCGTGCATGATGATGAGGGCCGCGTCCAGCTCCGGGGAATCCTGCACCAGCTTCCCCAGGTCGGTCAAGGGGTCGTAGCGCCGGATGTCGTATTTGTCCTTGTTCAGGGCGCGGAACACCTGCTCGCCGCTTTTGAGCGATACTTCCCGTTCCGCGGATTTGCCTCCAGCAATGAGGGCCAGCCGCATCTTCTTCATGATTCCCTCCGGTTTGAATATAGCTATCAGCAGCAGCTTTCAGCTTTCAGCAAAAGACAAGGATTATCGCCAAAAAATATGGAACAGCAGCCACCTGCAAAACGACATTTTTGTCATTCTGAGCGAAGCGAAGAATCTTGTCATTTCGGGTAGTTGAGATCCTTCGCTTCGCTCAGGATGACAAAATATAGCATGTTGAAGCGCAATTATTTATGACGCTAAGTATAGTTTTCGAGTCAATCCCCCCCGTGGGCCCGGAGCAGGTCCGGGGGGGTGAGGCGCAAGGGGGCAAACAGTTTCTCTTCCAAGGTCCGGGTCCTGACCTCCATGGCGGCGATGCGGGCCCGGGCCTCCGGGGTGCGGCCGTAGCGCGCCTTGAGATAGTCAAAGCGGTCCTTCAGGGTCACCACCCGGGTATGGAGGACGCGCTTGTCGGCGTAATTGACCACCTCCGCCTCCCGCAGGGGCCGGGGGTCCCCGTTCTGGTTTTCCAGATTGACGTGCTCGGCCACCACCTGGGCCACTTCGTGGTAGCCCAGGCCGCGCAAAATTTCTGCGCCCCACAGGGCATGGTTGCGGGCGGTGCCCAGGCAGGGGGTCTTCCCCAGGTCATGGAGCAGTGCCCCGGCTTCGATGAGGGGCACGTTAAGGTCAAACCCCGAATCATTAAGGGCCTGTCCCAGGAACGCGGCCACCTCCATGACCAGGAAGGAGTGCTCCCGGATGTGGGACAACATGCCGTGGGCCTCCATGAGGGCCAGGCATTCTTGGCGTGAAGGAAGCGTAATTAAAGGCATAATTTAATCGTCAATTTCTTTGAAAAAACCAATAATGATGAACTAGTAAAAAGTTCAGGCAGCCATTTTCAACTCGACTGGGTTGTAATCGGCATCCGGGATCAAAAAATCGATGATCGCGGTTCCCAGTCCGCTAATTTGCTCTTTGACACGAGAACATAG